>CBDUKE010000062.1:0-18079 GCA_965367725.1 uncultured Maribacter sp. | reverse complement strand
CCAAAACAGGCTTTATGACTATCACCACAATAAGTTTCGCTGCCCTGACCTAGGTTCTTGAATGCAAAGGGAGGTTTTGATTACCATGATATGGTCGTTAATCTGTAAACAGGTTATGAGACCCATACGGCGACTGGCTGGATTACGTATTAATCAGCACTATTATCCTATAAAAAAAACTAGCGATCTTCGCTGGGGTTTTTGTTATATAGCCTTTTCAATGCCCTGTAAAGTAATCTTACTCACGCTTTTGGCACGACCAGATAAATCAACCCATTTTTTCAAAGGGTTATTTAATTTTTTATAAATATCATTGCCTTTACTATTCCAAGAAATCACTGGAATGTCAATAATTTTTTCTCATTTTTGAAGTGTAATACAAAACAGCGCCTCCTATACATCCCCGACTTTGATTGTAAAACGAAAAAGTAGTTATTAAAATTTGAAAAGATAGTTATGAACGGACTGTTGAGGATTTTTTTGTTAATAGTGCCTTATTTTATAGTGGTTGGCGTATTTCAATTAATTGGGATGTCGCTGGTTGATTATGATTACGAACAAATAGGGGCGGTTAAATCTACGGAACAGCATTTGGTTATTTCTTTTTTTGGGTCGGTAGGGACCTTTCTTTTGTTGTGGTTGTTTATGAAATATGTTGATAAGGAAAAATTTGTTTCATTAGGTTTTAACATAAAAAATAAATTTAAAGATATCTTGTTAGGGGTATTATTGGGCCTTAGTATAATGGGGTCAGCATATCTGCTTTTAAGTTTTTTAAATGAAATTGAATATCATAAAACTGTTTTTAGTTTAAAAGAAATAGGCTATTCAATAATTATATTTTTGGTTGTCGCAATTACAGAAGAAGCATTATTTAGAGGGTACATTTTACGTAATCTAATGTATACCTTTAATAAGTATATTGCTTTACTTTTTTCATCAGTACTTTTTGTCCTGGCCCATGCCGGCAACCCCAATATGGATTGGTTTAGCGCATTAAACCTATTTCTAGCCGGTGTTTTATTAGGGACCTCCTATATTTATAATAAAAACCTGTGGCTACCAATTGCATTGCATTTTAGTTGGAATTTTTTTCAAACTCTTTTTGGATTTAATGTAAGTGGGCAAGAAAATTATTCTTTAATTGAGTTTAAAATGTTTGAAAAGAACATTTTGAATGGGGGTGATTTCGGTTTTGAAGGATCGATATTTTCTATCATTTCCCAAGCATTACTAATTGTAATCCTCTTTTTTTATTATGAATTCAAAAACTGGTCGAAATAGCCGAACCGTTGCATGCGGCGATTAAAGTGGTTCATATTTCCACAAAAGAAGAGTACGCAGGGGGTCTTCAGATGATATGGTTCAAGAACACCTTGAAAGAGCGCGTAACATATCCAAAAATTGATTTTCAGCTTTTATTTTCCGAAACCGTATTCGATTCCCTTCGCATTTATTTAGGGGATGTCGGGGCCGACTTGATGGTCATGTTGGAGCGGGAAAAACAGGGATTTTTCAAAAAATGGTTCCATCAAGACCTGGTCAAAAAAATGGAATCCTATGGTAGGGTGCCTTTGATGAGTTTTAATGAACACAATCATCAGATCTTATATTTTAAAGTCTAATAGTTGAATAATACATAATGGCCAGAAGAATATATAGTATTTTGATCGCTATCTCCCTAGGATTGGGAGTTTACTTAAACGTTCATATTTTTCATCACCCCCATTTTCTGTCCAGATTTCTTGCTTAATCTATGGTAAGACCCTGATTTTAATGGTCAAAAGACGAAATGTGAATCGGTCTAAGACCCTAAATTTGGTTTTCGAATTTCCCCCGATAAAGGTATACCAACCTACCGGCTGAAGTGTATCCAAGATGCTACTGAAATACTTTTTGCTCTTAAAATCGGTGTTGATCAAGGTCTTTAATATTTGGATATAGCGCTATTTACTAATGGCTTGGTAAATAAAATAGGGTCTTGGGACGCTATTTGTCCAGTTTCGTCCTTAATGACCAATATTCTCTATAAATAATACATACCTTTTTTGTCATTAACTATTTGACACCTAATTGATTGTTCCATTTTATGGAATTATCAAAACCTCTCCCCCTACTATTTTACTTTTTTTTAAACATTCTACTCATTTAAAACCTTAGGATTATGAAAAAAATCTTTAAATTATTGTTGGTACCCGCACTTTTGATCGTATTCTCCTGTGATCAGGAAACTGTAACAGACTATTGGCCTGAAGATCTCACCGCTATCACCGCCAAAGGCAAAAAGCATCCTGTACCCATTGCGAATGCCCTGGAAAGTGATGGGAGGACAGATATTGGACCATTAGCCTGTGCACCTCTTTTCGATCCTCCAAATACACTTTATGTTGCTGGGGGCGTTAATTTCTATGGTACCGTTACCCATCTTGGCAAAGTGACTGGCACCACCGTGAATACATCCTGCGAGTATATATTTGTTGGCGAGATTCCTGTGGCATTAAGCATCACTTCAGATGATACCATTATAGCAGCCAATGGAGATAAATTACGGACTAAAGGAGCTATTATAATCGACTTAACACAAGGCAATATGGCGCCAATTACAGGAGGTTCCATCATAGACGGGGGCACTGGTAGGTTCGAAAATGCAACAGGAGAGTTTGTATACCATGATATGGTCGTTAATCTGGAAACAGGTCATGAGTCCCATACGTCAACTGGCTGGATTATGTATTGATCTGGAATTCCGATTCCGCATTCCTTGGGAAGGAGGAGTGTGATAACAATAAAAAAAACCAGCGGCTATGATTTGTTATATATCGTTAGCTGCTGGTTTTATGTTTTTGATTGCAATGGCACAGCTAATTATCCAAAGAACAAATACCGTTTCCACAGCGCGCTGATAGATACCCATATATGCAGCATCAGGGTTGGCGAACAACAAAGAAGCCAACGCCAAGTATACCGATAAAAAAAGTAAGTTTATTACCCATCAATGTATGGTATTCATTCTTGAATTTTCCACTTGCAGTTATCGGTCTTATGTATGAAACGCCACGTCTTTGGCGAGGGGGTTTTATAAGTTGTTACCCTAAGTTTTTTTAGCGTATCGACCACCAAAATAGGGTTGTTAAAACTCCAATAACCACAACCATCGCAATTCTATTTGATTTTTTAATTTTAAATAATTTCAGAATATTAGTCCGATGAAGAAAAATCACTAGTCCGCCAAGAACCACAAATCTCAAAATCAAACTTGGGATACTTGGTTTTGGGAATACATTATCCAATTGACCAAAAATTCCGCCATTATCCCCAAAAGAATAGCTATAATTATCAATACCTGAATAAACTGCTGAAAAGGCGTAGTAGGTTAAAAGAGCAACTATTAGAAACCAACCATATTTTTTTGTCTTCCATAATCCAAAAATGCCAATCGGAAATAATAGAAGAGGAAGTAAATGTTCAATTACGCTTACATCCCACTCCCTAAAATCACTCAAAACGGCAATTGTCAATGAAAAGTCGCTAATGAAGTAGTAGATATAGGCGATGGTTAAAAAAATACAAAAAGACAATAAATTTTGGGACAAGGTATCTTTTTCAGTGGGTAGGAATAATTTCCATACATCTTTTATTTTTTCAACCAATTCAGCTTTTTGCTTTGTACGATTTGCTTTATTATTTTCTCTTGATTGTAATTCCAATTCAGATAACTTTTTCGAGCTGATATTCCGAGCATTGAATTCGGTTTTGGCTGAAACAAGTGCCTCTGAAGTGTAGCTACTTCTTTTATGGTTTAAAATTTCATAAAGTTCCAAATCCGAGCGTTCGGACATCACTTTGTCAAATTCGTTCATTGATTGGTTTTCAAAATTACAGCTAACTGTTCAGCTATGATACAATGCGAAAGCCACCTGTCTTTATAACTACTGCACGTAAACCGGAAGACAGGTTTTCAGTCAGGATTTGTTTTTTTATCAATAGACCAGTTTGAATATTTAAGAAAATCGAAACCCTCCATTTTTCAATTCCCCTTAACATCATACTTTCTTTGCAAATCTTCCCAGCGTTCCTTATGGATCTCCTTCATTAAACCAACATTGATCAGGTCAAAAGCCGGGTGGTTCTTCGGTAACATAAAACTTTGATAGTTCTCTTTTAAGGAGAAGGGCAGCAGTTTCACCTTTTCATCCAAAGAAAGCCGATTTATGTAATACTGTAAAATAGTACGATCATATAGCAGTACATCATTTTCTTTTTTGGCAAGTGCCCTGAGGGCAAGAATTGGTGAGGCATACGTCTTATTGATAGGGATATTTTCCTGCACTAAATAGGACTCACTATTGGTAGCACCCACTACTGAAATATTTTCCGCCAATCGAATATCCTCGGCATTTTTTATATCGGTTTGTAATCCGGTAATAGTTAGGGTGGAAGCGATGCCGGCAGTAAAACTTGAAATAATGATCACTGCGGTAAACATCCAAATAACGGCAATCGCCTTACCCAAGTTCGACTTGGGAGCTTTATCACCATAACCCACTGTAGTCATCGTTACGGCTGACCACCATAGCCCGTCAAAAAGACCTAACAGACCGGGACGGAATTGAAATTTATTGTGCCTTCGTTCAACTAGCCATAGAAAAAAACCAAAGATAAAAATGACAAAAATGAGTAACAATATAATTTCCAAAAAAGCCAGAGAGAAAATATTACTGATGAAAACGGCTAAGGGAGAGCGATTTAAGTGGGGAATAGCAACGCCGATACTGGAAATGAAAAAGGGCTGCGTCATGTCAAATTTATCAACCCGTGAATCATTCACATCCATAGGATTAATGGTTAGATCTATATCTTGATACTCCAATCTTTTTAAAATACCGATGAAATCTGAATATAGTTCATAACGAAAAGGCAGATCAGCGGACTGGGCTATGTTTTCCCATAACTCAATACTCAAGCCTTCAAAATCATTATCCGCTGTTTTTATCACAAAAGGTGGATTGTGGTAAATACCAACGGTAAGCGTATCCCTCTCGGTAAAGGCCTGCAGGTTATTTCCCCCAAACAATAACAAGATCAATATGTGAAACGATAGGTTCTTCATAACTTTTTCGTTATTTCCTCGTGAATGGAAAAGCAGATAAATTGGGCCAAAATCCTAAACATTACCAAATCATTAGGTTCGAAATGATTTTTCTGGATACTGTAAGCACATAATACGACCGGCTGATTATTCTCTAACGTAAAAGGAATAAACAATAAGGAACTAAAACGGTAGGCAGCCTTCTCTTCAATGAACATGGTATGCTCCTTATCAAAGTCATTGATCAATACTTCCCGACGGTTGGCCATAACCCAGCATGATAAACTGGTTTTGGGGTTGAAGGGTTTGCTTCTAAAAGTAAAACCACTTCGTTCTTGATCGGAATAACCCTTGTGGACCACTTCATTTTTGTCCTTAAATGCAATTTCAAAAGCGTTGATATCAGCAGATTGGTTAACGGCTTTGCCCATTGCTGCGATGATGTCGTTCCAGGATGCCTTTTTGGGAATTTCCTTGATAAATAATTCGAGGGTATGGATGTTCGAATTTGCACTCTCCAATTCTTCTTGTTGCGCTTCAAAATCCCGAATCTTTTGATCGAGTTGCGCTTTCTTTTTCGCTAACTTTTCATTGGAGTATTTCAAGACTTGTTGCAATCTGTTGAAACGTCGTTTAACATAAAAACGAAAATAATAAGCTATAAATAAAACTAGTAGGCCAATGGAGCCATAAACAAACCAGGTTTGCAAATACCAGGGTACAAATACTTTTAACTGAATTTTCAAAGGCATACTCCATTGGTAGCCTCCAGGTTGTCTGGCCCGCACTTCCAGGTAGTAATCACCGAGTTCAATTTGGCCTAATGATAGCACATTTTTATTTCCGTTGGATTGCCAAAGCTGTTCTTCCAGCATGACCTGGGTATCTTCTTTGGGAAGCAGTCTGTATTGGTATTGAACATTTTTAGCAGGAAAGGACAAATTCGTAAATAGTACTTTAAGGGGTTGACTTTTTTTTATGGCCAACACCTTATCGAAGCCTTCATTAAATTCCCTTCGATTGATTATGATCTGTCTAATCCTTGGCGTATTGGAATAGGGTAGGGTAGCCGCAGACATGCGGGAGTATACCAGGCCTTCTGCGGTGCCTGCCCAAAGGCGTCCTTGAGCATCTGTAGTAATACAGCGGTAAGCACTTATAACGGCTGGCAAACCTTCTATTTCACCTAAAACGGTGGAAGTATTTTGTTGGTGAAAAACCAGACCTTTCGTGGCCGTGGAGATCCAAATATTATTATTGGAATAATGCGTTACCCCCCTTACCTCTTCTTGACCTAAAATATCATTTTGGATCAGTGTAATTTTTTCAGCATCGTAACGAAGTAAGCCATCTGTAGTAGCAAGCCATACGACACCACGATCGTCGATGGTCAAATCATGGACTTCAAAATTGAGCATTGCTGTAAAAGGAAGGGTGGGGCTAAGGTTCACAAAGTGATCTTTATCTGGATCAAAGCGATACAAATAACTTTCTTCACCGATACCTGCGGCATATATTTCGCCCTGGGCACTTTCCTTGATTGCTAGAACCCTACTTGAAAAACCTTTGGTCTCATCGTAATACTTGATTTCCCCTTTTGCATTGATCTTGGCAATGCCAATAATGGGTTTATTCACAGGGGCCTGGCAAAACCAAAGGTTCCCTTTACTGTCCGGATAAAGATTGAAAATGGCTTCGCCACGGTCATGAAAATCATCATATCGTTTGATGATCTTGTTATCGGCATATTTTAATAATTCAACTTTTGGGGTAGACGTAGAAACCCAGGTGAATCCGGCTTTGTCTTGGGCCACTGCATTGGCTTGTAAATTATTATAAATGGGCTTGGCAGTGAATTCATCCTCAAGGGGAGAGATTTCGTATAAATAACTAATGGGTACCCAAGCTTTCCCATTATTGCCCATGGCAATACCGATAGGATTATTCAAGGGTAAATTTTTAACGGTTTTGAAAAAGCGTTGTTGAAGCAGCCAAAGTCCGGTTTCAGAACCTACCCAAATCTTTTCATTGTTACTTTTACTATCGGTGGTTATATAAATTTCATAGATATTTCCAAAATCCAATTCTTCTACCCGATGCGCTTCGTTGGCCCCATATATAGTTTGGGGAGGGTCGTTTAAATCAGCTACGGCAAATAGCTTTCCCTTCCTCGTCCCTATGATGTATTGATCATTTTGACCCACATACATCGCAGTAATCAGGTCATCATCAAGCGCAATCGTCTTTATTAACTGAGGTGTATCTTCTTGAATGGAATAGACATGTAGTGCATCGTTTCCCACCACCAAATGATCTTTGTGAATTAATAAGGCATTCCCATTTTTAATGTTCAGTTTTTTTTCAAAAGCATTCGTTGCTTGATCAAAGTAGAATAATCCATCCAATGGACTCAGCACCCAAATTCCTCCTTTGGCGTCTTCATGTATCGCAAGCTTTTGTGCTTTATCCGTTTTGGAAAATGGATAGGTTTTAAAATCCCCTTGCTGTATCCTGCCAATGCTGTGATTGGATTGGGAAAGCCAGATATCTTGATCTTTACCTAGGGCAAAATCGTTGGGATAAAAAGGAAGTCCGGCAGTTTCATTGATTGTGCCTTCCATTAGTGGAATTACTTGAGGCTGGGAAAGCAAATCGTCAATTTGATAGATGCCCATATCATTTACAAACAACAGCTGATCTTTACGTTCATGAAGCTGATGAATGAATTGACTCTCGGTATGTATACTGTAAATGTCAAAATGGATGCCATCAAAGCGATACAAACCGTTTTGGCTGCCAATCCATATAAACCCCTCCTGGTCTTGAAGTACTGTGGAGACCTGGTCAAAAGGGGCCCCAGACCCAGAATTGTATTGAACATAGCTATACTGTTGTGCAGAAATATGAAAAGAGATGCCACACAAACAAAGGCAGAGAATTACTTTGCTTAATTTTACTAGCATTAGAAACAAATATAGGAAAAAATTGGGCTATATCAGGATACAATCCAAGACCACTGTATTAATTATTCATTGGTTATTATGAAGGCCAAGGTTGAGTGCAATTATCGTGCAATGCAGGGTAATTAAATAGCGTTAGCTGGCTCGGGTATTCTTTATTTTCCAGGCTAAAGCGATGAACAGCAATTGTACTGGAAGCCTGATTAAAGCAGCCTTATGGCTGCCAATGGCAGGAGTAGCCGAAAATACATCCCACACATGTATTGGTAAAAAGACCAGCATAAGCAGTAATATCCCCAAGGCTCCTTGCTTGGCGTATTTCGGAATGATCATCATTATGCCCAGAAGTATTTCCAAGATACCCGAGGCATAAATGATGGTTTTGGTGAATGGCAGAAAAGAAGGAACAAATGGAATGAAAAAATCTGGTTTCACGAAGTGCTGTATGCCGGCGTATATCATAAAAAGGGCAAAAATGACACGTACCACGATCCAAACAATTTTCATAGGCCTTGCTTTTAATTAAATAAACAAGTTACACTTTTTTTATTCCTGTTGCTTTCGGTTTCTTAGTATGAAGATCGTCACTATATAAATCAAACCTTCCTCTTAACCAACATGCATAGCATAAATTATCCACGTTTTTGTCAGTATAGCGGTATTCATCATACGCTTTACTTATCGTTGCAATAAATTCCTTTCAGAATCATTTCAATGCCCCATTTCAAGGTGTCGTTTGCCTCCTTGTTCGTTAGTCCGCAGACATCCTTAGCTACTATTAGTGAATCTATTCCCATCAAAATCGTGGCTATGTTCTTTAAGTTTTTTAGATCTTTCTTTGACATTTCATTTTTAGAGGAATCCAATAGTAAGTTCATTGCTTCAACTCTTCTTCCACCTCTAATTTTCTTTTTGGATACGATTGACTCGTTCAAAACCGCACTTAAGTATCTTCTAAAAATCAATTCGTGCTCCAGAGCTGATTGATTGTAATAATTTTGGATATAATATATGCGATTCTCCAGGGTCAGATCCTTCACTTTTTTAAATAAGGCATCCGGAGACTGAAAATGAATGTCGAGCGATGCTTCAGTAAAAAGCAGATCTAAGTTTGGAAAATACCTGTAAATGGTAGCACGCGATACTTTAGCCTTATGGGCAATCTCTTCCAAAGAGGTGTTGCTATTTTTAGACATCAGGATTTTAGCGGCATGCAAAATACGTTCTCGAGTCTTTAACTTTTGCTTGGTTCTGCCTTTATTGAGGGAAATTGACTTCATGAGACAAATATCTCATAAAATTTGGATATATCAAAATGATAGTATAATTTTGTGAGACATTAATCTCATAAACATTTTATATCATGGCAAAATGGGTATTAGGACATAAAATAACTCCACAAGTAGTTACAGGTGATTTTGATCTAGTAATAGGGGAAACTCCTTCACGTATGCAAGGCCCTCCACCTCATTTTCATAATGTTTACCATGAGGTATTTTTGGTGACCGAAGGGGAGATGGAATTTATGATCAACGGGGAAGTTTCAGTGATAAGGCAGGGTCAGTCGATAAACCTTCCTCCAAAAACAGTACATACCTTCTCAAATAATGCTGATGAACCCTGCAAATGGATCAACATTCACAGTCCAAAAGGATTTTTAAAGTTTTTTGAGACTCTAGGAGTTTCAGAAAAGGAAGATCAAGCTGAAATAAAATCTTTGTCCCCAAAAATTATTCAAAAAGTGATGGAGACAGCTTCAGATTATGATATGATCATCACAAAATAAAACCCTTAAAGTAGTATACTTATGAAACGAAATGACTTTCTTAAATTAACAGCAGCTATGGGCACTGCAGCAATAGCGGTTCCCAACGCACTAATGGCAAGCACACGAAAAATCAGTAATGATTTAAAGCCAAAAATCGTACGAAATGATGAAGGAAAAACTATAAATGTTATAGGCGACCTACAAACCTTCAAGCTCACCGGAAAAGATACAAATGGCCTATTTACTTTAATCGAAGAGGAAAATGAGCCCGGTACAGGAATTCCCCCACATGTTCATGAAAATGAAGATGAGGTGTTTAAGGTCGTTGAAGGCGAAATGGAATTGACTGTCGGTGAAAAGACTACAATCTTAAAGGCAGGGGATCTCGCTTTTGGTCCTAGAGGAATACCCCATTCATGGAAAATCATTGGTGATTCTAAAGCTAAGGTTATTTTGAGTGTGTTTCCTGCTGGTATTGAAGACATGTTTGAAGAACTGGGGAAACTACCTCCAGGTCCGCCCGACTTTCCTAAAGTTGCTGAAATATGTGGTCGCTATGGAATTAAGTTTATTTAATAATCTTAACTATAAGTAATATACGGGATTACCGCTTGCGGGTTTTTATAATCCTTGTGGTGCGTTCGTTTTAGTTTTTCACACCTGTCCATGGCGCAGCGAATTCCCTGTTCGGACAATAAGTAATTCCGAACAGCTTACCATTGTGTAGATATCCAGAATGATAATATTCGTTGGATTGATCTTTTGTTGTAAAGGCGAAGTATAGTTTATCCCAATTTCTATTTATCAGTGAATTTTCTAGTTCACTGCCATAAAAAGTTCCTTTAAAAGTGTTTTCTTCAATCAATTCAACAAGAAAAGATTGAAAGTACCCATCAGCTTCAGGCGTTGGCCTTAAATCAATAGTCCATTCTCCGATTAAAGTGTCCGCCGGGTTATTAATACCATCATTTTTTTGTTGTGCATTTACAGCTGTAAAAAAGAAAAACAACAGTATAATAGTTTTATATTTCATGGGTACTTGCTTTAGTGCTTTCTCATTAATATTTGCCAACGGTTTAGCTATAAGTAAATCTGTATGGTCCTAGTTGAGAACTGTGTTTTTTTCTAGGCTGTTGTGCCCCTTTTTCCTCGTATCAAAAATCAATCCTTTAGTGCGCTAGTTGCTTTTGGGGACCCGTAAAATCTTCTCCATCTTACGTCCTCTCGCCAGTTCATCAACCAATTTGTCCAAGTACCGTGTCTGTTGGGTTACCGTATTTTCGATTTCCTCTACGCGGTACCCACAGATCACGCCCGTAATCAGGTGGGCATTGGTATTTAGTGTAGCATTCTTAAAAAACTGTTCAAAAGTCACTTTGTCCTTAATGAGTTCTTGCAGCTTTTTTTCATCGTAGCTGGTTAGCCACTCAATTACCTGGTGCAATTCTTCTTTCGTTCTGCCTTTCTTTTCGACTTTTGTGACATAATGTGGGTATACCGAGGCGAATATCATTTTTGCAATACGCTCATCGTGGTGACTTGTGCTGCTCATATCTTCTTATTTAATTGTTCAACGGAATCGAAATTCCAAATGCTGCTGCTCCAGCGAACTGGTCAACACTATTATGGAAATAGTAAGTAAAAGCAATATCAAAATTATGTTTTCTTCCTAATTGTAGTCCAATAGAAAAGGGAATATGCATAATTAATCCACTCTCATTTATATTTGTAAAAGGCGTAACCGTTTCAAATGAACCAATAGAAGCTCCAATTCCAAATTCCACATATGGTGCTACCCAAGGTATTGGTGCAATAATTCGTGTTTTTCCTCCAATCAGAAATGCATTTGCAGTTGATTTATAATCTGGTTGATTCTGTTCATTGTCATCAGCTTTAGTCAAAATCAACCCTGCGTAAGGCCTAACATCAATCCATTTGGCAAGCGTTAGCACATATTCGCCTTGAAGATAAAATCCAGAACCAGTTATGTCAACATCATCATAAGGGGCACTTAATCCATAACCTATTGCGACATCAATAGCCTTTTCTTTTATTAATTGAGCCTTAACTTGAGTTGAAGCTAAAATTGTCAAAATTATTACAATCGTTTTTCTCATAATGTGTCACAACCCGTTTTTATTACTGTAAAACAAAACTTTATACCCCCAATTAAAACGCCCCTGCACTTATGTTGCGTTCAGGCGGGCTATTTTTCAAATACCCTTAGTCCTTTTTTTCATGCTGCTCAAAGGTGATATAAAGGTCTTGTACTTTTGCGTTCCTTTCCGGATTTAGGGCAAAATAAACGGCGATGACACCCTGTTCGGCATGTATTTTAAAAGTGCCCCTCAATTGATTCCAGGGCTCAATTTTATCCACCTTTTGTATTTTTCCTGCCTTTTTGAATAGGTCTTGCACATGGGCCATTCGTTTTTCGCGGGACTCATCCATATATAAATTCCCAGCTACTATTTCCTTTTCTAAATTTACGTCCCACGATTGTATGAATTTGAGCACCTGCTCCTGACGTTTGGCCAATATATCTGAAACAGGGAGGCGACGCGGTTTTATTTGAGCGGTTTCAAAAAGTAGTTTTTCAATTTTATTTAAAGGCAAAGGCCCGGTATAGGTCAAGTTGCCAAAGGCCATAATACCCACCCCATAATCCGGGTAAAAAGTGTAATTGCTCCCAAAACCGGGGAGCGCGCCACCATGGCGGACCCTATTGACGCCTTCACAATCTTTAGCGCTATTCAGGCCATAGCCATAGCCAGAAACAGCAGCACATGGATCCCCATTATAGTTTCTGGCTTCCAATGCCAAATGGGAAAATTGTGCGGTCTGCATTTCCCGCAAGGAACTGCGTTTAACCGGGCCATTTTCTTCCGCACTCCTGGCGGGCCACGCAGCTAAGTGGTAGCTTACATATTTACTAAAATCCTCAATAGAGGTTATTAAACCCCCCATGGCGCCATAACTGCCATCGTGGAGCATAGGTTCCAATTTCCAATTGCCATCTTCCCAGCGGTATCCCAAGGCCAGCTGCTCCGGAGGTACCTTATCATACTCCCAATAGGTTTGATCCATACCCAAGGGCTTAAGTATTTGTTCCCGAAAATAGTCTTGGTACGGCATGCCGGAAACCCGTGAAACAATATGCCCAAGCAAGGCATAGCCCGTATTGCTATATTCAAATTTGGTAGCAGGTACATTGGAAAATGAGATGCCATCGGCTACCAAACCAAGAAGCATCTGGTCAGGCTCATGCAACTGTCTGTCTCCCCAGGGATTATCCTCCGGAAAACCGGCAGTCATGGTAAGTAAATTCCTGATGTTGATTATTGGGGAATCGCTCGTAAGATATTCCAGCTGCGTCATAGCAGGAATGTACTTTGTCACAGGATCTTCAAGTGACAGCCTCCCCTCATCGCGTAATTTCAGAATGGCCATTGCCGTAAAACTTTTGGTCATTGAAGCAATGCGAAAAGATGATTTTATGGAAGCCGAAAGCGCTTTTTCCCGATTGATCAATCCTGTTGCATGGGCGATAACCAGCGAATCATCAACCACAATGCCATAGGCAATCCCGGGTATTTTCCGGGCCAGGGCATGCGCCTCAAATAGTTGCTGTATGCCAGGGGCTAGGGCCGCTATCTTCTGTACCCTAAGGTCATCGTCAAATAGCGGGGGTTGGTAGTGATTGGAAAAAGATGGCGTCGCAATATCAGTCTTTTTATTGATGACCGATTGGGAGCCACAGGAAATCAGCAACATTAAAACAAAACAATAGCCTATATACTTCGTCATGGGTGCAAGATCTTGGTTTTTAGCTGAGGTCATGTTACTTCTCTTTTTGTAATTCCTTTAGAAATGCCACGGCATTGGTATTTTCAGGATTAAGACGTAGCGATTTTTTATAATTTTCAATGGCCAACTCAGACTCGCCCATTTTCATACAAGCTTCTGCATAACTATCATACACATTAAAGCTATCGGGGTAGAGCATCATGTTCACTTTTAAAACAGCCTGCCCAAGCTTCATTTGATCATTGTTTAAAAAACGATAGCCCAACCCATTTAAATTGTTTTCATTAATGGTAGGGTCTTTTGGATCTTTCTTCATTACGGCCTGATAGGCTTTAAGGGCTTGGTCAAAATCACCTTCCACCAGAAGTTCCAAGGGGATTTTTTTAGCATCATCCATCCTGGTAAAGGTTGAAACAATGGCGCCATTATTAGGGTCAATAATCAACATATCCATCGTCTTGTTTGCTGCATTTGGTTTGAATTGCATAAGCAGTTCCCGCCCCCGTCTTACATAGGTAGTATCGGAAATCTTGACAAGTTCTTTCGGTTCTTCCCCAAGTTCTTTGCCCAGGAGTTGCTTGTCGCTTTGCACCACCTCCATGAGTCTATTGCCATTTATAAGATACCGGCCGCTGATCTCAGCGATAAAAGCGGGATCCGTTTCCATTTTTTTATAGACAGGCACATAGGCATCCCAATCATAGGTAAGGGCAACAGCACGGATCAGTTCCGAAATAAAGGCTGGTTGATTGGCGTTGGTCAGAACCACCACCCCATACCCTTTGTCTTTGTGGGCGATCAACTCACTGGAAAACCCTTCATTCCAGCCGCCGTGCCCAAAGTAAACTTGGTCTTTCTTTTTATTCAAAAATATTCCCAGGCCTGTAAAATCTGTCACAAAGGGCGTAAGCATTTTTGTGACCATCTCTTTTGACAACCCTATTTGACTTTCACCTTTCAGCCCCTGTTGTATGTTGATTGCGAATTTTGCGAGGTCCTCGGCAGTAGTCCATAATCCGGCAGGGGCCATTTCTGGGTAGGTATGTCTTTTTCCTTTGGTCATGGAGCCATCTGGTAAATAGCCCGTTGCGGCCAAACCCAATTGCGCACCCTGAAGCGGCTGGTCGAAGGTGCTGTTGTTCATTTCCAAAGGATGTAGTACCAAGGCATTCATGATATCAGGAAAAGCTTTATGCTCAACATCAATCATCATTTGTTGAATAATATTATAGCCCCCACCAGAATAGCGATAACTTTCTTCCGGTATTTTATCCACAAAAATGGCTCCTGAATTGGCAGGCGGTGTGCCATTCAATACTTCAATAAGTGTTGGCACGGGAAGGTCCGGACTATAGCCTAAAAAGCCGTGCACCGTAGTTCCTGCAGAATGATTCAGCAGGTTTTTCAAGGTCACCTTCTTATCGATGGTGAATTCATTGTTCGGTAATTTCCAGGAGGTTAAATAGGTATTGATGTCTTTATTCAGGTCCACCTTGTTTTGTTCCACGAGGGTCAATGCGCCGTAGGCCGTTACGGGTTTACTGATCGATGCGGCCTGGAAAAGTGTGTTTTCGGTAACGGGGGCTTTACTTTCCTTATCCATCACCCCATAGGTTTTTGACCACTCAATTTCACCATCGTTGATCACGGCAATACTTACGCCCGGAACGCCATAATGGGTCATACGCTCCGCTATAGACCAGGTTGAATCGCCCTGTATGTGCACTACATTTATTAGGCTGGTTTCTACTTTTTTGATGTTATCAGCGGTAGTATTTTTGGTTGATGGCTCAGCACAGGATTGAAGAAAAATGAGAGCAACAAAAAGTAAGTGTTTGTAATTCATAGTCATGTTTTTAAAAATAGTGATTCGCATTAGAAATTATTCAATTCTTTATTCCAGTATGCTATGCTCCAAGTCCATTCGCTCGTGTACTATTCTGGTAACTTCAATTTCATTTTCCGCAATTAGTCGATAAAATATGATATGCCTGTTCGTCCTTAATCCGAAAAGATTTTCGGCAACCCCATTGTAATTTTTTCCCAGATTCGGATTTTCTGCTATTCTCTTAAAATTTGAGATTAACATATCGTAATAAGTGTCTGCTTGCTTTTCTGACCATTCATCAAAAGTATAATTCCATATATCGGCTAAATCGGCAACTGCTTTGTTGGTCAAATTGTATTTAGCCATTCGAACGCTTATTTGCTTTTAAAGATTCCAAATGTTTTTTATGGTCGAAATCATGGGCAATTCCGCTGTCAATCCCTTCTTGAATCGCGGTTCGAAGTGCTTTGACCCTGTCCTCTTCTTCTTCTAAAAGCCGGAGTCCGGCACGAACGACTTCGCTGACGTTTTTAAATCTTCCTTCCGAAATTCGCTTATGGATGAATTGGTCAAAATAATCCCCGAGTGATATTGAAGTGTTTTTACTCATTTCAGTATGCTTTTACTCAAATATACCAAAAATTGGTACAAAAGTCAATTTTTGCATTGTACACCCAAGGCGGAAGTGGGACCATATAAAACAACCCCTTGTTTTTAAGGGGTTGTTTAGTTATAAATTCAGATGTTTTTCTAATTAATCGGGATTACAGTTCGTGAAATCAGGTTTGGGCAGCACCCATTGAGGAGTGTTTTCACTAAATTGATCACAATTGACGACATTATTTACATTCCAACTACTTAAATCTTGATTAAACGGGTTAACACTACCCATTCCCAAACTTCCTATAAACATTCCATTCATGTTAATAACACCACTGACATCCCACGAACCTATATCCTGGTTGAACCGAGAATCAGAAAACATATATGACATATCGGTAACCGCACTAACATTCCAAAACCCTATGGGTTGGTTGAATTGAGAGAAATTGAACATATGATTCATATCGTTTACACTACTAACATCCCAATCTCCTATTGATTGATCAAAGGATGAAATGGAAAACATACGAACCATAGTAGTAACATTACTGACATTCCAAAACCCTATGGATTGGTTGAATTGAGAGAAATTGAACATATAATCCATATTGATTACACTACTAACATCCCACGAACTAATGTCTTGATTAAAAGAGGACATTAAGAACATAGTACTCATATCGGTTACATTACTTACATCCCAGGAACTAATATCTTGATTAAACGGGTTAGATCCATTTAAATTACCCATAAACAATCCAATCATACTAGTAACCTTGGTGGTACAAACATTTGTGACATCTTCGCCATTTTGCAACATTTGTCGTAACATGTCTTCATCAACAATGGTATAGGTAATACCATTGACTTGCCCCGTAGTTCCGACTTCGCCCCAATTGTAACACTTAATGGTAATTCCGTTATCGTCTAAGTAGAATGGTGATTGGGTAGGACATCCTATTGCATCAACTTGTACCCCACTTGAGGTATTACCGCATTGGTCAATATCATCAGTAACACCATCCCCATCGGTGTCTTTCTGTGAATCAGAACACCCGTTTTCATCAACTTGTGCTCCGCTTGGCGTATCAGGACAGGTATCCAAATCATCAGTTACCCCATCTTCGTCTGAATCGATTTTTTCAAAAACACCGGTAATATCCATATCGGATTCCATTGTTATGGTAACAGGATTATCTGTACTTTGAATACTTCCTGTCCATTCAACAAAAAAATACCCAGTAGAAGGGGTGCCTTCTATAGCTACAACGGTTCCTTCATCATAAGTGGCACTTGAAGGAGAAACCGTTCCGCCATCTGATGGGGTCACGGAAACAATTAATTCGAATCTCAGTGTCTCGTCGTCAGGATCCTTTGAACAACCGAGAAAAAGAAAGATGAGTAGAGGAACCAATAGCGATAATTTCTGAAGCGTTCTCATAGGTATATTCTTTATGCATTAACAAAGGAATTAACACAAACCTAGAATACACTTTAGAAATCCACAATGACCTTGATCATTTTGGCGAAAGAATAATTTGTAAATATCAATACTAAGCAAATCCAATTTCTGGCTGGGTCTTTTTACCCAGCTCGTCGATGTTTTTTATAAGAGTTTCGGTAAAGGTGCGGGCAAAAACCGAGCAATGCATTTGGATCAGCGTAGGCAATGGTCTTTTTATAAAATGCCCCAATGAAGAATAGTATATGCGGAGCGCCAAGAATTAAAAAGTTGATTGATGGATCTAATCCACGATGTGCCAAATAAGGAACAACAATTCTTTCAATAAGTAAAAACAACAAAGCGGCACTACCGAAAATCAAGATTGAAAATTGTAGCGAGATTGGTTTTATTTTCATGGTCGAATAATCAGTGGTATATATTAGCGACGATTATTGGGAATATTTGTTACCTATCATTTAGGATTTCAAGGTTTTTTGATTGCGTTCGCTTGGGGCAAGGGTATCTTATTACTGCCAACTCGTTTATACCTGCAAAATCCAGGCTCTTTAGGAATGTTTAT
>CBDUKE010000061.1:0-18633 GCA_965367725.1 uncultured Maribacter sp. | reverse complement strand
ATCCTGAGAATCATAGAGAAGGCCTTGCCACTTATTTTAGGATGTACCTACAAGGATTCATGAACAAATGGATAAATGATAATCCAAAGCCTGCCATGGAAGGGGAGCGCGATAAGTGGAGTCTTTATCTTGACGGATTGAAAATATACACAACGATAGATTCACGTATGCAGTTGAATGCTGAAGAATCGGTACAAGAGCATATGGAAAAATTACAGGCAGAATTTTTCCATCAAAATACACCTGAACGTAATAGGACAGCACCCTTTCTAGATTTGGAGAAAGAGGAAATAGACAAAATCATGGAGCGAGCCATGAAAAATTCAGATCGATGGCGAGAAATGAAAAGAAAGGGCAAGTCAGAAAAAGATATTCGTAATTCTTTTACAAAAAAGACCGAGATGACGGTATTTGATTGGAAAAGTGAAACCCATGAAAAGGATACCATTATGACTCCGTTGGACTCCATCAGGTATTACAAGACTTTCCTAAGAACGGCCATGATGTCAATGGAGCCACAAACGGGCCATGTAAAAGCTTGGGTTGGTGGCGTTGATTATAGACACTTTCAATATGACAATGTTTATCAAGGCGCTCGTCAGGCAGGGTCCACTTTTAAGCCCTTCGTTTATGCCGCTGCCATTGATCAGTTAAGATTATCACCCTGTTACGAACTACCAGACACTCAATATTGTATTGAAGCTGACAAGCATGGTAATCCTGAAGCCTGGTGCCCTAAAAACTCCAGCGGAAGGTATTCTGGAAACATGTATACCCTGAAAAAAGGATTGGCTAATTCCAAAAACTCCATTACAGCGCAGTTAATTGATATGGTAGGCCCGAAATCAGTAGTTTCCATAGTAAAAAATTTAGGGCTAAATGGGGAGATCCCCGAAGTGCCTTCGATAGCTTTAGGAGTGTCAGAAGTTAATGTTTACGAGATGGTCGGGGCCTATGGTACGTTCGTTAACCAAGGGGTATATGTTAAACCCGTGATGGTTACCAGTATAGAGGATAAGAACGGGACAGTTTTATATGAGTATGTTCCAGAGACCAAAGATGTATTGAGCAAAGAGGTATCCTATGCTATGGTCAATTTAATGGAGGGAGTAACCCAAGGCGGTTCAGGAATTCATTTACGAACAACTGGTTACGATAAATATAAATCGAGACCGGAGTTTAAAGAGATAATCACTGGATATCCTTATGAATTTAAAAACCCGATTGCTGGAAAAACGGGAACAACCCAAAACCAGAGTGATGGTTGGTTTATGGGTATGGTACCAAACTTGGTCACTGGTGTATGGGTAGGCGGTGAAGATCGTGCAGTTCATTTTAAGACTATTAAATATGGACAAGGTGCTTCAATGGCCCTGCCAATTTGGGGACTTTATATGAAAAAGAACTACGCTATCAAGGAGTTGGGTATTGCTGATGGGGAATTCCCAAAACCAGCGAATATGTCGATTAATCTAGACTGTACCAAACCAGTCGAAGATCCAAATAAACCAAAGGATATTGATGATGATTTAGAAGATCTGGATTTCTAGTCGGCCAGTTCTTTTTTCAATAAAACAATATGCGAATGCCCTTACTTTTAGTTTAAAGTTAAGGGCATTTCCTTTTTAAAATCTTAATTTAGTAGACCATGGGTTCGAAGTTTAATTCAAGACTATTTATATATGATTCGTAAAACTGTAGCTAATGTTCAAGAAGCATTAAAAGGGGTAAAAGATGGTATGACCTTTATGTTGGGAGGTTTTGGTCTTTGCGGTATCCCAGAAAATGCCATAGCCGAATTAGTGCGATTGGGAATTTCCGATATTTCATGTATTTCAAATAACGCCGGTGTTGATGATTTTGGATTGGGGCTGTTGTTGCAAAAACATCAAATCAGAAAAATGACTTCTTCCTATGTTGGTGAAAATGAGGAGTTTGAACGTCAAATGTTAAGCGGGGAATTAGAAGTTGAGCTTACCCCTCAAGGAACTTTAGCTGAAAAATGCCGGGCTGCACAAGCTGGGTTTCCGGCCTTTTATACACCCGCTGGTTTTGGAACAGAAGTCGCAGAAGGCAAGGAAACCAGGGATTTCAATGGCAAAATGTATGTTTTGGAAAAGGCTTATGAAGCGGACTTTGCTTTTGTAAAGGCATGGAAAGGTGACGAAGCGGGGAACCTTATTTTCAAAGGCACGGCCCGTAACTTTAATCCGTGTATGTGTGGGGCGGCCAAGATTACGGTAGCTGAAGTCGAGGAATTATTGCCAGCAGGCTCATTGGACCCTAATGAGATTCATGTACCAGGAATATTTGTACAACGCATTTTTAAGGGAGAGCATTATGAAAAACGAATTGAACAACGAACAGTAAGACCAAGAAACTAATGTTAGACAAGAATGGTATTGCAAAACGAATTGCAAAGGAAGTTAAGGATGGGTATTACGTAAACCTTGGTATTGGTATTCCCACACTTGTAGCAAATTTTGTTCGGGAAGATATTAATGTGGAATTTCAAAGTGAAAACGGGGTGTTGGGTATGGGGCCTTTTCCATTTGAAGGAGAAGAAGATGCAGATGTTATCAACGCAGGTAAACAGACGATTACAACCTTGCCCGGAGCGTCATTTTTTGACTCTGCCTTGAGTTTTGCGATGATTCGTGGCAAGCATGTTGACCTTACCATTTTAGGGGCGATGGAGGTATCCGAAAATGGCGATATAGCCAATTGGAAAATTCCTGGTAAAATGGTAAAGGGAATGGGTGGCGCAATGGACTTGGTGGCTTCTGCAGAAAATATCATTGTAGCTATGATGCATACCAATAGGGCAGGCGAATCCAAACTATTGAAAAAATGTACGTTGCCCTTGACCGGTGTAGGATGCGTTAAAAAGATAGTGACAAACCTTGCCGTTCTTGAAGTGACGAATGCAGGATTCAAACTTTTGGAAAGAGCTCCAGGGGTGTCAGTTGAAACCATCGAAAGTGCAACAAGTGGGACTTTGATAGTTGAAGGGAACATTCCTGAAATGCTGGTTTAACCCTAAACTTTGTGTCGTTCATCGATGAAATTTACTTTTTGCTTTTTTCACAACATTTTAAACATCCTTCACAACAATAATTTAGAGAAGACCTTCGTTTTATACTAAATTTATAGTGTAATAAAAGTTAAACCCCAAATCTAACCTATAAACTTACTTATTATGGAAGCCCAAATTAACCATGCCCCGATTGAAAAAGAAATACAAGTCTATAAGAATGACTTTTTCAGTGGAGTTGTATTATTGACCAAAAAATTATTTATGCTTTGATTTTTTGAGTATAAGAATTGAAAAAGAGCCACGCCCACAGCGTGGCTCTTTTTTTGTTTATTTTTATAAAATAGTAAAAACTAAATGCAACTCGTTTTTAAAAAGTGTTCTGTAAATGATTTGGACCAACTTGTCCAAATATCCAAAGCCACCTTTATTGATGCTTTTAAAGCAGATAACAACCCTGATGATTTTAAAGTTTATATAGATTTTGCCTTTAGTAAATCAAAGCTTACCGAAGAGTTGAAAAATCAGTTTACACGCTTTTATTTTGTTTATGCTGACAATAAACTTGTTGGATATTTTAAATTGAACGAAAACGATGCACAATCTGATTTAAAGGAAGAAAATTCACTGGAGCTCGAACGAATCTATGTTATTCCTGAATTTCAGGGGATAGGCCTGGGTAAGCGTATGCTACAGCACGTAAAAAGACTAGCGTCTCAATCAACAAAGACTTTTCTTTGGTTAGGCGTATGGGAGCACAATAAAGCGGCCATAAAATTCTACCAAATAAACGGATTTTCGAAGTTTGGGATGCATCCATATTACATTGGAAAAGACAAGCAAATGGATTGGCTAATGCGGTTTGATTTGATTAACTTCAACGAAGATTAAATCCTTTTCAAATATGCGTTCTATTCAGTTACTTATCATAATCCTATTATGTTCCTGCTCCTTAATTGCCCAAGACAGCTATTACTTCCCAGAGCAGAATGCCGAGTGGGCAGAAAAACCTTCCAAAGATTTTAAAATTAATGCCAACAAACTCATGGAAGCAGTTGATTTTGCAAAAAACAATGAATATGCTGGTTCCCGGGATTTGAGAATTGCCATCCTAAAAGGGTTCGAAAGAGAGCCTTTTCATGAAATATTAGGACCAACCAAGAAAAGAGGAGGACCTGCTGGCATGATTCTTAAAAATGGATATCTGATTGCTAAATGGGGAGATACCAAACGGGTGGATATGACCTTTAGTGTCACCAAAAGTTTCTTGTCTACAGTCGCAGGTTTAGCAGAGGATAAATACTTAATTAACAACACAAAAGACAAGGTTGGACAATATATTTGGGACGGTACATTTGGTGGTGAACATAATGGTAAAATCACCTGGGAACATTTATTACAACAAAATTCAGATTGGTCCGGTGAACTTTGGGGAGGCAAGGATTGGGGAGATAGACCACCCAAGGAAGGTGGCATTGACGATTGGAAATTTCGTAAGCTCAACGAACCAGGAACAATCATGGAATATAACGATGTGCGGGTAAATGTTTTGGCCTATTCATTGACCCATATTTGGCGCAAACCTTTACCTATGGTTTTAAAAGAACAGCTAATGGATAAAATCGGGGCATCTACTACTTGGCGTTGGCACGGTTATGAACATGCATGGACAGAAATTGACGGTCTCCAAATGAAATCGGTGACTGGTGGCGGGCATTCTGGAGCTGGTATTTTCATAAGCACAGAAGACATGGCCCGTTTTGGACTTCTATTTCTGAACAATGGAAAATGGATTGACCAGCAAATCATTAGTGAAGCATGGATTCAGAAGGCTATTGAACCATCAACACCGAACGTAAATTATGGTTATATGTGGTGGTTGAATAAAAAGGGAAACCGGCATTGGGAAGGACTTTCAGAAAATATGTACTATGCTGCAGGTTTTGGGGGTAATTTTATTGTAGTAGATCAAAAAAACGATTTGGTGGTTGTTACACGCTGGCTAGAGCCAAATAAAATCGAGGAGTTTATGACCAAACTGAATGCTTCCTTAAATTAGAGTTTATTCAAAATTTCAGTTGCCTTTTCAAGTGTCTCTTGGGTTTTGGCAAAGCAAAATCGTAATACTTTGTCGTCTTGTTCCCCAACATTGAAAACTGAAATGGGAATAGATGCCAATTGATAATCAATAATCAGTCTTTTGACAAAATCAACATCACTTTCATTGGTTATTTCTGAATACCCTAGCAATTGAAAATAAGTTCCTTGAGAGGGGATTATCGTAAAACGTGAATCTTTCAATGCATTGAGGAAGAAATCTCTTTTTTCTTGGTAGAACCCATTCAATGCCAAATAATGGGCTGGTTCTTGAAGATAAGCTGCCAAAGCATGTTGTACGGGATGGTCTACACAGAATACATTGAACTGATGTGTCTTTCGAAATTCATGCATAAGTTCTTCCGGTGCTGCACAGTATCCTACTTTCCAACCGGTAACATGGAATGTTTTGCCAAAAGAAGCGCAAATAAAACTACGAGAGGCCAAATCATCAAATCGGGAGGCACTCTGATGTTCGTTCCCATCAAAAATAATATGCTCATAGACCTCATCACTGATTACAATAATGTTGGTATCCTTTAGACACTTCTGAAGCTCAAGCATATCTTCCCTGGAAAGAATGGTGCCACTGGGATTGTGTGGCGTGTTTATGATGACCATTTTGGTCTTACTGGTAATCTTACTTCTAAATACTTCCCAATCAATATTAAAATCCTCGTTTAGTTGTACATATACTGGAATACCCCCATTGACTTCGATGGCAGGTTCATAACAGTCATAAGCGGGTTTAAATACCATTACCTCATCATCTTTACCGATAAATGTGGTAATAGCCGTAAATATGGCTTGGGTTGCTCCAACAGTTATGGTGATTTCACTGTCAGGGTTATAGTGTCTTTTATGTAAATCGGCAATTTTGTTTGCAATGACCTCCCTTAGTTTGGGTAAACCTGCCATGTGCGCATATTGGTTATGGCCTTCATTAAGGGCTTTCGAAACTAAATCCAATAAATGCTGATCTGGTTCAAAATTCGGGAAGCCTTGTGAAAGATTAATGGCATTGTACTTCTTTGCCATTCTTCCCACGGTAGTAAAAATTGTGGTCTTTACATTAGGTAACTTGGAGTTGATTTTATGTGGATAGTTTGGCATATGAATTTTCTAATTCCATAAAAATACTAAAACCAGTTAGTTTTTGTTGGATTGTAGCTCCAAGTGGGAAATTACTTTTTGTAAACATGTATCCAACTCCTTTTTTACCTGGTTTTCCCAAAAACGGAACACCTTATAACCAAGACGATTAAGTTCCCGATTAACTTCCTGGTCCCTTTGTTTGTTCCGCTCAATTTTGGCAATCCAGAAGTCCCTATTACTTTTTATTTTTTGCTTTCGCTCTTCCCAATTTTGACCATGCCAGAATTCACCATCAATAAACACAATAGTTTTGTACTTGTTCAGGACAACGTCTGGCCTTCCTATCAATTTTCTGGAATCAATTCGATAGCGGTAACCTGCTGCCCAAAGTGCTTTTCTAAATGCCAATTCAGGTTTGGTGTTCTTGCCTCGGATCTTACCCATGATCTTGGAACGTTCAGGGGTAGTGTAAAATCCTGACTCCTCATTAAAACGAGGCACTTTGATTCGATTTTCGGAATAGGTTTTGGGCATTCTTAAAGATAAAAAAAATCCCATCCGCCAGCTGGCGGATGGGATTTTAATTTTATAGTTTTGGATAAGTGTCTTAAAACTTAATAAGGTTTGCTTTGACCAGTTCCCGGTTCATACGTGCAATATTCTCCAATGAAATTCCTTTAGGACATTCAACCTCACAAGCCCCGGTATTGGTACAGTTTCCAAAACCTTCCAAATCCATTTGTGCTACCATGTTTTTAACACGATCAACCGCTTCCACTTTGCCCTGTGGTAATAATGCGTATTGTGAAACCTTGGCCCCAACGAATAACATAGCAGAGGAATTTTTACATGAAGCTACACAGGCTCCACAGCCAATACAGGTTGCAGCGTCCATTGCTGTATCTGCAGCATCCTTAGCAATTAATATATTGTTTGCATCTTGGGTGTTCCCAGAGGTATTTACAGAAATAAAACCACCGGCTTGTTGAATTCTGTCAAAAGCCGTTCTATCTACTATTAGATCCTTAATAACAGGAAATGCCTTGGCACGCCATGGTTCAATATAAATGGTATCCCCATCTTTAAAACTGCGCATATGTAACTGACAAACCGTTATTTCCCTATCAGGCCCATGTGCTCTACCATTGATGAACATGGAACACATGCCGCAGATTCCCTCTCGGCAATCATGATCAAAAGCAATTGGTTCCTCATCCTTATCAATCAAATCCTGATTTAACACATCTAACATTTCAAGAAAGGACATATCTGGAGATACATCATCAAGTTGATAATTTACCATCTTGCCTTTATCCTTAGCATCTTTTTGACGCCATATTTTTAAGGTTAATTTCATAGATATCCTATTTATAACTTCTTTCTTTAACTTCTATATCATCATATTTAAGCTCCTCTTTATGAAGAACAGCATCTTTAGGCTCCCCTTTATATTCCCATGCGGCAACATATTGGAATTCTTTCCTACGTTTAGCTTCGCCTTCTTCCGTCTGATGTTCTTCCCTAAAATGACCACCACAAGATTCTTCACGTTGTAAGGCATCTTTGGCAAATAACTCCCCTAATTCCAAGAAATCGGCTACGCGTCCTGCTTTTGCCAGTTCTTCATTATATTCATCGGCGCGTCCTGGAATTTTAACATCCTGCCAAAATTCTTTTCTAAGCACTGCAATCTCGGTAATTGCCTCTTTAAGATCTTTGGCATTTCGAGACATTCCACATTTGTTCCACATGATCTTTCCTAGTCGTTTGTGGAAGTGATCAACAGAATATTTCCCCTTGTTATTAATCAATTTATCCAATCTTTCCTGAACATAATTTTCAGCGGCATCAAATTCAGGGGAATCTATTGGTATAGCTCCTGTCCTGATATCATCAGATAAATAGTCACCAATAGTATAAGGCAGTACAAAATAGCCATCTGCCAACCCTTGCATTAGGGCGGAGGCTCCCAATCTGTTAGCGCCATGATCAGAGAAATTGGCTTCTCCTATGCAGTATAATCCAGGTACAGTTGTCATTAGGTTATAATCTACCCAAATGCCTCCCATAGTATAATGAACGGCAGGATAGATCATCATTGGTGTTTCGTACGGATTTTGATCTATAATTTTTTCGTACATCTGGAATAAATTCCCGTATTTACTTTTTATCATGCCCTTTCCTAACTTCGTTATAAGAGCAGAATCACTTTCATCCAATCCCTTTACATGGGCCTGTTCTTTACCATAACGTTGAATTGCAGCGGCAAAATCCAAATAAACGGCTTCCCCAGTAGCGTTTACTCCATAACCGGCATCACATCGTTCTTTAGCAGCTCTTGAAGCCACATCGCGAGGCACTAGGTTTCCGAATGCAGGATAACGGCGTTCCAAGAAATAATCCCTGTTTTCTTCTGCAATTTCAGTTGGTTTTAATTTACCTTCTTGAATAGCTTTTGCATCTTCTATTTTTCCAGGAACCCATATTCTTCCATCATTACGCAATGATTCTGACATTAATGTCAATTTGGATTGATGGTCTCCTGAAACCGGAATACATGTAGGGTGAATTTGAGTGAAACATGGGTTTGCGAAAAAAGCGCCTCTTTTGTGTGCTTTCCAAGCAGCTGTCACATTACTTCCCATTGCATAAGTAGACAAATAAAATGCATTTCCATATCCGCCAGTTCCTAAAACAACAGCATGGCCCGAATGTCGTTCAATCTCACCGGTAACTAGGTTACGAGCTATAATCCCTCTCGCCTTACCATCAACTATAACCACATCCAACATCTCATGTCTATTGTACATCTTGATCTTACCACGTCCTATTTGACGATTCATGGCAGAATAAGCACCCAATAATAATTGCTGTCCGGTTTGCCCTTTAGCATAAAAGGTTCTGGATACTAATACACCACCAAAAGAACGATTATCCAATAGACCGCCATAATCGCGGGCAAATGGTACTCCTTGGGCAACACATTGATCAATAATGTTAACTGACACTTCCGCCAGACGATATACATTTGCTTCCCGAGAACGATAATCGCCACCTTTTACAGTATCATAAAATAAGCGATACGTAGAATCCCCATCACCTTGATAGTTCTTAGCTGCATTTATTCCTCCTTGTGCCGCGATTGAGTGTGCTCTACGCGGTGAATCCTGAAAACAAAAAGCCTTTACATTGTAGCCCAATTCAGCTAAAGTTGCTGCCGTAGAACCCCCAGCTAATCCCGTTCCAACCACAATGATATCAATCAAACGTTTGTTGGCAGGGTTGACAAGATTAATCTTATCCTTATAGGTGGTCCACTTGTCCTTAATTGGCCCTTTTGGTACTTTGGAGTCTAATACAGACATAAGTAAATGGTATTAATGGTTAAAATGATGGAAAAGAGCAATGACAATAAATCCTAATGGAATCAATATCGAATATGCCTTGCCAATATTTTTCATAGTTTTTTGTCTTCCCATGGTCGCTCCAATAGATTGGAATGCTGAGGTAAAGCCGTGAAGTAGGTGCAGCGCCAACAAAATAAAGGCAACTACATAAGCGCCTACTCGCCATGGTTCAACGAACTTGTGTTGTAGTTCCTGAAAATAACGATAGCCATCTTCGCCAGCTAAGACCCCTGACATATCACCTTGAATATATTTCGTATTGATCTCGGGAATCCAAAAATCTATAAAATGCAATACTATAAATGCCAATATCACCAATCCACTGTAAATCATATTCCGACTCATCCAAGTGGAATTAGCCGACCCGTTGTTTTTGGCATATTTGATGTTTCGGGAACCTTTATTTTTCAATTCTAAAACAAAGCCCATTATAAAATGGAAAATCACCCCGAATATCAGTACAGGCTGCATCGCAAATTGGATCAACGGATTCGTGCCCATGAAATGAGACATTTCATTAAATACACTTTCACTGAAAAGGGAAGTAATGTTTACCGCTAAATGAATGACCAAAAAAATTATAAGAAAAAAAGCAGAAAGTGCCATCGCATACTTTCTACCTATTGAAGAATTAAAGAACCCGCTCATTGGTAGTTGATTTTGACTGCTAATTTACAGCACCGATAAATTATTAACAAACTTTATGGCAGGAATATACAGTATTTAGTTCAAGTTTAAGGGATTGTAATTGATCTTGGCGGCAAAAATTCAAATTAATTTCATTTTGTTAAAGAATCAGGGTAAAACCAATAACAAGTTTTGGAGAAATGTAGTTTAACTGATATTATATACCAATGTTATAAGCAATCAATTTTTATGATGGATATTGAACTTCTATCAATTATCATAAATGTATAATCCGCCAAACGCATTGCAGAATAAGCTGAAATTTTTGGGCGTTATATACAATTGATCGATCATACCAAATACTCGGTAAAGCTTGGATCAGGAAAACCAATGTGTTATTACCCGAATGGGAATATAGCTGATGCGTACCATGCCATTATTAACGGAGATATGCTTTACTCACACTTGAGTTGACCCCTAAACATCAAGATTTCTATTATAATTCATTGCAGTATTTTATTAAAAAACAAACCTATTGGTTGGTTCTGAAAGTATTTCACCGATACCACCATGTATTTATGACCATTGGGCGATATTTTTAGTTCATAAATCCATATAGTCACTAATTTAGGGAGAAAAGGAAGAGGATAATATAGACCAAGCGGTTGGTTTTGTGCAAATGATGAATTTATGGGCGTCTAAGCATAGACTAGTTCTCTTTTTGCGATTGGGGTCTAATATCTTCCAATTGTATCGACAAGGCTTTGGTTGATAATTGCACTTCTATAAAGGAAAGAATCAAGGAAATCATTAAAGCCAATAAGCTAATCCCAAAAACCAGATTTGCCCAAAAAACCAGTTCTACATAAATTAGGAACATGGTAATAACACTGAACAAAAAGCTTAAAATAGCCACGGCTTGCATATTCTTGATGATTGTTAGGCGTTTGCTCAATTGCTTGACTTGCAGCCCAACTGCCGGTGAAGCCGTTTCTTGAAATTTTTTGTGCAATTGTCGAATTAAGGCTGCAATAGCCAAATACCTAGCATTATAGGCTAGCATTGTCAATGAAATTGCAGGAAAGAGTAGTGCTGGAATACTTAGTGTTAATTGCATTTATTGTTTTTGTTTAAAATTACGACTACTTGATATTTCAGCAGTCAGAAAATCATCTGGAAGCGGAGTAGTAACATTTCCCGTAGCAGCCCATTCTGTTCCTCGGAGCATAGTTGTGTTAAACCCAGCACACTGTACAGAATAATCGGCGTGATATGCAGTTCGTTTAACATCAACTTTGAACAAACCTGTATGATCCATGTAATCCTTAAGCATGAAGGTGATTTTGGGCCATTGGTCAAGGTTGTTTTGCCCGTCAATGATAAGCACCTTTATTTTCGTACTATAAATATTCGATTTTCCCTGGGAATATGCAATAAATGAAAAACAAATTGATAGAATAAGCACCAAGGATTTATATCGCATTAAATTGGATTTTAACTGCCATTAAAATTAGGGTTTCGTTGTGCAAACTACAAGGGTTTATCGAGACTTTCAACAATTTCCGAATTACTATAAAAAAGGCTCATTTAATTCTAAATAGACAAAAAAATAGCTACTAAAATGATTATATGTTTAATATATTGTTAAATTTATTAAGTATAAACAACTAAATCATTTTATAATGGAAGAGTATTTACCGTTAATTATTCAATTGGTTTCAGGTGCCCTTGGGGGCAACATAGCTGGAAAATTATTGAAAAACATGTCTCTTGGAACTTTAGGAAACTCGATTGTTGGTATATTGGGTGGAGGACTTGGAGGTCAGCTTCTTGGAATGTTAGGCCTTAGTGCTGGAGCTGATGCTGGAGCAATGGACATGGCAGGAATTTTAGGCAGTGTTGCCGGTGGGGGAGTTGGCGGTGGCGTTTTAATGGCCATAATTGGAGTTATTAAGAAGGCCATGGCCAAATAAAGTAAATTAACCAGCTTAAATCTGAAGAGAGGCCAACCTAGTTTGGCCTCTTTTTTTATCTTTAAAAAAATAAAGAAAATGTATAAACTAATTTTCCCGCTTTTACTCATATTGTCAACTTGCTCTAAGGATCAACACTATGAGGTTGGACAGATAGAAACTCCGAAAGGTGAAATTTTGGTATGGCTTCACGATGAAACACCCAACCATAAAAATAGTTTTATTCAATTGGCAAAAGATGGTTATTGGGATTCACTCACTTTTAATAGAGTTATTCCAGAGTTTGTTGCTCAGGGTGGTTGTCCAGATACGCCCGAGGGTTTTAATGATCCTGAGTACTTGTTGAAGCCTGAGTTCAATGATGCATTTTTACATGAGTATGGTGCTTTTGGTGCAGGTAGGGATGGTAATGCCGAAAAGCTTTCTGCCCGATGCCAATTTTACATAGTGCACAATAAGAAAGGGGAACACCGATTGGATGGGGACTATACCATTTATGGAAAAGTCATAAAAGGAATGGATGTAGTCGATGCTATTGTGAATAGCCCTAGGGATTCAATTGATGAGCCCTTGACCCCCATATCTTTGGATGTCAACATTATTACGATGAAGGCAAAAGACCTCCAAGCATATGGGATAATCAAAATAGATTGATTTAAGTTAAGCGCCTCTCTTGCTTAGTATTTTATTTTTTCGTTCAATTGTATTTGAATTTTACTTTTTTTCAATTGTGAGTTCAGTTTTTTCACTTCTACTTTTATAAAGGTATTGAACTTCTTATTAACGTTTTCAAGGCGTTTGTTGAAAATGGTATATACCTCGCGTTGTTGGTCTGTGGGTTTAAAATCTATCCCATGCCCCCCAATATCACTCGCAAGTGCGCTCAACCGGCCGTATAATTTCATGGGCGCCCTAAAAGCATCTTCCCGGGCCCCCGTCAAATGAATATCATATAATGATCCAGCTATATTCTGCGCCCTTGTTCTTAGTTCAGTAGCTTGTTGAATATCACTTTTACGCTTCAAACTTGGAATAACCTCATTCAGCTCGCCTCTTATAGTTTCGATATCATTGATCATGGTAACGGCAAGGTTCATAGCATCCCGCAATTCCAATGAAAACGCCACTTGTTCTTTTATACTTTCCAAAGAACCTTCAGATGATGGGTCTTTCAAGACTTCCAATTCCCTAACAAATTCTTCCTCACCAATAATCAATTTTACCCTATAGGTATCGGGTACGGCCCTAGGGCCAAATTGCCCGCGCCATAGGTCTAAATCCCAAGTCACCAAGGGTCGCCATCCTTCTCCATTAAGTTGCACCCAGGGCCTTCCTGGTGGGGTGGACTTCAATTTTGGCTTGTAGGTAGGTTCATAACGTAGATCCCACATAGTTTTATGGATTCCTTCCTTGTTTTCACCCTTTAAGGTCCGGATAATTTCATCGTTGTCACTCAAAATCTGGATTTCAACTTTTTGATCCGTACTATCCTTTAAATAATAATGAATATCTGCCCCATAACCTGGATTTCTACCTGAATTATTACTGGGGCCATCAGTCTTTATGCTTTGTTTGTCATGAAAACGGTAAGCCGGTCGTAAACTAAACAGATGTGCCTTTTTATCTTTGGCATCCAAATCAAATTCGCGCAGGGGAGCAATATTATCCAAAATGTAATATCCCCTTCCGTAGGTACCTACGACCAAATCATCAAAGCGCTCTTGAATTTCCAACCAATAGACAGGAGCAGGAGGTAAATTGTTACGAAGACGCATCCAATGTTCACCATCATCATGGCTGATATAAATGCCATTATCAACCCCAGCATACAACATTCCTTCTCGTTTTGGGTCTTCTTTGACCACATGTACAAAGCTATGTACCGATTTTGGAATAGCGCTACTTATCAATTTCCAGCTTTGGCCATAATCACTGGTCTTATAGATATAAGGGTCAAAATCACCCATTTGATGGATATCTACACTAATGTAGGCGGTACCTTCTTTATAACGCGATGTTTCGATATTAGATATGGTGCCCCATTTGGGAAGATTGGGAATATGGGCACTTACATTGGTCCACGTATCTCCCCCATTTTTGGTAACATTAACTTGTCCGTCGTTACTTCCTGTCCAAATTACCCCAGCTTCTATCGCGGATTCTTTAATGGTAATTAAAGTAGAGCCATCAAAGGTCATTAGGTTATCGGTGGCAATACCCCCGGAACTTTGTTGGTGCGATTTATCGTTCAAAGTCAAGTCTGGACTAATTATCTGCCAACTTTGTCCGTTGTCATCACTCTTGTGTACAAATTGACTACCCACATACACCCTATGTTTAACATGTGGAGAAAATGTCAAAGGAAAATTCCAATACCAACGGTATTTCATATCGGCTGGTGCCCAACCATAGCCGGCTTCGGGCCATACACGAACGTCCTGGGCATGTCCTGTTTTAGCATTGTATCTTTCGAGACCGCCATCGTAGCAACCAGACCAAACAATATCATTATCAAAAGGGTCTGGTTGGGCAAAACCGCTTTCGCAGCCACCTACGCCCTCCCAAAGACCAATCGGTATATAACCTTGTAAACTATTGCTAGGCCCTCTATAGGAATAGCCGTCTTGCCTATTGCCATATACATTATAGGGTATTTGGTCATCGACCGCAACATGGTACATTTGTGCAATAGGGAGCACTACTCTTTGAAAAGTTTTGCCATGATTTAAACTTATACTTGCACCACCATCATGGGCCACCATAATACGATCGGCATTGGTGGGATCAACCCAAATATCATGGTTGTCACCACCTGCTTTATATCCTCCTTTTATAGTTTTGCCACCATCTTTTGAAGTGATGAATTTTACATTGGCAAAATATACTTCATCCGGATTATCAGTTGAAACCGCCATACGTGTATAATAGGGAGCACGTTCGTTGATGTCGTGGTTTCGTGTTTGCAGCGTCCAAGTTTCACCAAAATCCTCGGATCTATAAAGAGCCGGGCTATCAATTTCAAAAAGAGCGTATACCACATTGGGGTTGGAATGTGAAATCGCTACCCCAGTTTTACCTACCGGATTGCCTTTACCCCCGGGCAAGCCTTTTTTAGAGAGGGTTTCCCAAGTATTACCGCCATCTATAGAGCGATAGATTCCGCCTCCTGGCCCCCCACTATTTAATCCCCAGGTATTGATATGAATAGACCACATACCGACCAATAATCTATCGGGATTTGTCGGGTCTAAAGCGATATCGGCTGCACCCGTATTTTCATCGACAAATAGAATGCGTTTCCAACTCTTACCACCGTCAATAGTTTTGTAAACGCCACGGTCTTGCTGAGGGCCGTAAGTATGGCCTAAAGCAGCAGCATAAACAATATCGGGATTGGTAGGGTGTACAATAACACGACCAATTCGGCCTGTTTTTTCAAGTCCCATATTTTTCCAGGTCTTGCCAGCATCTTCAGATTTATAGATACCATCACCCATGGCATGGGCAGGTCTTATGACAAAGGTTTCACCCGTTCCCACCCAAACGATATCTGGGTTGGTTGGTGTAATTGCCAAAGAACCAACAGAGGAAACATCATGGTCATCGAATATCGATTTCCAGGTGACTCCACCGTCCTCGGTTTTCCATAATCCACCGGAGGCCGCCCCTATATAATTGACCATGGTGTTGCCCGGAATGCCTGCAATGGCAATGGTTCTATTGCCCTCAGGACCAATAAAGCGGAATTTCAAATTCTTGAAGACCTCGGTATTGGTTTGAGCGTTGTTGGAAAAAGTCAATAAAATGAGGAAGCAAAGGGTGAGTAGTCTTGGTTTCATACAGTGGTTACATAAAAGAAATATCCTAGAAATCTAGCGTTTTTGATGTGCGATGAATGAATCGGGGAAATTCAAAAAATAATTTATGCTTACTAAGATAATTAAATTTAGAAATAGGGCCTTTCAATACAGGAATTATTAAATTTATCAACCTAATGCAATCCATATGAAATACGAACAAATCAGTAGCCAACTTTTTATCAAAAACCGCAAGAAATTCATGGCCAAAATGAAGCCATCCAGTATAGCGGTCTTTAATTCCAATGATATTTATCCTATCAGCGCAGATGCCACTTTGAATTTTGAACAGCATCGCGATATCTTTTACCTGAGTGGTGCCGATCAAGAGGAAAGTATTTTGTTGTTGTTTCCCGATGCCATGGATAAAAAACATAGGGAGATTCTGTTTGTACGTGAAACCAATGACCATATTGCGATTTGGGAAGGACCAAAATTGACCAAGAAAAAAGCAACCGAAGTTTCGGGCATAGCGACTATTTATTGGTTGACCGATTTTGACAAATACTTCTTCGATTTAATGACAGAGGTCAACACTATTTATTTTAATACCAACGAACATTACAGGCAAGCGGTTACGACCCAGACCAGGGAAGACCGATTTATACAAGATTGCAAACAAAAATTTCCAGCACACCAAACGGCAAAGAGCTTCCCGATCCTGCAAGAAATTCGTGGGGTAAAAGAACCCGAGGAAATTGCCCTCATGCAAAAGGCCTGCGATATTACCGAAAAAGGATTTCGTCGTTTGTTGGGCTTTGTGAAACCTGGGGTTTGGGAGTATGAAATTGAGGCAGAGCTATTGCATGAGTTTGTGCGCAACCGCTCCAAAGGATTCGCCTATACCCCTATTATTGCCTCTGGAGGCAATGCCATTGTACTGCATTATATTGAAAACAATTTACAGTGCAAGGATGGTGATATGTTGTTGATGGATGTCGCTGCCGAATATGCCAACTACTCAAGCGACCTTACGCGAACCATTCCTGTAAATGGGAAATTTACAGACCGCCAAAAAGCGGTTTACCAAGCGGTACTCCGCGTAAAAAATGAAGCGACTAAAATGCTGGTTCCTGGAACCATTTGGGCTGAATACCATAAAGAAGTGGGCAAGATCATGACCTCTGAATTGCTAGGATTGGGACTCCTCGACAAGGCTGATGTACAAAATGAGGATAAGGATTGGCCGGCCTATAAAAAATACTTTATGCACGGTACCAGTCATCATATAGGGTTGAACACCCATGATTATGGTGCACTGAAAACCCCTATGAAAGCGAATATGGTCTTTACTGTGGAGCCTGGAATTTATATTCCAAAAGAAAACATGGGTATTCGTTTAGAGGATGATGTGGTGATTCAGGAGAATGGGGAACCTTTTAACTTGATGTCGAACATACCTATTGAAATTGAAGAGATAGAGGAGCTTATGAGTAAGCAGTAAGTAGTTTTCAGATTAAGGTATTTGTCATTCCTGCGAAGGCCGGAATCAAATCTAGCAGGAGTTATTGATGTTGTGATTAAAGAAGGTGGTGCGAAGCATTGGAGGTGTAATTTTTGTTTCCTGATTTAATTTCGGCTAGCTTCACTGAGCATGTCTAAATATTAGTTAATCATTTATATTAATACGTTTTTATGAAAGTTTATAAAATTTGCCTATTGTGTATTTGTCTTCTTTTGGTAGGGTGTAGTCCGTCTAAAGAGGGTTGGATTGAATTGTTCAACGGGGAAAACTTGGAAGGGTGGCATGCGTATGGAGCAGATGCTACTATTGACGGATGGTATGTTGCAAATGGGGAATTGGTGTATGACTTTCAACGACGTGAAGGAGGCGGAAGTTCCAATCTGGTGACAGATGATAAATTCACGAATTTTGAACTTTCTTTGGAGTGGAACATTGGCCATCATGGTAATTCAGGTATTTTTTGGGGGGTTATTGAGAACGAGCAACATAAGCATCCTTATGAAACAGGACCTGAGATTCAAATTTTAGATGATAATTGGAAAGAATATGTAGAAGAACGTGGGGATATAAATCGTGCGGGATCATTATATGGTTTGATGGCGCCCTCCGCTATCGTAAGTAAAGCTGCAGGGGAATGGAACCACTACCTCATTCATATTGATCATAATGAAAATATCGGATATGTAATTTTCAACGAGCAGGAAGTTTTACGTTTTCCAGTACATGGACCCGAATGGGAGGCAATGATTTCAAAATCCGGATTTGTCAAATGGCCTGATTTCGGCACTGCCAAAACGGGCCGCATTAGTCTTCAGGAGTATGGCGGGAAGGTTGCATTTAGAAATATAAAGATAAGAATTCTACCTGTTGACAGTAATCTTTGATAGGGTGTTTTATAAATAAAGGAAGCTTTTAGAACAATTAATAAGACGAACTATGTACTTATTAAAATAAGCAATAGCCTAAATAAATTAAAACTCATTTTATTAAAATCACGATGTGAAACACAACCTTTTCTTAATTTTTCCTCAGCAAATTCGCCAAAATAAAAACTGTTAAAGCAGGTAATACCCAGCCT
>CBDUKE010000060.1:0-18899 GCA_965367725.1 uncultured Maribacter sp. | reverse complement strand
TGTATATTTGCGTTAAATCCTCTCTAAAAAAGGGGATTTTCCTATTTATTAAACGGCGAAGCTATGAGTAACGTATCTTATTACACACCAGAAGGGTTAAAAAAGTTAAGGGATGAGTTGAATCAGCTTAAGGATGTTGAGCGTCCTAATGCTTCAAAAGCAATCGCGGAAGCTAGGGATAAAGGTGATTTATCTGAAAATGCGGAGTATGATGCTGCCAAAGAAGCACAAGGACTATTAGAACTGAGAATTTCCAAAATGGAAGAAACTTTGGCTAACGCAAGATTGATTGATGAATCCCAATTAGATAATTCAAAAGTATTGGTGTTGTCAACGGTTAAACTAAAAAACCAGGCCAATGGTATGGAAATGAAATACACATTGGTAGCCGAAAGTGAGGCCGATTTAAAGACTGGAAAAATTTCTGTTAGTTCACCTATAGGAAAAGGGTTATTGGGGAAAGAAGTTGGTGATACTGCAGAAATTACGATACCCAATGGTGCTATTACCTTTGAGATTTTAGAGATAACAAGGTAGGTAGCTATCAATAAATCTTTATATTTAATCCTATCAAAGCTTGATAGGATTTTTTTTGAATTTTAATTAAAGTAAATGCGCTATGGCCAGTATTTTCACTAAGATTATCAATGGGGAGATTCCTTGTTACAAAATTGCCGAAGACGAAGACTTTTTTGCCTTTTTGGATATAAACCCTAACGCCAAAGGCCATACGCTATGTATTCCTAAAAAGGAAGTTGATAAGATCATGGATTTGGATGAGAAAACCTATATGGGTCTTATGGCATTTTCAAGAAAGGTTGGCCAGGCCATTGAAGCTTCCATGGATTGCAAAAGAGTTGGTATAACGGTAATAGGTCTCGAAGTACCCCATGTTCATGTACATTTGATTCCATTGAATGAAATGAAAGAAGCAACATTTCAATATAAAGTTGCGCCTACCAAAGCGGAATTTGAAGACATAGCTGAGAAGATTCGTTCTAAAATTGAATAATCCCGGATTGCCATAAATATATGCCGACTCCTATCAAAACCACTAACGAGATAATCAAAATATAAAACAAAGAGGTAAATCGGATTGAAGCCTTTTTCGGCGCAACCATTTTTTGATAATAATTGAACGTTCTTTCAATATCATCGGTCCAATTCACAGGATAGATTGTAGATTCGCATTTGTTGCATTTAATTTTATGCATTACCTCATTAGTGGTCCTATCATATAATTTTCCGAATTTATGTTTTTGCTGAAAAGTAATTTTCATGTCCTGATTATAACATTCTGGACAATTGTTGGTAATATCAGCTTCCTTGATAATTTCAAATCTTTCCTTCGCCATGGCTTAATTTTTTACTTTTAAGGATATCTGCATTATGGTACCTTCTTTACCTGAAGAGAGCACTTTTACTTTTCCTTGATGATATTCTTCAACTATTCTTTTGACTAATGATAAACCTAAGCCCCAACCTCTTTTTTTAGAGGTTACCCCAGGATTGAATATGGTTTGATAATTGCTTTTTGGGATGCCACTACCGGTATCTGCCACCAGAATATTCACATATTTTCCGGCAGGAATAATATCTATGGCAATACTCCCCTTACCCTTCATAGCATCGATTCCATTTTTTACTAGATTCTCAATGGTCCAATTATACAAGGAATGATTTAAAAGAACAGGAAGCTTGTCAACTTTTGAATTGAATGAAAAATGAATGAGTTTAGAACTTCTTAGTTTTAAATAATCGTAGGCTTCTTTCGTCTCTTGAACAATATCGAATTCTTTAAGTTCGGGTAAAGAACCTATTTTAGAGAAACGTTCGGTTATGGTTTCAAGACGGGTGATATCCTTAGCTATTTCCTTAGTGATTTCAGGGTTTATTTTTTCACTTTTAAGAAGTTCATTCCAGCCCAAAAGGGAAGATAATGGTGTGCCAATCTGATGCGCGGTTTCTTTCGCCATACCTGCCCAAAGTTTATTTTGCTCAGAGGTTTTGTTCGATTTAAAGAAAAAGAAAATAACCGTTGCAAAGAGCAGAATAATAAGCAATAAGGCAATGGGATAATACTTTAATTTGTTCAGAACTTCTGAATTCCCATAATACAAAGTGGCCAAATGTTCACCTTGTTGGTCAATTGAGATCGGCGTATTTTCACTTTGAAATATTTTAATGCTTCGTTGAAGATATATTGAATCATTAACCTTATCATCAGGTATATTATTGGTCTTGACGGAGCCATCTTTGTTGACCAAGATCATAGGGGTAGATGTATTGTTTTGAAGCACTTTAATCGTAAGATTGCCCATATCAATATCTTCGGAATATTGCAAAAGTTCCGATTGGGCCGTAGCCCATATCTCCATTTTTAAGCGTTCCTCTTCCTTGAATTTTTTAAAGAAACTATTGGTATTCCATAAAATCAAACTTACAATAGCAAAGGCTGCCGCAAGTAAAATAAAATTGGAAGTCTTCTTTCTAGGATTAAAATTCATCCAGTTGTTTTATTGCTTTAAAGATAACGTAAAATGATAATAAATGGTGTGCAAAGTACATGGGTTCTTGTTTTAAATCGCAAGCAAATTACCTACATTTGCAAAACTATGGCCGAACTGTTTTCTATACTTCCAAACGATATTCCGATCCAAAAATTACATGGATATCTTTTAGGTGCTGTTGGTCCCAGACCTATTGCCTTTGCAAGTACAATAGATGACAAAGGAAGGCCCAATTTATCGCCTTTTAGCTTCTTTAATGTCTTTAGTGCCAATCCGCCAATATTAATATTTTCACCCGCCAGAAGGGTTCGTGACAATACCACAAAGCACACGCTTGAAAACGTACAAAAGGTAAAAGAGGTGGTTATTAACGTGGTAAACTTCGAAATCGTACATCAGATGTCACTTTCAAGTACCGAATATGCTGAAGGGGACAATGAGTTCTTAAAAGCTGGACTTGGCATGTTGAAATCTGATTTGGTCAGGCCATTTAGGGTAGCTGAATCTCCGGTACAATTTGAGTGTAAAGTAACCAAGGTTGAACCTTTGGGAAAGGAAGGAGGCGCAGGAAATCTTATTTTCTGTGAAGTAGTCAAAATACATATTGATAAAGCCATTCTTAATGAAGAAGGGAGTATAGACCAATATAAAATTGACCAAGTAGCCCGTATGGGGGGCAATTGGTATTCCAGAGCTAATCAAGGATTGTTTGAAGTGCCCAAGCCATTATCTACCCTAGGAATCGGCGTTGATAATATACCCGAAGAAATTAGGTCCAGTACGGTGCTAACAGGCAATGATCTTGGAATGTTGGGGAATATAGAAAAATTGCCTTCCCAATCCCAAATAGAGGAATTTATTAACTCGAATGATAGTCTTCTTGCCATAATCAATTCGAAAAATAGGATAAAGGTACATCTTAAAGCCAAAGAATATCTAACCAAAGAAGAAGTGCTTTCTGCATGGAAAGTGTTATTGGCGAAATGAAAAGGATACAATTATTTGAATTTGAGGATTTAGGTTGGTTTCCAAACTGGCTGCAGGTTTGGATGATTAATTTAATTGTAATTCTTCAAAAATTGATTGGTGTACCAGAGCTCTTGGCCGATTTATTTCCCAGTTCCGAAATGCTCAAGAAATTCAAAACAGATGCTTTGGATAGAATCAGTTATCAAGAAACTTCTGTAGATACAACTAATATTGCAACTGTGCCAGAAGGCCTCAAAACCCTGGTGAATTGTTTTCATCCTATGCCACCTAAAAAGGCAAGGATGATTTTGGAATCGGTCCAAAGAACCAACCAACCTTTATTGAGTTATGAAATGGGCGATGATAATATACCGCTGCTTTTTTGGTGGTTGTTGCTTCCCATTTCATTGGTCCTATTAATAATTAGGATACTTTTTATGAGACCATTTGTAAAACCCTTAACTTGTCGGCTAATTATTTTTACTTATTTGATTCCGATAATTCGGATTTGTTATGCTTGGGATGGTCAAGCTTCTTTGCCGAGAATATATACGCTCAAAGATTTAGACCATTTACATGCAGGATTGGGTTCTTGGAATTACACTAGGTAAAAAAAGAACGGTAAAAAACAGGGAACATACCTTTTAGGGAATCCTAGTTAGAAAATAGAATATTAAATACTAAACGCAGATTGCACAATTATTAAAAAATGGAAATACAAGGAAAAATTAAGATGATTGATGAAACTAAAACTTTTGGAAGCAATGGTTTTAGAAAGAGGGAAGTAGTAGTAACAACAGAGGAGCAATATCCTCAACATATTTTAGTTGAGTTTGTTCAAGATAAGTGTGATTTACTTAATAGTTATACTGTTGGTCAAGATGTAAAGATCAGTATTAATCTAAGGGGTCGTGAATGGACTAACCCACAAGGCGAAGTAAAATACTTTAATGCTATTCAAGGTTGGCGCATTGAGAACCTTCAGGCTGCTGAAGGAAATACTGATATTCCACCAGTACCTCCAATAGATGCTTTTGAACCAGCTGACAATATCAACGATGAAGATCATGATGACCTTCCATTTTAATGAAACTTATTTTGAAGAATCATTAATATGACTTATTCTAAATAGATAGTTGAACCTGCCCGTCTATTCAGGCGGGCAAGTCCCGCTGTAAAGCGGGGCTTTTTTGTATTCAATATTTATGATTATACATTCATTTTTAATTTAAGTAACTTTAGATTAAACTGTATTCGTGAAAAAGGATAGCTCACAAAAACCCTTGACCTTTCTGACCAACGACCTGTATTTCCCATCGGTTGAAAATGCAACTGCAGAAGGATTATTGGCAGTTGGTGGTGACCTCTCGCCTGAACGCTTAATACTTGCCTATAAAAGCGGTATTTTTCCTTGGTTCAATGAAGGTTCACTGATTTTATGGTGGAGCCCCGACCCAAGAATGGTACTTTTTCCTGAGCGTATCAAGATTTCAAAAAGTATGCGAAAAGTGCTCAAGAATAATCAATTCAGTTATACAAAGAACAATTGCTTTGAAGCCGTAATCGATCAATGCGCATTGGCAAAGCGAGAGGGACAGGAAGGAACTTGGATTACCCATGAAATGAAGGAGGCCTACCTGAAATTGCATGAATTGGGATATGCGCAATCATATGAAATATGGCAAGATGATAAAATGGTCGGTGGACTTTATGGCATTGATTTAGGACATATTTTCTGTGGGGAAAGCATGTTTAGTTTGGTGAGTAATGCATCAAAATTCGCTTTTATTAAATTGGCAGATGAACTTCAGCAAAGAAAATATAGTCTTATTGACTGCCAACTTTATACCAAGCATTTAGAAAGCCTTGGGGCAGAGGAAATTCCAAGATCCAGATTCATTGAAATTCTAAACAAACTAGATTAGTCAATCAAACGCAAAGCTTCACGGCGGCTTAGATTTGCCAAAGCGTTGTTCTCAGTAAAATTTCTTACCCATTTAGGATTGGTTCTACTATATTCCCGTAATACCCAGCCGATGGCCTTATTGATGAAAAATTCTTTGGATCCCAATAATTTTTGAATGATGTATTGCAGCCTTTGGGTATCTATTTTGTCTTTGCTTTTTAATTGATATAGCAAACAGCATCGTTGTAACCAAATATTCCCCGAAGCCAACCATCTGTCAATGTAGTTATCCAATTGCTCGGGGAAACGAGTGAAATATGCACCTATTAATTTAACTGCTATATAATCCACAGTATCCCACCAAGATTTGTGGGTTATCATAAACTCCAGAAGAGCAATATCATTTTTATCAAATTGTCGGGTGTATTTAAATACGAGTTCTTGGGCAATAAATTGATATTCTCGTTGGGGCTTATTCCATAAGGTTTTTATGATTTCTTCAATATCAGTTTTTGGGGGCAAATAGGATTTGGCTAGAAATGGTTTTTGTATTTCTCGGCGTAAAGGAGTTTTTATACCGTAAAACTCGAACTGATTGCGCATATAGGCCTTTTGTTCTTTGGCAATTTTAGTATTTGCATTGCGCTTAAGTGCAAGTTCCAAGGTTTGGATGAATTCGTTCATTTTAAGGCATCATATTCAATATAAGATACGGTCGTGATTCATTGGTAGGGCTTTCCGTTTCCGAATGAGGTTCCCATCTGCACTGAACCAAAGATCATATTCATTCTTCTTCTTATCATTCTTACCGATGACGATTAGCTTGTACACATTGCTTGGGAGTAAGAGATTTTGAAAAGTGTTTTTTAATGCTGATTCATCGTTTTCAGGATTAGTTGCTGGGTACTGTTGAAAAATCCGCTTAATTTTTGATTTCCTATAAGAATCGGATAAATATGCTTTTATTTTTTGGAACGTTTCTTCTGGAATATCAATTTCATTAACCCTAAATCCAGAAATTTTTAATTTTCCAGTATCATCAAAGGATAATGAATAATTTAAACGGGCCATTTTAAATTTTAGAATATAGGTGGTTTCCAGGCTATCAACCTCTTTGTAATAGCGTATTTTGTTTGTTTTGGAGTCAAGAGACATCAAGTCGATATTCACTGGGGGAAACTGGGATTTCCTGATACGATGTTCCCTTTCAATATGTTGTGGGAAACAAACCGTACTCATAAAGAGCAATACTATAAAAAGCCTAAACTTCGTCATATCTAAAACAATTAACCTCATGATCATTGACCATTCCCGTAGCCTGCATATGGGCATATACCACAGTACTGCCCACGAATTTGAAGCCTCTTTTTTTGAGGTCTTTACTAATGGTATCAGATAAAGCGTTATTAGCAGGGCCTTCTTTGTAGTTCGCAACGGTATTTTTAATGGGTTGGCCATTAACAAAGCCCCAAATGTATGAACTGAAACTCCCGAATTCCTTTTGCACCTTTATGAAGGCCTGCGCATTGCTTACCGTGGAACGTATTTTAAGTTTGTTCCTAATAATTCCAGCATTTTGCAGTAAAGCTTCAATTTTGGTTTCAGAATACTTTGAAATTTTTATATAGTCAAAATCATCAAAGGCTTTCCTGAAATTCTCCCGTTTGCGAAGAATGGTAATCCAACTTAAACCAGCCTGAAAGGTTTCTAAAATCAGAAACTCGAACAAGGTATCATCATCTTTAACAGGCACACCCCATTCGTGGTCGTGATATGCTTCATAAAGGGCATCACCTACACACCATCCGCATTTGTGTTTATCCATTCCACTAATTCTTGAGTTCTAAATATAGTAGAATATTTTTAATACTGTTGTGGACGAAATAACCAAGACGGTTTTAGGTCTTCAATAATAATTTATGTGGCTGGTATCTGAAAGCAAATTCCTATTCAGTTAATTCGCCCGCAGATAAAGCATCTTCCAGATCCGCTTTAATGGTCGGGAACTTTCTGAAGAATTTTTTGCCGTCCAGTCTTTTTAAGGTAACCTCCGTGCTGCCATCGGAAGTATAAGAGTAATTGATTATTTCAACTTTTTTTCCTAATACTGTCTTCATATCAGCTATACCACCCCTTTTTATAATAATATTCTTTCTGGGAAAATGAACGTGCTGGTAATCCGATGCAGAAGGCGCTTCAATGGTTAAAACATCCCCTTTTTGGATGTTGGTTTGTTCTTTTTGTTGTGCCTGTATTAAAGATAATGAGAACACAAAAAGGATAAAGAATGTAAAATTTCTCATGATTCAGATTTGTTTCAATAATAGCATAAAATTAATAAAATAAATCTCTGTAAGCAAGTATTGCTGTTGTTAAAAAATAGTTAAACTATTATATATTGATAGTAATACTATTATATTTGTGACATATTAAAAATGAATACCTAATGGAACGTTTATTACAGTCTATAAAAATCAACATCAACGAAAAGATTTTTGTTAAGGATCCCGAATCTTCCAATTTGGGAAAACGTATTATCGAGGAAAGTATCCTTATGATTCATGAAATGGGCTTCGAATGCTTTACTTTTAAAAAATTAGGTGTTAAGATTGGCTCTAATGAAAGCTCCATATACCGCTATTTTGAAAACAAACACAAATTGTTGTTATACCTAACTTCTTGGTATTGGGGTTGGTTGGAGTATCAATTGGTTTTCGCCACTAACAGTATTGCTAATCCCAAAGAAAAACTTAAAAAAGCGATTGAGATAGTTACTAAAGGGACTGAGGAGGATTCGTCTTTTTCACATATAAACGAAATCATTTTAAATAAGATTGTTATAAATGAGTATTCCAAATCTTATTTGACAAAAGAAGTTGATACTGAAAATAAGGAAGGTTATTTTATCATCTATAAGCGATTGGTTAATCGGATCAGTGATATGATTCACGCTGTTGATACTGATTATGCATATCCTTCTAGCCTTTCAAGTACTATTCTGGAAGGTTCCCTACATCAGTACTTTCTCAAAGACCATTTTCCCTCTTTGACCGATTGTAATGTGAACAATAGTCCTACGGATTATTTTTTAAACCTCGTTTTCACATCACTTAAATCATAGAAAAATGACAAAAACTATTATGACCTCTTGGCAGCGGTTAATGGGATTGTTGCGCTTGGATAAACGGGATATTTACCAAGTTTTTTATTATGCCATCTTCGCAGGGGTTGTTAACCTTTCCCTACCTCTGGGTATTCAAGCGATTATTAATTTGATTCAAGGAGCGCAGATAAGTACTTCATGGATTGTATTAGTTGTTTTGGTCACTATTGGTGTTGTATTTGTCGGTGTGCTACAGCTAATGCAGATACGTATTATAGAAAATGTGCAGCAGAAAATTTTTACGCGTTCTTCTTTTGAATTCGCCTATCGCTTTCCTAAGATCAAGATGAGTGAATTAAGTGATTATTATCCACCGGAACTGGCTAATCGCTTTTTTGATACGCTTACAGTACAAAAGGGTCTTTCAAAGATTTTGATAGATTTTCCCGCGGCATTGTTACAGATCATTCTTGGGCTCTTATTACTCTCATTCTACCACCCGTTTTTTATTATTTACGGTATACTATTGTTGCTTCTTATTTATGTGGTTTTCAAGTTTACTGCTCAAAAAGGCCTAGACACCAGCCTAAACGAATCAAAGAGCAAATACAAAGTGGCACATTGGCTTCAGGAAGTGGCAAGATCAATCGTCAGCTTTAAACTTTCTGGCAAAACATCACATGCTTTGGATAAGAACGATGAGCTGGTAACTGAATACCTTGAGGCCCGCGAAGGTCATTTTAATATTTTGGTGTTGCAGTATATACAGATGATTGGTTTCAAGGTTTTGGTAACTGCCGGTCTCCTTTTGATTGGTGGATTATTGGTGTTGAATCAGGAAATGAACATTGGGCAGTTCGTCGCTGCTGAGATTATTATTCTTTTGGTCATTAGTTCAGTCGAAAAATTGATTTTAGGACTTGAAACTTTTTATGATCTGTTGACTTCATTGGAAAAATTAGGTCAAGTGGTTGATAAAGAACTGGAGCCTCAAGATGGTGAAATATCTTTTCAAGAAAATCAAGGTTTTAATGTTGAGTTGGATGGTGTTTCTTACAAGGTTCCGGACAGGGATAAAAAGATAATTGATGATGTTAGTTTGAGGATTACTCCAAACTGTCGCATTTTATTAAATGGTAGCAGTGGATCTGGAAAGTCTACTTTATTACGGATAATTGCAGGAATATTGGAACCCGATTCGGGGGGTGTATTCATCAATAATGCTTCTTTGAAAGGGGTTAACCTGAATTATTATCGATCACAAATTGGTCAGTCATTACCTGAAGAATCACCTTTTGAGGGCACTATTCTGAATAATATAACTTTTGGCGATAAAAGCATTACGCAGGAACAGATTTACTGGGCTCTGGATAAAGTAGGGCTAACGCAGTTCGTTAAAGAACAGCCTCAGGGCTTGCAAACCGTGTTGTATCCTGAAGGAAAACAAATTCCTTCAACCATTTCCAAGAAAATTGTTTTGGCCCGCAGTATAGTTAGAAAACCAAAACTTCTGATTTTAAAAGATCCTTTGGATCATTTTGATCAAGACGAAGCCCATAGTATCATAAACTTCTTAAGTGATCCTGAAAATGGTTGGGCCTTGTTGGTGGTAAGTCCCAACTTGAGATGGGCCGATAAATGCACAAGAATCATCACCATGGAAAATGGTCGAATTATTAATGAGAAATAGTAAATCATGCTGAATATTTCACATAATCAACTTAATAAAAAGGTGGGCTTGGATCGGTTCAACTCGGCTCAAAAAGTATTTCATCAACGACATTACAAGCATTTTAATCGCTTTTTACTTGCCTTCGCGTTGGTAGGGTTTATCATACTTTTTCTCCCATGGACCCAGAATGTCAGTGGTAAGGGTTATTTGACCACTTTGAAGCCCGACCAGCGGCCACAAACCATACAGTCCCCAATTCCAGGTCGTATCGAGAAGTGGTACGTACAGGAAGGGGATTATGTTAAAAAAGGAGATACTATTCTTTTTATCTCTGAAATTAAGAACGAATATTTTGATCCTAGATTAGTAGAAAGAACAGGACAGCAGATCAAGGCAAAAGAGGCCTCCGTAACTTCCTACGAGGGCAAAGTAAAAGCCCTGAATAGTCAAATTGCCGCATTGGCGAATGAACGTGGATTTAAGTTAGAACAGACGAAGAACAAACTTTTACAAGCAGAGTTCAAAGTTAAGAGTGATAGTATTGAACTTGAAGCAGCTATTACAAACATTAATATTGCACAACGGCAGTATGACCGTAATTTGCAGCTACAGTCTGAAGGGTTAAAGGCCATGACCGATGTGGAAGAAAAACGACTCAAACTTCAAGAGACTCAGGCAAAATTGATTTCCCAGGAGAATAAATTATTGGCTTCCCGTAATGAAATTCTGAATGCTCAGGTAGAGATTAGTCGTGTTATGGCAGAATACGTAGATAAGATTTCTAAAGCAAAGGGCGATATGTTCACAGCACAGTCCAATCAATTTGACTCGGAAGCGCAAGTGACCAAATTAGAGAATGAATTTACGAATTATCAGATGCGAAATGATCTCTATTATATTCGAGCACCACAAAACGGTTATATAAATAAGGCCATACAGGCTGGATTAGGGGAAACTTTTAAAGAAGGTGACCGCTTAGTTGGTATAATGCCTGCAGATATTGATATGGCGGTAGAGACTTTTGTTGAACCTTTGGACTTGCCCTTGCTACATCTAGGCGAAAAAGTGCGTATTCAATTTGACGGATGGCCTGCCATAGTTTTCAGTGGTTGGCCCAATATCTCTTATGGTACGTATGGAGGAGAGGTAGTTGCCATTGAAACCTTTATTAGTGATAATGGAAAGTATAGGGTCTTACTAGCACCTGATCGCGATGACCATCCATGGCCCACGGGTATTCGTGTTGGTTCAGGAGCGAATACTATAGCACTTTTGGAAGATGTACCAATCTGGTATGAGCTATGGCGACAATTGAACGGTTTTCCGCCTAATTATTATCAACCCGAGGGTGAATTGGCAAAACCTGTAAAAAAGTAAGATGCGCAAGTACATTACATATGTTTTGTTGTTGGTCACTTTCTCAATAATGGGTCAAGTACAAGATTCCCTTGTACTGCGATTCAACGAGTATCTGGGCTACGTGAAGCGTTACCACCCCATTGCCAAACAAGCGGAACTTACGCTAGGGTTTGGCCAGGCCAATTTAATGAAGGCCCGAGGAGGATTCGACCCTAAAATCGAGGTTGACTATGACCGAAAAGAGTTTAAGGGAAGCGATTATTATGACCGTTTGAACGCCGCTTTTAAGATTCCAACTTGGTATGGTATTGAACTAAAAGGGACGTTTGAGCAGAATGATGGGGATTTTTTGAACCCGGCTGAGTCTGTTCCTTCAGATGGCTTGTACAGTGCTGGCGTTTCAATGTCATTGGGCCAAGGTCTATGGATCAATGACCGCATGGCCACACTGAAGCAAGCAAAATACTTTAGGGAGCAGTCAAAGGCAGATCGCGACCTTTTGGTTAACCAAATTCTGTACGATGCGGCTCTGGCTTATTTCGACTGGTTGCGTGCTTTTAACGAGGCCAACATATATCAGAACTTTTTGAACAATGCCGATATTCGTTTTGAGGGAATCAAAAGTAGGGCGGCGTCAGGCGATATTGCAGCTATCGACACCGTAGAGGCTAAAATTGCCATACAAAATAGGGCATTAAATCTTGAGCAGGCTAAAGTGAAGTTGATGAAGCGCTCTTTGGAACTTTCCAATTTTCTTTGGATGAATGATAATATTCCTGTAGAATTACAACCGAACGTGACTCCCGATGTTGATATCGGTGAAGAGATAGACACAACTTTGGAAATCCTCGGGAAGCCATTGGACAGTTTCACCATTGAAAATCATCCGAAGTTATTATCCCTAGGCTATAAAATAGAGGGATTAAGGGTCCAGAAAAATTTAAAAGCGAATAAACTGTTGCCTAAAATAGATTTGGAATATAATTTTTTAACGGAAACCCCAGAATTTATCAACTCTTTTGAAACCCAAGAATATAAAGGAGGGCTTACATTTCAATTGCCCTTGTTTTTGCGCAAGGAGCGTGGAGATTTAAAATTGGCCAAATTCAAGCTTCGCGATGCCCAATTCGATTTGGACAATGCCCAAATTGAATTGAAAAACAAAATTGTGGCCCTTTACCGCGAGCTGCAATCTTTTGAAACCCAGAATGTGCTCATTGACGATATTGTTCTAAATTACAACATATTGTTAACTGCCGAAGAGCGTAAATTCAGTTTTGGTGAAAGTTCGTTGTTTTTCATCAATTCGCGCGAAAGCAAATTGATAGACGCAGAATTGAAGCAAATCGAAGTACAAAATAAGTTCTACATGGCCAAGGCGAAACTGTTCAATAGTCTTGCCGTAAACCCCGAAAATCTATGATTTTTTTACTATTCATATCAAAAAAAACGGTATTGTAAGGTTTTATTAAAAACACCTACAAATGTGACCTATGTTACCAACGAACTAAACTTTCGGTGGTAATTTTGATTTTTTAAATGAAATTTAATGGAAACAATCGTTTTAGAGAATTTGGGAAAAACCACTATAGAGTTGGTTCAAAAGGGGATATCAAAGGCAATGTCTTATCAGGAATATAGATTATTGATTGATAAGCTATCAGTTGAGGGTAGGTCAACCGGTTCTGAGCAGAGTGAGGATTTGACCAACTATACCATCTTGAATCAAAGGCGAATGAAACGGTTGGACAAAACACTAAAAATCAGTGATGAATCCGTTTCAAAAATTAAAGATTTTGCTAATAAAGTGTCCTGGCTGGTATTGACGGAAAGTTGGTGTGGAGATGCCGCCCAAACGATACCCATGATGAACAAAGTAGCAGAATTAAACGAAAATATCACATTAAGGGTGATTCTTCGTGATGAAAACCTGGATATTATGCATCGATTCTTGACCAATAACAGCATGAGTATCCCGAAATTGGTCATGGTTTCAGATGAGACCGGTGAAGTATTAGGGGAATGGGGTTCAAGACCATCAATTGCCAATCAAATGGTCATCGATTACAAAAACGAACATGGTATGTTAACACCTGAATTCAAGGAAGAACTGCAGGTTTGGTATAATAAGGACAAAGGGCAGAGTACGCTAAGCGACCTTATGGAGTTACTTACTTTGGAATAAATAAGTTATAGTTCCTTTTTGAGTGGCATTTGTAGACGTATTGAATTTTGCTTTTAAAGCATAGGTAATTGCATTATCTACCAAACAACCGTTTGAGGTTCCTGAACTTTTCTCATTAAAACTGGCATCGGTTACATTGCCAATGGCATCCACAACGATATTGATGACCACTTTCCCGCCTTCGATACAGGTATAAATAGGTGGTGGCAATTCATAATTGTTTCGTCCTACCAATGAATAAGAGACAGACGTTCTTCTAGCTGCCAAGTTATTGGTACGTTCCTCTTTTTGGGCTTCTCGTTCACCAATCAGCTGTTTTTTTTCTTCCCTTTGTTTGGCCAATTCCCTGACCTTTGCAGCATATGCAGAGTCAACACTGCTATAATCCGAAATCTCATCAGATTCACTGGCCTCTTTTTCAGCTAAAATTTCCTCAAGGGTCTTTAAGGGTTCAGGATTGCCATAGCTGGGTTTGGCAGTTTCGTTGTACGCCATATGACTTTTTATAGGATCTTGCTGCTGCAATTCATCTAACAACTTTTCCTCTTCTTTTATTAATTCTTCAAGCAGTTCCTCGTCTAGAATCAATTCAACCAAGTATTCATCTTCTTCTTGTTGTCCACCAAGATGAATATTATACAGACCCAATACCATGATAGACATGGAGAAGAATGTAATTAGCAATGATAATTGTTGGCGGTTGAGGTTCATAAGGCTATAACCACTTTTTTATATAATTATTTTAAATATTCCTTGAAAAGAGGAACAGTTCCTATATTTAGTGGGAATTATTCTCATTACCAAGCATCATTTCCTCAAAAACATTAGGGTCCAGGGCTTTATATACGTTGTAATCCCCTATTTTGGTTCTTCTTAGGGCAGATAAATGACCTCCAGATTGCAATGCTTTTCCAAAATCATGTGCCAAAGATCTAATATAAGTGCCTTTGCTGCAGACCACTCTAAATTCAACTTTTGGTAGGTCTATATTAGTGATATCAAACTCTGAAATGGTTACCAGTCGTTTTTTTATTTCAACTTCCTTGCCTTCACGGGCGTATTCATAAAGGCGTTTCCCATCTTTCTTAAGTGCTGAAAATACTGGAGGAACCTGCTCTATGTCCCCAATGAAAGTAGATGTGCTTTCGCGAATCAATTGGTCGGTAATATGGTCTATGGCAAAGGTTTCATTTATTTCTGTTTCCAAATCAAAAGAGGGGGTAGTTGCTCCAAGGGTGATGGTGCCAGTATATTCTTTTGCCAGCCCTTGAAGTTCATGTATCTTTTTGGTGAATTTGCCGGTACATATAAGTAAAAGTCCAGTTGCCAAAGGATCTAAAGTGCCGGCATGGCCAATTTTGAATTTTTTAAGTTGGAATTTCTTTCGAATGACCCATTTAAGTTTGTTCACCGCCTGAAACGAAGACCAGCTTAGAGGTTTGTCAATTAGAAGTAGTTGTCCGTCTAAAAAATCTTCTTTGGATAATGAATTCATTTTAATGGATTCTTTTGTGTTTCCCCCTTTGGGGGATAAGGGCCTTTACCCCCAATAACTGTAACCTATAGCAATAAATCCAACTAATAAACAGTAAATGGCAAAGTAAGAAAGTTTGCTCTTTTTAACTATTTGGATCATCCAGGTACAGGCCGCCAAACCTGCAATAAAAGCTGCAATAAAACCAGCTCCCATAGCAAAGATATTCTCACTTTCAAGGCTTAATTCACCACTTAAGATATCTTTGCCCATTTTACCGATAATCAAAGGTACAACCATTAAGAATGAAAAACGGGCGGCTTTGGTCTTGTCTACACCTAATAATACGGAAGTTGATATTGTTGCTCCAGATCTTGAGATACCCGGTAAAATGGCAATTGCCTGGGAAACACCAACTATAAAAGCATTTTTAAAAGTAACTTTTTTGTGGGTATCCTTTGCTTTATCCGCAAAATAGAGAAGAACCGCTGTAATCAATAGCATAAAACCAACAAATCGTATATCACCGTCAAAGAAGGCTTCCAATTGTTTTTCGAATAATAGACCGACCATTGTGGCAGGTACCATGGACAAAATAATTTTCAGAGAGAAAAGGGTTTCCTCATTATTTTTAAACTGAAAAAGCCCACGTATAATTTCCCAAACATCCTTCCTAAATACAACAATAGTACTCAAAGCGGTTGCAAAATGAAGTACTACCGTAAACAAAAGGCTTTCTTCGGGGATAGAACTGTCTCCTAAGATGGCTTTGCCTAATTCTAAATGTCCGCTGGAAGATACAGGAAGAAATTCTGTGAGTCCTTGGATGATACCAAGGATGATGGCGTCAATAGTCTCCAATTAGTTGCGCTTCTTATGGGGATTCAACAAAATAGCATAAACCTCAATGCCCAGACCGATTAACACCAACGTTGGAGCTAAGCGTATTCGACGAAAATTATAGATTTCCTCATTAAAGACATTCGGGTCATCACTACCCCCACCGCTCATTAGTATGAATCCTAAAGCGATAAAGGCAATGCCAAGGAACATGAACATATAATTCTTCTTCTGGAATATAAATTCTGGCTTAGCCGCTCGCTCGCTCGAATTGTTTTGCTTTTTACCCATATCGCAAATTTAGGAAAAAGTTAATGGTTATTAAATTATTAGTTAATACTATATGCCTACTACGGCGATTCATTTTCAAACTAGGATGGATTTTTCTATATTCTTTCTCTTGCAGTCCTGAGTATTCAGGTGGGCCTTGACTCTAATAGTACAATTCGTCTGTCCTAAGATTCAAAAAGCGCTGCGTAGCAAAATAAGTGCTAATCAAAGAGATCAACACCCCTAAGACGAAGACACCAACAAAAAGCAGGATCAATATCGTACTATCTTTAAAAAGATTGAGTTCAGGGAAATTCTTATCCAAATAAAACAAGGCACCTGCCAGTGCCAAAAGAGCAAGTACTGCACCTAACATGCCCAATTTAATATTCGTCCATAAAAAAGGTCTGCGAATGAAGATTTTTGTAGCACCTACCATCTGCATGGTTTTTATTATGAACCGTTTTGAATAGATAGATAGTCGTATTGAGCTATTAATGAGTAATACCGCGATAAAAGTGAATATGGCACTGGCCACAAGAATCCAAAAACTAATTTTTTTCACATTATCACTGAGTAACCCTACCAAAGGTTTGTCATAACTTACTTCATCGACATAATTCTTTTTTGAGATTTCAGTGGCTATTCCCTCGATTTGTTCTGGGGAGACAAAATCAGCATTCAATTGAACATCGATTGAATTTTTTAGCGGATTGTAACCAAGAAAATCAATGAAATTTTCCCCAATTTCCTCGCTGTGTTGTTCTGCTGCCTCTTCTTTGGAAACATAAGTTGCCAGTTTGGTATACTCGGCCATGGCCAAACTCTTTTGCAATTGGTCAACCTCTACTTCTTTGGCGTTTTCCTTTAAAAATACCGATATTGTAATCTGCTCCTTAAAATGGTCTGCCATTTTTTTGGTGTTAAGCACCAATAATCCTAAAATCCCCAATAGAAAAAGTACCAACCCAATACTTAAAACTACTGAGAAGTAGGAAGAAATCAGCTTTCGTTTTTGGTAGCGTTCAAAAGATTTGCTCATAGGTAGTATTCTACAATATGTAAAAATAGGAAAGTAAATTGAATAAACTTATTTTTGCGCGGTATAGATAAGAAAGCGAAAAATGCAGTACAATTTCAACGAAATTGAAGCCAAATGGCAAAAATATTGGGCCAAAAACCAAACGTTCAAAGCAGAGAACAACTCCGATAAGGAAAAATTTTATGTGCTGGATATGTTCCCTTACCCCTCAGGGGCGGGGTTACATGTTGGGCATCCGTTAGGCTACATTGCCAGTGATATTTATGCGCGCTATAAAAGACATAAAGGGTTCAATGTTTTGCATCCTATGGGGTACGATTCTTTTGGCCTACCTGCAGAGCAATATGCTATTCAAACAGGGCAACATCCAGCAATTACCACAGAAACCAATATCAATAGATATCGCGAACAATTGGATAAAATTGGTTTCTCTTTTGATTGGAGTCGCGAGGTACGGACTTCAAGTCCGAACTATTATAAATGGACACAATGGATTTTCATTCAGCTGTTCAATTCGTGGTATAATAAAGATTCGGATAAGGCTGAGGATATTGCAACATTGATTTCCCTATTTGAAAAGGAAGGAAACGCTAAGGTCAATGCGGTTTGCGACGATAATATCGGGGCATTTTCAGCTCGGGATTGGAATGCATTTTCAAGCAAAAAACAACAAGAAATAATATTGCAATATCGGTTGACCTATTTGGCGGAAACCGAGGTCAATTGGTGCCCTGCACTTGGCACTGTATTGGCAAATGATGAGATCATAAATGGCGTATCAGAACGTGGTGGTCATCCTGTGGTTCGTAAAAAGATGACGCAATGGAGTATGCGAATTACAGCCTATGCGCAACGTTTATTGGATGGTTTGGAAAAAATAGATTGGCCACAGCCTTTAAAAGATTCGCAGACCAATTGGATTGGTCGCTCCGAAGGTGCGTCGGTGACTTTTAAGATAATTCCTGGTGATAATGTCACCCTGAGCGTAGTCGAAGGGAAAATAGACGTATTCACTACACGACCTGACACCATTTTTGGGGCTAGTTTTATGACTTTGGCCCCGGAGCATGAGTTGGTATCCAAAATTACAACGCCTGAGCAGGAAGCTGAGGTAGCTGCATATGTTGAAGCCACGGCAAAACGCTCCGAGCGTGACCGTATGGCAGATGTAAAGACCATTTCCGGAGCATTTACTGGGGCGTATGCCGAACATCCTTTTACAAAGGAGCCCATTCCTATTTGGATTGGTGATTATGTTTTGGCTGGCTATGGTACGGGAGCTGTAATGTCTGTTCCTTGTGGGGATCAGCGCGACTATGATTTCGCTAAACATTTTAATATTCCTATCCCAAACATTTTTGATGGGGTAGATATTTCAGAGGAGGCCTTTGCAGATAAGACTACCACGGTGATTTCCAATTCTGATTTTCTAAACGGAATGCCTTACAAAAAGGCCGTAAAAAGGGTCATTTTTGAATTGGAACAAATGGGTCAAGGCGAAGGAAAAATAAATTACCGTTTGCGCGATGCCGTTTTTAGCCGTCAACGCTATTGGGGCGAACCTTTCCC
>CBDUKE010000059.1:0-19501 GCA_965367725.1 uncultured Maribacter sp. | reverse complement strand
GACCAAAGCAGATTTACAGGGCATCCTATCGGCGGATAATACAACCGCTGAATTAGCCGCAAGAGGGCTTGAAAGAAGTGATTTTAATATGCGGGTTGGGCAATCTGCCTTACGTGGAGGGCGTTTCTTTGCGAATTTTGCAATGCCCTTGGATGATAATGGTACCGAACTGTATTCTTTTGCTGGAATTAGTTCAAGAACGGGGAATTCAGCTGGTTTTTACAGGTTACCCAATCAAAGTAGAACGTATACCCCAGCTTATAACAACGGATTTTTACCTGAAATAAATTCCCAAATTACTGATAAGTCTATTTCAATGGGAATAAAGGGAATGATATCTGATTGGAATGTTGATTTTAGTAATACATACGGAAAGAATGCGTTTTTATATATAATTGGAAATACGTTTAATGCATCCCTTCAAAATGCATCACCAACAACGTTTGATGCTGGTGGTTTTAACTTTATGCAAAATACGGTCAATCTGGATATTTCTAAATTCCATGACGATATAATGTCTGGTTTGAATATTGCTTTTGGAGCAGAGTATCGTTTGGAAAATTATGAAATTGAAGCAGGTGAACAACCTTCCTATTCTCAATATACTGCCAATGGACAGGCAATAACACTTGCTTCACAGCAGCCTTCCCAAGACTTTTTTGGAGCTTCAAGACCAGGAGGTTCCCAAGTTTTCCCAGGATTTAGTCCTACCAACGAACTTTCTAGAGGGCGAAGTAGTGTCGCTGGATATTTTGATATAGAAGCGGATATTACTGATACATTCTTAGCAAGTTTTGCAACTCGTTTTGAAGATTATTCAGATTTTGGATCAACCATTAACTTTAAATTAGCTACGTTAGTTAAGGCTACGGAAAATTTAAATTTAAGAGCAGCTTTAAATACTGGATTTAGAGCACCTTCCTTACACCAGTTAAACTTTAATTCTACTTCAACAATTTTTGATCAAGCAGGAAACCCACAGGAAGTTGGTACGTTTGCCAATGATAGTAGAGCTGCACAATTACTTGGGATCCCTCAATTAAAAGAAGAAACTTCAAGAAGTATTAGTGTAGGATTAACTGCTAAATTTCCAGAAGCTAATGTTTCGGTTTCCTTGGATGGTTATTTTGTGGGTATAGATGATAGGGTAGTTTATACAGGTCAGTTTAGCGGTCCTGGAACAGGAACCGAACTTGATAACCTTTTACGACAGGCAAATGCCACAGCAGCATCCTTCTTTGCCAATGCAATTGATACAGAATCAAAAGGAATTGATGCGGTTGTAACTTGGGATCTTGCTATAGCTAATAGTTCAAAATTAAAAAACACCTTTTCTGCTACCTTGTCTAAAACCAAACAAGTTGGAGACATTAATGCCTCACAGGTATTGGAAGATGCTGGATTGGTAGGCACCTACTTCCCTGAAGATAGTAGGGTTTATCTTGAAGAAGCTGTTCCAAGAACTAAATTTAATTTATCCCATATGTTGAATATGGACAAATTTAATTTCTTTTTAAGAAATGTTTATTTTGGTGAAGTTACTGAGGCTACTACCACTGTTGCGAACCAACAAGTATTTGGAACCAAGGTGGTAACAGATTTATCCATAGGATATAAGGCCACCGACGCACTGACCATTACTGTGGGTGCAAACAATTTGTTGGATATTTATCCAGATAGGGCAGAGGATTCATTTGGTAACCGAAGCTCTGGACGCTTTGATTGGTCCCGTAGGGCACAACAATTTGGTGTAGCGGGGAGGTTCCTATTTGCTAGACTAAGTTTTACTTTGAAATAATTGCAATAACCATTTAGGTTTTATAAAGGCTGCCAATTTGGTAGCCTTTATTTTTTATCTTTAGGTCAAAAAATAGTCCCACTTTGTAGATGGTAGACGAGTATAACACATATTACCATAGCAAAAAAATTAGCTTATTTTCTAAAAAAAACTAGGATGTTAAAAAGGAGATTTGGAGTATTATTGATTATTTCCGTAGTATCAATTTCTGTAACGGCCCAGGAAGACTGTATTCTTGGAGTTGGCATAACAAAGGATGAAACAATCATAGATGTTTTCCAACTCAATGAAGAGCAGTCGGAACAAATGATAAACTTTAGTGCAGAATTGAAATATAGAAATGAACTGTTGAATAACCAAGCTGAAAATATTTTGAAGCGACACCCACAAAGTTCCGCTGCGGAATTACTGATATTGGCTGAAAAATATAATGTAATTCGGGATAGTATGGAAGTAGTTCAACGCATGATAGATATAAAGACCTTAAAGCTATTCAACAAAAACCAATACCTGCGTTATTTGGAACTCTGTAGCGAAGCATTCCGACAGCCTTTTCGGGTTGTACCAAACAATTACCAAGACAGTATTCCCCCTAAATGATTCTAACCCCAAACGATTTAACAAAATTGGGTGAAATAAGGTAAATACTAAGATTGAGTTTGTACTTTTGCATAAAGTTTTTCTGCAATTCATGTATAAAATATTAGTTCGCCCAATTCTCTTTTTATTAGATCCGGAAAAGGTACATCACTTGACATTTTCTTTAATTCGATTTTTTGGTAAACTTGGTTTATCGGGACTATTTAGATCATTTTTTATCATCGAGAACAAAGCATTGGAACGAGAAGTATTTGGACTCAAATTCAAGAATCCTGTGGGTTTGGCAGCAGGTTTTGACAAAGATGCCAAATTGTACAATGAACTTTCGGATTTTGGATTCGGATTCGTTGAGATTGGTACGTTAACACCCAAACCCCAGGATGGCAATCCTAAAAAAAGACTTTTTCGCTTAAAAGCGGATCAGGCCATAATAAACCGAATGGGTTTTAACAATAGTGGCGTTTTTGATGCCGTTGATCGTTTAAAAAAGGAACATCGGGTATTGGTTGGTGGTAATATTGGTAAGAATAAAATCACACCCAATGATGAGGCGATCAAAGATTATCTAATATGTTTTGATGCATTATTTGACCATGTGGATTATTTTGTAGTCAACGTTAGTTCGCCAAACACACCGGGATTAAGGGAGTTGCAGGATAAAGAACCGCTGACTGCTTTACTCAAGGAATTAAAGAAGGAAAATACAAAAATTGCATCTAAAGACCCTGATACTTCAGAAAAACCCATTTTATTGAAAATAGCTCCAGATTTGACCGATGATCAATTGATGGACATTATCAAAATCGTTAAAAAAACTAAGATTGATGGCATCATTGCGACCAATACGACCATCGCTCGTGGAGATCTGAAATCCTCATTATTACTCTCAGAGGAGAAAGGTGGATTAAGTGGGAAACCCCTAGCGAAAAGGAGTACCGAAGTCATACGTTTTCTGGCTGAAAAGAGTAACAAAGCATTCCCTATTATTGGAGTAGGGGGAATCCATTCCGCTGAAGACGCGTTGGAAAAATTGGAAGCAGGGGCAGATTTAATACAGCTCTACACCGGATTTATATACGAAGGTCCGGCTTTGATCAAACGGATAAACAAGGCTCTTTTAGATAAGGAAGACAATTAATACCTTAATTCGTCCAATAATCCACTACAAGCACATCATCCAAATATGGGGAAAGTATTTGCCCAAATGACTTATGATCAGGATGTGGAAGGTAAATGGCCCGATCCTCTTCACTTATGAATGTAAGTAAAAAACAATGTGTAAATCCTTTTTCCAACCCTTCAGGACTATTGTTCAAACCCCATTCATAGGACATTATTTGCGGTATTTTTGAAGGTAGCTGGGAAAATGCATCTTCCACCTTTTTAATAGCTTCGCTAGAAGTTCCTTCCTTAAACTTAAATAATACTACATGCCGTAATATACTGTCATTCACCTTTTGAATATCACTTTTCATTTGTTGTTTCGATTGTTCAATCTTGGGATTACAAAGACTCATGGTCAATATAGTGAAAATGGAGCTTAAGGATATATAGAAGAATTTCATAAATATTTATTTTTGGTAAGATATAAAATAGCTAGTTACTGCATGGGAATTTGTATTTTTCATTGCTAAATATTTTTGGATTTGGATTACGATATATTATTCACCTTTATTATTGCGTCTGCAGCATTGGCCATTGCACCTGGTCCGGACAATATTTATGTATTAATGCAAAGTATCGCCAATGGTAAAATATATGGTTTAGCAACTACTGCCGGTTTGGTTTCTGGATGTTTAGTGCATACCACCCTCTTGGCATTTGGCGTATCGGCGATTATCAAGAATAGCGACGAAATATTCTTCGCGATCAAACTTTTTGGGGCAATGTATCTTTTTTATTTAGCCTTTAAAGTTTTTAAAAGTGATGCCCACTTGCAACTTTCAAATGGTGAGGTACCTAAAAAGGGGTTGGGACAGTTGTTCAAACAAGGATTTATAATGAATGTGTTAAACCCCAAGGTCACCATCTTCTTTTTAGCTTTTTTCCCAGGTTTTTTATTCAGCGATTCGCTGAGTCACATAGTTCAGTTTTATGTTTTAGGCGTACTGTTTATGCTGGTGACTTTGATTGTTTTTGGACTTTTAGCAATACTTTCTGGGTCAATAGCAACCTTTATAAAAGGTCATGCTAAACTTGGTTTATCTTTGAAATGGCTTCAGATTGTTGTGTTTATTGGTATAGGGTTGTTTATATTAATATCGAATAAATAGTGGTAATTTTGGTATGTTATCAAAGTAATTTGTATGTCCGAAAAGGTTAAGATAATTGAATGCCCTCGGGATGCCATGCAAGGTATTAAAGCCTTAATTCCTACTGAAGAAAAGGCCAAGTACATTCAAGCTTTGCTCGGTTGTGGATTTGACACTGTCGATTTTGGGAGTTTCGTCTCCCCAAAGGCCATTCCACAAATGGTTGATACTGCCGAAGTACTTTCATTATTGGATTTGTCCAAAACCAAAAGCAAATTATTGGCGATCGTGGCCAATGTTAGGGGAGCCCAGAATGTTTGCATGCATAAAGAAATTGAATATTTAGGATATCCATTTTCAATCTCCGAGAATTTTCAAATGCGTAATACCCACAAGACCATTGAACAATCTGTTGATGCCTTAAAAGAGATATTGCAAATTGCCAATGCAAATAATAAGGAAGTGGTGACTTATATTTCAATGGGGTTTGGGAACCCCTATGGTGATCCATGGAATGTTGGGATCGTGGGGGAGTGGACAGAGAAATTGGCAGAAATGGGGGCTCGAATATTGTCCTTGTCAGATACCGTGGGTACTTCAACACCAGAAAATATCACCTATCTCTTTTCTAATTTGATTCCCACATATCCTGAAATTGAATTTGGTGCCCATTTACATACTACACCAACCAAATGGCATGAAAAAGTTAATGCCGCATACAAATCAGGTTGTAGACGTTTTGATGGAGCCGTTCAAGGTTTTGGTGGTTGCCCTATGGCAAAAGATGAATTGACGGGGAATATGCCAACCGAAAAAATGTTATCCTATTTTACCGCGGAAAAAGTAACTACGAATGTAAATTGGATGGCTTTTGAAGCCGCCTTTAATAAGGCAACAGAGCTATTTTCAAAGTACCATTAATCCATAATCTACTTTCTCTCGATACGTTGAAAAAGTAGCCTCAAATCTCTTCAAAAATTATTTAGAATTAATTTAAATAAACTTTGCTAAAAGCAAAATTGGTTTTAAATTTGTGTTCTTGATTCATTATTATTTATAACAAGTCTAAATAAAAATAACCTTCTAATGAAAAAACCAATTCTGTTATTTGTATTGCTATGTACAGCTTTATTATCGGCACAGAACGTAACAGATTCAATAATGTTGAATCCACAGAAACAATTGAATGCTGCTCAACGGCTTCTATCTGGTAACTACGCTTCAGCAGTTACAATGGGCGCCTATGGCGAAATGTTGTACAACCAACCCGAAGGGGACAATGGCGAACTGGATGTTCAAAGATTGGTATTGTTAATGGGTTATCGTTTTAATGATAAAACCCAATTTGTGACGGAAATTGAAATGGAGCATGTTGAGGAAATATTTGTTGAACAGGCATTTGTCAATTACAATGTAGCCAATAATGTAAACCTTAGGGGTGGTCTTATGTTGGTGCCCATGGGCATCATAAATGAATTTCATGAGCCCACAACTTTCAATGGTACAGAGCGTCCTGCTATGGATAATGCCATTGTACCTACAACTTGGAGAGAGTTGGGTGTTGGTGTTAGTGGTCGCTTCAATGATATATCCTTGGGATACCAAGCATATGTTTTTAATGGATTCAAATCCACTGAAGCTGATGGTGAAGGCGGGGTCTCTGGATTTCTAAAAGGATCGAATGGTTTGCGAGGTGGTCGCCAAAAAGGGATCAAGTCCACAGTTGACAGTCCAACCCTTTCTACCAAATTGGACTATTACGGAATATCGGGATTGCGATTGGGATTCTCGACCTATTTTGGTAAAACCCAGGCAGCGGATGATATTGAAACCATCAATGGGGCAAATATTGGTATTTCAATGATAGGGATGGATGCGCGCTATGCGTATGGGTGTTTTACGGCACGTGGCCAATTCATTCACGCTTCGTTATCTGATACCGAAGAATATAATGCCTTAACTGGTAATGATTTGGGCAGTGCTTTGCAGGGTTGGTATGTTGAAGGGGCATTTAATTTACTTCCAATGAATAATGAACAGAAATTATTTGCCTTTGCTCGTTACGAAATGTATGATACGCATGCTTCTACAGATGGTTCTTTGGCAGAAAATGAAGCCTATGATAGAACAGATGTGACAACAGGGTTAACCTACCATATCGCACCAGGGGTGGTACTAAAAGGCGATTATCAGTTTAGAAGTACTGCCTTGGAAAATAGTGATGTCAAAGACCGATTGAATTTTGGTATTGGTGTTTGGTTTTAATTACTTTAATATGAACGGATTTTCATTATTGAGATTCATTCTAAATTAATACATTTACGTCATGCTGAAGACAAAGTTCTTTGTTGGAGTATTTATTATCTCATCCTTGCTTTTTACTAGCTTTGGGCTGCCAAAGAATATTGAAAAAAAAGTACAGAAAGAATTGGAAAAAACCTTTCAAGTGAGTGGATTTTCATTAAATCCGATAACGATATCAGATACCCTTAGAGTTGAATTGCCTAAGGAGATAAATGACTATAATTTTTTCAGGATATCAAAAGGTAATGACTATCTGGGTTATGTTTTTGTTGATAAGGCCCTAGCTAAAATCTCAAAATTCGATTATATGGTCGTATTCAATACTAAACTAGAAGTGGTACACTCCAAAGTATTGATTTACCGAGAAGAATACGGGGGTGAAATTGGCAGCAAACGCTGGTTGAAACAATTCATCGGCAAAACGGGCGGTGATAGGGTAAATCATGAAACGAATATTGATGGTATAGCAGGTGCTACAATTTCAGTAAGGTCTATGACCTCTGCCATGGATGAACTTTTGCAGACGATTGGAATATTACAAGAAAATCAAATTTTGTAATGCAGTATAACGGTCTACTTTCAGCACTTCCAAAAGAAATAAAAATTTTCATTGCCTCCTTTGTCATAATTCTGTCGATAGGGTTTTTTACAGGCTTGTATTTTGTTACTGAGACCAGTTCGGCGTCTTCTGCGGGAATAGAAGAAAATTATTTGGGCAATGAGGATGATGATAATGCAGACATCATGAAATTTAAAAAAAGTGAACGGGAAATGTTGACCATTGTACACACACATATTCTCTCTATGTCTTTCATCTTTTTTTTATTGGGAATTTTGGTGTGGATGACCAAGCTGTCGAAAAAGGTGAAACTGTTCCTTACCGTTGAGCCATTTTTTTCTGTTATCCTCACATTTGGTGGAATATATTTATTATGGACTGGTGTGCTTTGGATGAAATATGTGGTCATATTTTCAGGTATACTGATGACTATAACCTTCACAGTTTCCGCAATAGCGGTGCTCTACCAATTGACCTTAAAACCACCCCAGCCTGATTAAATATAGTAGTTTCAAAAAGTTACTACTAAATGTAGTATATTTGCACGCAATTAATCCTTAATTGCATGGAAGCTCACCAAAATAAAATTCTCGGAGAAGGTTTAACGTATGACGATGTACTTCTTGTACCCGCCTTTTCAGAAATACTCCCTCGAGATGTCAGTATCAAAACGAAATTCACAAGAAATATTTCTATAAATGTTCCCATTGTCTCTGCGGCGATGGATACGGTTACAGAATCGAGAATGGCAATCGCAATGGCCCAAGAAGGTGGCATAGGTGTTTTACATAAAAACATGTCTATCGAACGTCAAGCGCTGAAAGTACGCAAGGTAAAACGGGCTGAAAGTGGAATGATCTTAGACCCAGTTACTTTACCTGCTAATGCATTGGTTAAAGATGCAAAAGCCAATATGAAGGAGTTTAGTATTGGGGGAATACCAATTGTTGATGACGCAGGAAAACTAATCGGAATAGTTACCAACAGGGATCTTCGCTTTGAAAAAAACAATGAAAGACCACTCTCCGAAGTTATGACATCGGAAAATTTAGTGACAGCAACGCCAGGAACATCTTTAGAGCAAGCAGAAGACATACTCCAGGAGAGTAAAATAGAAAAATTACCGGTTGTTGATGAGAATAATAAACTGGTCGGGTTAATCACTTTTAGGGATATAACAAAACTTACGCAAAAACCTATTGCGAATAAAGACCAATACGGCCGATTGCGTGTGGCGGCTGCAATTGGAGTTACCGGTGATGCCGTTGAAAGGGCAGAGGCTTTGGTAAGTGCTGGTGTAGATGCAGTGGTTATTGACACGGCCCATGGGCATACCAAAGGTGTAGTCGATGTACTGAAAGAGGTTAAAAAGAAATTTCCCCAACTAGAAGTTATTGTTGGAAATATCGCTACCGGTGATGCAGCCAAATATCTAGTTAAAGCTGGCGCCGATGCAGTTAAAGTAGGTATTGGACCTGGATCTATTTGTACAACAAGGGTTGTAGCAGGAGTTGGATTCCCGCAGTTTTCTGCAGTTTTAGAAGTAGCTGCAGCAATTAAGGGTAGTGGGGTTCCGGTTATCGCAGATGGCGGAATTCGCTATACTGGGGATATTCCCAAAGCAATTGCTGCTGGCGCTGATACCGTAATGTTGGGGTCATTATTGGCAGGCACCAAAGAATCTCCGGGTGAAACCATTATTTATGAAGGTCGAAAATTTAAATCATACCGTGGAATGGGATCTGTCGAAGCCATGCAACATGGCTCTAAGGACCGCTACTTTCAAGATGTAGAGGACGATATTAAAAAATTGGTTCCAGAAGGCATTGTAGGTCGTGTGCCTTATAAAGGTGAATTGTATGAAAGTATCCATCAATTTATTGGTGGCCTTCGCGCTGGTATGGGTTATTGCGGTGCCAAGGATATAGATGCCTTAAAAGAGCATGGAAGATTTGTTAAAATAACTTCCAGTGGCATAGCGGAAAGTCACCCGCATCATGTGACCATTACCAAAGAATCCCCAAATTATAGTAGGTAATGGTTTTAAAATAGTATGCATAAAAAAAGAGCTGTGTATGACAGCTCTTTTTTATTCAATTTTATTGTTTCTTTACTTCCCCTGCCCACTATAGGTTTGCCAATCTTTTTCCAAATAAATATTGTCGCCGAAATATCGGGCAATATTTAAAAAGGGTTTAGGTTTTTGGTAACCGGGAACTGGTGAAAGCATATTCATCTTTTCATCTAAAAAAATGGTAGTTGGGTAACTCATGCGTCCCTGCATCAGGGAAGCGGCAAATTCATGATACCCTTTTCTACCTGAGGGCACAAAATTATAGGTCTTTCCTTTAAATTCTATAGGTTCTTTGCCTTCCCCATCCATCTTTACCATGTAAAAGTTGGCAGCCATATAGGTTGCTACTTCCGGATTTTGAAAGGTGTCCTTGTCCATTTTTTTACACCATCCACACCAATCTGTATAAACATCAATGAAAATTTTCTTCGGATTTTGATCTGTTTGGGCGCGTTCAACGGCCTCATTCCAACTTAGCCATTCAACTTTTTGGGCGCTGCTTGTAAAGGAAATCAACCCTATAAATAATAAAAGGGTTAATTTATTAAAAAGGGATATTTTCTGTTTCATTAGTAATTGTTTATGTTGTTAAGTCCAACAACTGTACCAAAACTAACGAATTTTTTCAAGCTTTATTTTGAGACGGCGTTTTGCTTTTTTTCCAAAAAAAGATCTTTCACATCAACCTGATTCTTAATAAGGTCATCAAATGTTTCCCTTTCCCTGATTAAATGGGCCTTTCCATCGTGCCAAAGCACCTCTGGTGGTCTAAATCTTGAGTTGTAATTACTGGCCATTGTAAAACAATAAGCCCCTGCATTTTTAAAGCAGAGGATGTCGCCTTCAGAAATTTCATTGATCCTACGGTTGTTGGCAAAAGTGTCGGTCTCGCAGATGTAACCAACAACGGAATAATACCTTTCACGACCTTGTGGATTTGAAATATTTTCAATGGCGTGGGCAGCTCCGTAGAGCATGGGTCTTATGAGATGGTTAAAACCAGAATCCACACTTGCAAAAACGGTTGATGTAGTTTGTTTTACGACATTAACCTTAGCTAGAAAGTACCCAGCTTCGCTCACCAAAAACTTTCCTGGTTCAAAGGCCAATGTGAGTTCCTTGCCATATTCTTTGCAGAATGTATTGAACTTGCCGGTTAACTTTTTACCGAGTTCTTCAATGTTGGTTTCAATATCCCCTGCTTTATAGGGAACTTTGAATCCACTGCCAAAGTCAATGAAATCGAGATTTTTGAAATTCTTGGCAGTTTCAAATAGAATTTCAGATGCATAAAGAAAAACATCAATATCCAGGATATCACTCCCCGTATGCATATGAATACCGTTGATATTCATTTTGGTCAGTTCAACAATGCGCAGTAAATGCGGAATTTGATGAATGCTAATGCCAAATTTCGAATCTATATGACCCACTGAAATATTTGAATTCCCTCCAGCCATAACATGCGGATTAATACGAATACAAACTGGAATATCAGGATGTTTACCGCCGAACTGCTCAAGAACTGATAAATTATCGATATTGATTTGGACACCTAATTTGGCTGCTTCTTCAATTTCTTCTAGAGAAACTCCGTTTGGTGTGTATATGATTGATTCAGGCTTAAAACCGGCCATAAGACCTAGTTGTACTTCTTGAATTGAAACTGTATCAAGGCCACTGCCCAAACTGTTCATTAATCTTAATATGGTAATATTCGAAAGGGCCTTGGCCGCATAATTCAGTTTCAAATGATTTACGCCCTTAAAAGCATTTGTTAATCTATTGAACTGCGAAACTATTTTTTCCGAATCATAAACATAGACTGGGTTGCCAAATGTTTTAGCGATTTTTAATAAATCAGCATTCTTCATTATATTCCTTGTTGTTTTGAACAAATCTAGAATACTATTTTGGTATGGACAAGAAATATCTTGAATTATTTATAAATACAACAATATGTTATAAATGTAACTTATTGAAAATTTGGATTCATTTGTAGCAGTGAGAATAGAGTTGTATGTTTAACAAAAATCATAGTATGCAATTACCATTATTCCCTTTAAAATCGATTTTTTTTCCAGGAGAGACTGTTCCGCTTCACATTTTCGAAGATCGCTATAAGCAGCTTATCCAAGATTGCAGGAATGAGGCAATCACCTTTGGCATTCCTGTGTATATATATGACCAAATTGCCTTTGGTACTGAGGTACAGCTTGTTGAGGTAGTTAATAGCTATGAGGGTGGTGAAATGGATGTGGTTTGCGTTGGGCGTCAAGTATTCAAGATATTATCTTTTGAAAATGAAATGGGGGATAAATTATACCCTGGAGGTAATGTTGAATTTTTAGAAGGAATCAATGATGCTGCAGATGAATTGAAAATAAGCGTTCTCGACCGTATCAAAGCGCTTTATGATTTGATGGATGTGCCCTTTACATCTATGCCATTGGATAAATTCAATATGTATATTCTAATACATAAAATAGGTCTTTCCTTTGAGCAGGAATATGAGATATTGCAGATGCCAAAAGAAAGTGACCGCTTAAAGTTCATTCATTCCCATCTGTTGGCAACAATAGCAGTGTTGAAAGAAGTGGACAGGACCAAAGGGGCCATTAAAATGAATGGTGATTTCAAGAACTTCGACCCACTTGATTTTGAGGATTTCAAAATTTGACCAATCCTCTCGGATTTCATTAGGGTAAATCCCATGCGTTTCCTATTTTTGCCCTTGAACTTTTAAGACATCCCATATGAACCTTCACGAGTATCAAGGAAAAGAAATTTTAGCAAGTTTTGGTGTTCGCATACAACGTGGTATTGTTGCGCATAGCCCTAAGGAAGCTGTTGAAGCTGCCAAACAATTAACAGCTGAAACAGGAACTGGATGGCATGTAATCAAAGCCCAGGTTCATGCTGGTGGTCGCGGTAAGGGTGGTGGCGTTAAATTAGCCAAGAACCTTAAGGAAGTTGAAGAAATTGCCGGTAATATTATTGGAATGAACTTGATTACTCCCCAAACATCGGCTAAGGGCAAAAAGGTTCACCAAGTTTTGGTAGCGGAGGATGTTTATTATCCTGGGGATAGTGAAACCAGTGAATTCTATATGTCGGTTTTGTTGGATCGTGGTAAAGGGCGGAACATGATCATGTATTCTACTGAAGGTGGAATGGATATAGAGGAAGTTGCTGAAAAGACCCCGCATTTGATTTTTACGGAAGAGGTTGATCCTTCAACAGGTCTTTTGCCTTTCCAAGCTCGAAAAATAGCCTTTAATCTTGGACTCTCAGGGACTGCGTTTAAAGAAATGACAAAATTTGTGACATTACTTTATAAGGCATATGTTGAGAGTGATTCCAATATGTTTGAAATTAATCCTGTATTGAAAACTTCGGATGATAAGATAATGGCTGTAGATGCAAAGGTATCCATTGATGACAATGCGCTATATAGAAGAAAGCAATATGCTGAGATGCGTGATTTGCGTGAAGAAAATCCGATTGAAGTTGAAGCAAGGGCTGTTGGTCTTAGTTATGTTGATTTGGATGGAAATGTTGGCTGTATGGTAAATGGCGCTGGTTTGGCCATGGCAACAATGGATCTAATTAAAATGGCGGGTGGTGAGCCAGCTAATTTCTTGGATGTTGGTGGTACAGCAGATGCCAAAAGGGTAGAGGAAGCTTTCCGTATTATTCTTAAAGATCCAGCGGTAAAAGCAATTTTGATAAATATTTTTGGAGGAATTGTTAGATGTGACCGTGTAGCACAAGGCGTTGTAGATGCCTATAAAAATATGGGAGACGCGATTAAAGTCCCTATAATAGTACGTTTACAAGGAACCAATGCCGAGTTGGCGAAAGAGATAATTGATAATTCAGGATTGGCCGTACATTCAGCTGTGCAATTTCAAGAAGCTGCAGATATGGTAAAAGAGGTTTTGGGTTAAGCAGCATACTCGAATAGAAATATAAAAAGGGCAATACTTTCATGTATTGCCCTTTTTTTGATTAAAGGTTTCTTAATTGTCACATGTTTTTAATTTTAGTTAAACTTTTTAAGACCCCTATTGATATTGGTAAATCTTGATTTAATGGGTCCTGGATAGCAGGATGTTTTAACAACTAAAGTTTTGTTAAATAAAAAAATCCTTGTAACGATCTTGATTCTGATACGTCTTTTAAGTAATCATCAATTATTCATCAATCATTTAACAAACAAATCATGAGAAAATTAAGTTTAGTATTTGTAGCTGCAATGCTATTGGCAACGGGAAACATTTTAGCCAACGATTCAATTAAGGACGATCCCACTAAAAAACTATCCACTCAAATTGGAGAACTTTTGGATGACAATAATTTCTCTTCGGACGATGTTAGTCTAACCGCACAAGTTAGGTTTACTTTGAATAACGAAGGTGAAATCGTGGTTTTATCAGTTGATACAGATAACGAAAGATTAGCGTCTTTTGTTAAAGGTAGATTAAACTATAAAAAAGTAGAGGTAGCAGGAGCCAAAGAAGGTAAAATGTTTACTATTCCTATTAAAATTGCAAGTTAGGGCTACGCTAAAGATTGTTTAAAAATCCTGATTGTATCAGGATTTTTTTTTGTTTTTATATTTAACGGGAGAAATATCGCTCTGGAATTTCTTTTTTGGTCTTGATTTGATATCGAATTTTTTACTAGGAGTACTACTGGCTTTTGTTTTACCCTTTGATAGAACCTCGCCAGGATTTTTTGGATTTTCCTTGGTTCCCCTTAGGTGTATTACAAGTCCGTTTAAGAAATTACGAAGAATTTGGTCCCCACATTCCATATAATTGGGGTGGTCTTCTTTTCTGAATATTGCGCCCAATTCGCTTTTTGAAATATTGAAATCGGCCAATTTCAAAATGTCAACAATTTCATCGTCCCTTAACATTAGTGCTACTCGGAGCTTTTTAAAAATATCATTGTTCGTCATACTGGCCTTTTTTGTAAACTTTATGCAAATTAATGATAGCCATTGGTATTATAACGTAAAACGGGGATTAATTATACGAAAGGAGTACATTTTTAGTTATACAATAGAATTATTGTTCTTCCGTTATGAGCACCTATAAAGAAAAACTCAGTATACTTTCAGAAATGATATCCTTCGCGAGGGTTGGTAATACAATCAAGGATGAAGAATATATCTTTCTAAGCAGTGTTGCACAACAGCTAGGAGTTGATGAGGAAACCTTTGATACGCTTTTCAATGAAGAAGTAGAACATATTATTCCTAAATCTGAAGCGGACCGAATATTACAATTTCATAGATTGGTTTTATTAATGAATGTAGATAAAAAACAGGATTTAATAGAAATTAGTAGAATCCATAATATTGGATTAGAAATGGGATTGCCGCCTTCAGCCATTGAACAGGTGCTATCAATTATGCATAAGTACCCTAATAAAATCGTACCTCCCAAAGTACTTATAGATATTTTCAAAGCACATTACAATTAAATTACTTCTGTCTATTTAGTGTTCTTAGGTTAAATTCCAGGTAGCAAAACCGATTTCCCTTATCAAAACACGCCATAATGGCGCTAAAAGAAGGTATGATAGTGCCAAAATGACACCGTAATAGCATTGGTACAGCTTTTGTCTTTTCATGTTTGAATTTAAATTTTAATCAAAAAAATAAAAGTCATGAGCATAATAAAAAGAAGCGATGTTTTGTTTCCTTCACTAATGAATGAAATATTCAAACCAGATTGGTTTGGTGGTTTGGAAAACGATAAAAACAATGTTCCAGCCGTGAACATAAAGGAAAACGAAAAAGATTTTGAATTGGAACTTGCGGTTCCTGGTAGGAAAAAGGAAGATTTTCAAATAGAAATCAATGAAAATGTGTTGACAATTTCCTCAGTATCCAAAATCGAAGAAAATATTGAAAAAGATAATTACACCAGAAGGGAGTTTGTATATGCTTCCTTTAAGCGTGCATTTACCTTACCGGAAACAGTTGATGAAGACAACATAAAGGCAAATTACGACAATGGAATCTTAAAGTTGGCTTTACCGAAAAAAGTGGAGGCGCTACCAAAGCCTAAAAGAACTATAGCGCTGTCTTAAAATATTAAAGAGTTTATGTTGTGCCCACTCCGGGCATTTCATAATGGTTGGTTTAGTTGGTTAGATGGAAAAGCGTCTTGAGTGATCAGGGCGCTTTTCCCATTTCTTTATCTTGTGTTTGTAGCATCTTTATTTCGTCACGAAACTTTGCTGCTTGCATGAAGTCCAATTCTTTTGCTGCTTTTTCCATGGCCTTTCTCTTGTCCCGGATTAATTTTTCTATTTGTTCCTTGGTCAAATATTGCATATCGGGTTCAGCAGCCCGTAATTCTTCTTTTTTAAAATGATAGGTCGAAACAGAGTTTTTGGCTAAGGCACTATCCAAACTTTTATTCAAAGCCTTCGGGGTGATATTGTTAGCAACGTTATAGGCTATTTGCTTTTCACGTCGGTAATTGGTACCATCAATGGTCTTTTGCATACTGGCCGTAATTTTATCCGCATACATGATAGCTTTGCCATTCAAATGCCTTGCAGCTCTACCTACTGTTTGTGTCAATGAGCGATTACTGCGTAAAAATCCTTCTTTATCAGCATCTAGAATAGCAACTAAGGAAACTTCGGGCAAATCCAAGCCTTCACGCAATAGGTTCACACCAATAAGCACATCAAAAACACCCTTTCGTAGATCTTGCATTATTTCAACACGCTCCAAAGTATCAACATCACTGTGAATATATCTACAGCGCACGTTTATTCGGGATAAATACTTGGTCAGTTCCTCGGCCATTCGTTTGGTCAAGGTAGTGACCAAGGTCCTTTCATCCTTTTCAACCCTTTGTTGAATTTCCTCTACCAAATCATCAATCTGGTTTAAACTTGGTCTAACTTCTATAATTGGATCAAGTAACCCCGTTGGTCTTATGACCTGTTCAACATAGACACCCTGACTAAGTTGAAGTTCATAATCCGCGGGTGTGGCACTTGCATAGATTACCTGATTTTGTAAAGCTTCAAATTCCTCAAATTTCAACGGCCTGTTATCCATCGCTGCAGGTAATCGAAAGCCATATTCAACCAAGTTTTCCTTTCGGGAACGATCACCACCATACATGGCATGTACTTGTGGAATGGTTACATGGCTCTCGTCTATCACCATTAAGTAATCCTCTGGAAAATAATCCAATAAACAGAAGGGTCTTGTACCAGGTTCACGTCCATCCAAATACCTTGAGTAATTTTCGATACCTGAACAATAACCCAACTCCCGGATCATTTCCAAATCAAAATTAGTGCGTTCTTCCAACCGTTTTGCTTCAAGAGGTTTACCAATTTCCTTGAAATATTCAATTTGATGCACCAAATCATCTTGTATGAGATGAATGGCATTTTGAAGAATATCAGGCGATGTTACAAACATATTCGCTGGATAAATGTTTAGATTTTCATAAATCTCAATAACCTTATTATTAAAAGGATCGAAGGCTTCAATCTCTTCTATTTCATCTCCAAAGAAGTGAATTCTAAAAGCATGGTCAGCATAACTTGGGAAAATATCAACGACATCACCCTTAACCCTGAAGTTACCGTTTCTAAAATCAGCTGTGGTCCTTGAATAGAGGCTCTGAACCAACATATGTAATAGCTTGGTACGGGCAATGACCTGATCTTTATGAATGGTAATTACATTTTTTTGAAATTCCACAGGATTCCCTATTCCATATAAGCAAGACACAGAAGCAACGACCAAAACATCCCTTCTTCCTGATAAAAGTGAAGAGGTGGTACTTAACCTTAGTTTTTCGATATCTTCATTGATAGAGAGATCCTTTTCAATATAAAGTCCAGAAGTAGGTATATAGGCTTCCGGTTGGTAGTAATCATAGTAGGAGACGAAGTATTCAATCGCATTTTCCGGAAAAAACTGTTTGAACTCCGAATAAAGTTGTGCAGCAAGTGTCTTGTTATGTGCTAGGACGAGAGTGGGTCGTTGCACTTTCTCGATAACATTGGCAATAGTAAATGTCTTGCCTGAACCAGTTACTCCTAGTAGGGTCTGGTAGGCTTCATTAGAGTTTATACCATCAACCAATTGTCTTATGGCTTCTGGTTGATCACCTGTAGGTTTGAATTCGGATTCGACCTTAAATTTCATTCTTTAAAAATACGAAAGCACAATGATTATTTTTGATAAGGCTGTCACAATTTAATCTTATCGTTTTAAAGTAAAATGCCCTTTCAGCTCTTTACTATCCTGGGTTATTGCTTTGAACCAATAATCAGAAGCTGGTACTGGACTACCGTTGAAATCACCGTTCCAACCTTGGGAGGTGGGCTCTATTTGTGCGAGTAATATTCCAAAACGGTCAAAAACAAAAATTGAACTTAAATTATTGCTTCCGGTATTTATCGGGGGTATAAACTGCCAAAAATCATTCACACCATCCCCATTTGGGGTGAAGAATTTTGGGAAGCCTTCGACCGTTAAATCCTGTTCAACTGTTTCTTGGGTTATTCCACATCCATTTTTGTCCCTTACAAAAACGGTGACTTGTCCGGACGGAATACCGGTAAAAACATTGCTTGCTTGGTAGGGACCATCAATATTATTCACGGCAAATTCATAATCACCAATTCCCTGTACATTGATTTCCACCCTTAAATTCCCCAAATTTTGTGATATATCCACAGCGGTAATTGTGGCCACTTCTGAAATCTCAACCCTAAATATTTTGGATGTTGGGCATTCAATGCTATTACCTGATTGGGAAATTGTGTTATACGCTTCATATCTATAATCGCCATCTTCCAAGAGCAAAACTTCAGCGGTAGTTGATAGTAGTGTTTCATTACCGAATTGATCAACTTTGAACCATTTAAAGCCTTCGGCAACATCTGTTGTTGTAATTGTTGATGACCCCTCATTGTCACATATGGATATCATTTCAGGAAAATTTATCTCTGGATTTATAGTTACCAATTCACCACTAACGGAATCGAAATACGGACCGCAACCCAAAATGGTTGAGAAGGATTCTTGTATACAACCAATGGCATCGCCTGCAGCATTGAATGGGGTTATTTTAATAAAAAAGGTTCTATTGGGTTCAAAGTTTATCACAAAAGTTGAATTTGTGAAGAAAGTGACATTATTAAGTATTTCTGCTGTAAAGGGAGAATTACCGATAGTTACTCTAAATCCTGTTGCATCAGGTACATTGGTCCACTCCAATAAAGGAGTTAAGGGCACATTAATGGCCCCATTGGCAGGTGAAATCATTGTTGTACACCCAGGTAAAGTTGCAATGGCGCCAGTAGTAAAACTTTCTTCAGTACATGCATTGGCTGAACCATTTTCATTATTTGGTATTACCGATACAAATATTTGGGTACTTGCCGGCAAATCTACCACAGGATTATATGATAGTGCATTACCCACGTTTTGATCAAGAATATCGGTGCCTCCTGCTGAAGTACCTATCCTTAAATGATACGATGTGGCTCCAGAAGCATAATTCCACCTAATGTTGGTCGCCCCATTTACATTAGTTGCTCCATTAAGTGGATTGTTTAGGTTATTACATGTTGGGACTGTAATAACATCTTGGGTTCTGAATGTTTCACTTGCACAAGTAATATTGGGTTGGTCAAAAAAGAACAAGGTGATTGTTACATATAATTGAGTATCCTCAGGAAGTCCCAATTGAGGGGTATAGGTAGTGGCACTTCCTACTGCGGTTTGGTTAATGATATCAGTACCTCCCGATGTTGTTCCAATAGAAACAATATATCCGGTTATGCCTTCTACAAAATTCCAACTGATTGAAGTATCAACAGGAACATTAGTACTTCCGTCCAATGGCGCCGTT
>CBDUKE010000058.1:0-19606 GCA_965367725.1 uncultured Maribacter sp. | reverse complement strand
AGTTATTGGTATACCCTCACATAATCAATTTCAAGGATGTCCTCGATAAAGCTTTCCGGAACATCTCCGCCTAAAGTTCCGCCTATAGCAAGGTTCATCAATAAATAATGCAGATCGTTATAGGGCTTGTTAAAAGAATTGGAAAGTTGATATACTAATTCGTTATCTACAAACACCTTTATACTACTGCTGTTCCATTCCATAGAATAAATGTGAAATGCACTGGAAGCATCAGAAATTGTAGTTGTGCCACCAGAGTTCATATATTCTCCTGTGTTCATGTCTCCCCAATGAAAATGAGCTATAACACTATTTTTATTCCATCCATTTTGTTCCATAATATCAATTTCTCCACAAGCTGGCCAACCCACGCTGCCATATTGGTCACCAAAATAGTTGCCTGTTTCATTGATGTTCGCTCCAAGAGTCCAAAATGCAGGCCATGTACCTGCTTCATTAGGAAGTTTGGCGCGAAACTCAACACGTCCATAGGTAAAGACAAATTTTGAATTCAATCTCGATGAAGTATATGATTTGGTGGAACTGTTTGTAGTATATTGTTCTTTTAGGGCCACAATTTTTAATGTGCCGTCATTTACAAATGAATTGTCGGCTCTGTCCGTGTAATGCTGCAGCTCATCATTATACCAGCTCCCATTATTTGGCGGGATGACTTGATGGTGCCACTTTTCAGGATCAGGACTTCCTTCATACTCGAATTCGTCTGAGAAGACCAAGGTGGTAAAAGCTTCATCGGATTTGAAAACTTCCACGGTTACAGTTTCTTTGATAAACTCCCCTGTTTCTGAATAGGCCCATGCCGTAACAGAATATGAATGCGTACCATCTTGGGTGAAGACATGCTCCATTGAGCCAGATGGGCTGTCTTGCAAATCCCCATTTTCAAATCTAAATGCGTATCTGACAGCGTTTTTAGCCGTTGCGGAAACCTGTACCACTCCCGAACCATCCCCGTTTGGATTTGAGTCGTCCGAGCCAACAATAGTTACATTCAACACTAGATTGGATGGCATGTTGTTGGGCTTCGAATCTCCCCCACTACATGATAGTACAAGAATTAGAATTATCAAGCCCATATTTAAATAGCTCACTTTAAACAATTGGTAAATGCGATTTTTATTTATGGTTTTCATGGCCTATTTTTTGTAATATGTACTGCAATTTATTGATAAGCCCCTAAGAAAAATAGGGGCTTATTTGTTAACTAGACTAACTCAAACTAAATCTAATTGCACTGCTGTATCTTTTTCTTTTTATAGCGTTATTGGGCTATTGGAAGAAATAAATGCTGTCTATTTATAAAAATAAAGGTTATCTATATACACAGTAATGCTTGCATTACCAGCTACTAAATTATCGAATAATATTTGAGTAACTTGAGATCTATCCATTGCAAAATCGTCTAATGGAATATCTACACTTACCCATTGACCTTGCATAACCGTTCCAACAGATTCCAAGTCTTCTTGTGCTGGGTCAACCCCAGTATTTACAAGCTTCATCCCTAGCTCTGTTCCATCAGCAGTCCAATAATCAAAATGTACATGGGTCATAGCTGTCAAATCTGTAGGATTTCCATAATCCGTTACGATTCCCGTGAAATCAAGATCAAAATACTTGATGGTATTGTTTCCTTCAATCTGAATTTCTTCAAAACCGGAACCAGACCATTCAGTTGGCAATTCACTAACCGTAATTGGTGTATAGGCGTCACTATATATTGAAATCACATCAGCCTCTGCAAAAGTTGGCGTGGGTGCAGCAGTGGTTGGCCCTGTTGGTTGTCCATTATGGAAATAAAGGTTATCTATATAAACAGTCATGTCTGTACCAGCTACTAAATTGTCGAATAAAATTTGAGTAACTTGAGATCTGTCCATTGCAAAATCGTCAAGTGCTATATCTACGCTTACCCATTGACCTTGTATAACCGTGCCAACAGATTCCAAGTCTTCTTGTGCTGGGTCAACCCCAGTATTTACAAGCTTAATCCCTAGCTCTGTTCCATCCAATGTCCAATAATCAAAATGCACAAAGGATTTAGCTGTCAAATCTGTAGGATTTCCATAATCTGTTACGATTCCCGTGAAATCGAGATCAAAATACTTAATGGTATTGTTTCCTTCAATCTGAATTTCTTCAAAACCGGAACCAGACCATTCAGTTGGCAATTCACTAACCGTAATTGGTGTATAGGCGTCACTATATATTGAAATCACATCAGCCTCTGCAAAAGTTGGCGTGGGTGCAGCAGTGGTTGGCCCTGTTGGTTGTCCATTATGGAAATAAAGGTTGTCTATATAAACAGTCATGTCTGTACCAGCTACTAAATTATCGAATAATATTTGAGTAACTTGAGATCTATCCATTGCAAAATCGTCTAGTGCTATATCTACACTTACCCATTGACCTTGTACTACTGTACCAACAGATTCCAAGTCTTCTTGTGCTGGGTCAACCCCAGTATTTACAAGCTTAATCCCTAGCTCTGTTCCATCCAATGTCCAATAATCAAAATGCACAAAGGATTTAGCTGTCAAATCTGTAGGATTTCCATAATCTGTTACGATTCCCGTGAAATCGAGATCAAAATACTTAATGGTATTGTTTCCTTCAATCTGAATTTCTTCAAAATCGGAACCAGACCATTCCGTTGGTAATTCACTAACCGTAATAGGTGTATATGTGTCACTATAAATTGAAATTACATCTGCTTCTAGTAATATTGGGGCCGGTGCAGCGGATGTAGGTTCTTCAGCTTCAACTGGTGGGGGAATTTCACCTGCCTCACCCAAAATAATGTCATCAAAATAGTGTGTCGTTGGTGCATCCTTGGCACTATTGAAATCAAAAAAGAGTACCAATCTATCGTATTTATCTGAATCACTAGATGAAAAATTAAATGTCAATTCTTCCCATTCATTGGCCACCGTTGTAGTGCCCATAACCTCTTTATTAATTGCCCCATCAGCACTATCCTCTAATTTTAGGAGTACAGTCTGCTCAGCCGCTGGTGAATACACTTTAAGTTTAATACCCTGATATACAGAAAAATCTACCTTACTAGACAAATCGAAAAAGAAACCAGCCCAAGGTTCTACACCTGCAGTCTGTATATACTCAACTACCTTCTCTGAAGTGTTTATTCCAGAAGCATCTGGGTTATCGACAAACTCGACTGTTAAGGAGCCGTCCTTTTCTCCAAAAAAATCAATCTCAGGGCCTCCACATTCAAAATCCATTCCGGTAGAAATGTCATTCACTATAGGATCCTCTGGACAACCTTCAACAACTGGTAAAGGTTCTGGTGCCACATATGCTGAAGGTGGCGGGGTGTCATCTTCTATTTCGCAGGAAATGATAAGGCTTATAATCCCCAATCCAAAAATTAATGCTAAAAGGGGTAATCTTGTACTAAGCTTGGCTTTAGTGTTTCTATTCGTATTCATTTCACAATTTTTTAATTAATGTAACATATCGGTCATTAGTTATATCCTTCGTTTTGAGGATAGCTTGGCCCCAATAGATCCATTTGTTGCTGGGGTATTGGCCAATTTTGCATATACTCCCTAAGAATTACCTTTGGATTTCCTTCAGGATACGACTCATTCATATTATCGTTGTTCATATGATCTAGCAAAAATTCATACAATTTACCGGTTCTTTTGAGGGTATACCAACGTTGCCCTTCAAATGCAAGTTCGCGGGCCCTCTCGTCCAAAATTGCCTGCAGATCAACTGTGGTTATAGATGCTGCATTGGCCCTATTCCGCACAGCATTAATGTATTCCAAGGCTTTGGCATTATTTCCCAACATCATGTGTGCTTCGGCACCTATTAAATAGGTTTCGGCCAATCTGTAGATCATAATATTTTTAAAGTGATTTCTATCGGTCGGTTCCACATTTTCATCAAAGAATTTCAAGACCCCAGGGTTTTGTCTTCTATAATAGAGCATAAACTCATTTTGATCGGTTTCACTATTTTCATAAAGATCCAATGGATCGCCCAACTGTTTGCCTGCTGGAAGCGAAGGCTCATCGTTATAGGCATACTTGAAAATATAATAGGTATTGTCCTTTCTGTCGTCATCGGGGTCCTCATTCAGCAAATTGATGGTATAATCATTCAATGATAGGAAACCTACGCCAGCCCCGCCATTTTCAATCGATTGTATCATGCCAGGCGCATCCGCATAGGATGATACCACATTCCAGTTCATGATATGTGGACTGCCTCCACCAATGGTTTCATTTTCAAAATTGAGGGCAAACAAAGTTTCTGAATGATCTAATTCTCCTGCAAATACTTCAGCAGTTGTAGGGGTTAGGTTATGATTGCCACTGTTTATTATAGCATCTGCTTGTGCGGCTGCTTCTGTCCAATCGTTTTCCCACATGGCCACCTTGGCCCTTAGATGTCTTGCTGCACCTTGGCCCCATCTGCCAAACTGTTCCGGGTTGTATTCTAGGTTAGCAATGGCAAAATCCAAATCTGCCCTTAATAGCGAAAAGATTTCCGCTTCAGAGGATTTGTCTTGTGGCACATCAAAAGCATTTTCAGGAGTGGTAGGCTCCGAGGTGATAAAAATATTATTAAAGAGCCTGTACAGGATAAAATAAGAATTGGCCCGCATGCATTTGGCTTCGGCCAAGATTTGATTTTTTCTACTTTCATCAATATCCTGTAAATTCTCCGCTCCTTGAATAATGGCATTGGACCTATCCACTATTTTGTAATAGTTCACCCAATAGGCATTAAGCCCAGAGGTGGTTCCGAAGTCCCCCAAACTGGCGCCCCAAAGTAATCTACTGTATAGTGAAGCCTCACCGGTTATTCCTACTCCTAGATCACTCTTGGCCTGTGGAATAAGTGGGTATGTGCCGTTTAAGCTTAGGTCTTCGTAAAGATTCCTATTTAAGGAATATAATCCTACCACTGCAGACTCCAGACCTTGAGGGGTTGAATACAGGAAATCAACAGAAGTGTTTGAAAGAAGCTTGTCCTCTAAAAAATCCTCCTGGCAGGAAGTGAAAAGTAAAAGGCAACCTAATATTGTATAAAAGCTTTTTGATAACATATTATTATTTAAATTTTTCATAATATTTTTTTTAAAACCCTACTTTGACCCCAATAGTTATATTTCTGGTTTCTGGAAATGCGGTTCCACCACTATTGTTTAACGGATTTTGTTCTGGACTATATGATTTAAAATCTGTAAAAGTGAACAAATTGGTGCCTGTTACATATACTTTTGCATTTTGAAATCCAATTTTTGAAAGCGTCTCATTAGGAATATTATAACCCAATGACAATGTTCTCAATCGGACATATGATGCATCCCTTACCGCAAACGGAAAAAGGTGTAAATGGGTATCAGGTTTCGGTCTGGGATAGTTCGTCGATGGAAATTCTGGAGTATAGTACGTTGTCCGAATTCCATTGATTGCCCCTTTCCACAACTCCCCATTGGCGAGAACTGGATTTAATTTTGTTGCTCCTTCCACGATGTAGATGTCGGCAAACAGGTCAAAATTCTTGAACGAAATGGTATTGGTGATCGAACCATACCAATCAGGATCTGTACTTGTAAATACATTGTCCCTGTTATCAATCTGTCCATTTCCATCTTGATCTACGACCCTAACATCACCTGGTTGTGCCAAAGGGTTACCTGAACCAGCAATGTCATCACCTTCTTGATAGATTCCATCGTATTTAGGCAACCAAATGTTGTTGATTGGTTGACCTACTGATAATCGTCTTCCTGAAGACGTAATATCAATTTCATTGCCATTATTATCAAGTTCTCCTGTTAGCGAGAGCATCTCGGTCCTGTTCCTTGAGAATACCAATCCTAAAGACCATCGTAAGTTATCATTTCGTATTATGTGAGAGGTCAAAGCTGCTTCAAGGCCGCGGTTCTCAAGTTCACCTGCGTTAAAGCGGATTACGTTGAACCCGGTTGTACCGGCAATTGACCTATCCAATAATAAATCAGTGGTGTTTGCTTTATAGTATTCAACAGTACCCTCAAAGCGGTTTTTGAACAATTTAAAATCAAGACCAGTGTTCAAAGTAGTAGTGGTTTCCCACCTTAAGTCTGGATTGGGCAAACGTGAGGAGGCAGTTGCTCCGGCCACGGTTTGATCACCAAAAACATAAGGCAGGTCATCGGCCACACCCAAGGACTCCAACGAATTGATACCTTGATTTCCAGTGGTCCCATAGCTGACCCGCAATTTCATTTCGTTTATGGCATCCACACTTTGTAAAAAAGGCTCATTCTGCATTTTCCATGCCACAGAAACTGCGGGGAAGAATCCCCATTTATTGTTCTCGGCAAAAACAGAGGCACCATCGGCACGGGCCGTTGCTTCCAATAAATAACGATCTAAATATCCATAGCGTAGCCTACCCAAAAATGAAAGCAATCTGCGTTGTGATACGTCTCTAACGCTATTGAGTAGTACAGTTGCATTTCCATTAAAACCAAGGGCATCATTGGTAAATCCTGATTTGTCAATTTGGGTGTATTCATTTCGCTGTTCATCAAAGGCTTGAACGGCAGTAAGGTCTAGACTATGGTTTTCATTGATCTCTGGTGTATAATTGAAGATGTTTTCCACCAATACCTGTTTAAATAATTGGTTAGAAATAACCCCAAGGCCATCTACCCCTTCATCCCCTGCTGAATGCAAGGATGTTCTATAAATACCCCTATTTGTATTTCTGTTCCTTAAGAATGTCTTTAGGGTGTAGCTCAGATTCGGTGTAAAGTTGTATACTAAGCTGAGGTTGACATCAGTGAGGTTTGTTTTGGTCTCATCACTTGATTCCCTTTGATCCCATAAAGGGTTTACAGAAGTGTTTGTTGGTCCTAAATAAAATTTGAGCAATTCGGCCTCATCGCCAAATGGTTTGGCCAAGGGTGTAATGGTAGTAAAGTTTAGGCCGCCTGTTTCTTGATCCTGTGTGGAATTTTGATAGTTGAAAATTCCTCTGAACAAAAGTTTATCTGTTAATTGCTGCTCCAAGTTCAGTTTCAAGGTACCTCTGTCAAAACTAGAATTTGGGATAATACCTTCTTGGGAGAAATAATTGACACTTGAAAAAATCCTGGTTTTTTCAGTACCCGCTGAAAAGTTCAAAGCATGGCTCTGTATTACCGCGTCCTGTAATACCAAATCTTCCCAATCTACAAAGTCACCATTATCTATGGCATCGATCTCAAAAGGAGTAAAAATGTTTTCATCCCTCAAGTAATCTCCAGTAAATCTATTACGGTTGGCTTCCCTTTTTAAATCAATGTATTGCTGACCGGTATATTGATTGAAATTTTTACTCAATGTCTGTACTGTTGTATAGCCGTGGTAGTTAATTGATACTTTACCGGTCTTTCCCGTTTTAGTGGTAACCAGTATAACACCATTTGATGCTCTTGAACCATAAATTGCCGTTGCAGATGCATCTTTTAGGATTTCAATATTGGCTATATCGTCTGGTGATACATCATTTAAACTGTCAAATGGTAAGCCATCAACTATTATTAACGGTGAGTTTCCATTTGGAGCTACGGAAACATTACCCCGAATTACAATATTAGATGATCCACCTGGTCTTGCATCGCCTAGATTAACTTGTACACCTGCCGCACGACCCCTTAACATCTCCGATACGTTTGTGGTAGGTACAGAAGTGGCGTCATCAACTTCAACGCTAGTTACAGAACCAACTACGTTGCTCTTCTTTTGTGTACCATAACCCACTACAACAACTTCTTCCAAGGCACTTACATCTTCCTGAAGATTTATTGTTATTGGATTGGAGTTACTTACCGTAATTTCTTGGGTTACAAATCCCAAATATGAAAAAGTCAGGATATCTCCCACATTCATTTCAGTCATTGTAAAGTTTCCATCAAAATCTGTAGTGGTTCCTTTTACCGTATTTTTTACAATTATACTTACACCCGGTAAAGGTTCATTGTAACTCGCATCCAAAACAGTTCCACTTATTGTTAGGTCCTGACCCCATATACTTGGTATGCAACAAATAATAGTAAGAAATAAAAAAATGCGCTTCATGTGTTGTGTATTTTGAAGTCACAATGTATTTCATAATATATAGGAATCCTCAAATTATACCACTACAAAAAACATACATAGCAAAAAAAATGTAAGAAAATTGAATAATTGATAGATTACCCATTAAGATATGGGGATTTCGATAATCTTCAAACGTTATAAAAAATTAACGATTATTTAAGATAGCCCCTTTTGTATAGGTGATGTTGTGGTCGAATAGACTTTTGTAGTATGGCCTAAAGGTTTAAAATATAGTCCGTAAGGCTGTTTTCGTGGGGAAGCGCCATTTTTTTACGTAGACGATAGCGTTTTACCTCTACACTACGGACCGAAATATTGAGTAATGGTGCTATTTCTTTTGAAGTTAAATTCAATCTAAGATAAGCGCATAATCTTAAATCGTTAGGTGTTAAATCGTGGTGATGTGATTTGATTTTCTTCAAAAAATCTTTATCGGCATTGTTGAATGCTTCTTCAAAAAATTTCCAGTCATCAGTATTATTGATATTTCGGTTTATCGTCTTTATTACCGATTTTATTTTTGGAGTATTTTCAGCTTCATTTAATTGATCTTTAATGCTATTTAGGAATTCATTCTTCTTAATAATACTCATTGTAGAGATGGCCAACTCTCGATTTTTACTCGCTATGTCCATCTCTAATTTTTCGTTCTTGATTTGTACGATTTCTTTCTGGGCCTTTAGTTTCTTTTGTTTAAGTTTTTTCAATTTTTCTTTTATCAACAATGCTTGTTGCTTTTTGTAATGTGATTTATAAAGTTTATGAATTATAAAAATTAATACGCATGCACTTAAAATATAGCCTAGTATTGCCCAATTCGAATAATACCAGGGCCTTTTTATTCTAAATGCAAAGGAATCTATGTTTTTGGATACTGAATTTCCCACTAGTGCCCTAACTTTAAATGTATAGTCACCGAATCGTAAATTCTTAATTGATACGGAAGGATTATCGAACCAATCGCTCCATTGGTCATCTACCCCTTCTAATAGGTATTGGTAATTTACCTCTGCATATTTATCAAATTCTGGAACACTAAATGAAAAACCAAGGTTGTTTTCATGCGATGGAAATTCTGAATTCTTACTCAATGAAACTTTAACTTCAGGAGCATGTAGGTATTCTTTATAAATGGAATTAATCTTTACTGAAAATTCCTTGGATTTTATTTTATCCACATTCAAAATAGTGTAACCATCCGAGGCTCCGATTAAAAACCGGTTGTCTTCCACATGGGTCAAGAATTCAAATCCTGAAATTCCTAAACTTCTTCTGAAAGTGCCAGGGATCGGAATTTTAAAAGATTCAGGAGTATTCGTGAAATTACTTGGGGAAACAGCTATTATATTTTTATTTGAAAAACCCCATAGCTTATTTGTTTTCTGATCCGGAATCAATATTCCTAAAATATCTTCATCTGCATTATAAAACAAGCTGGTCAATAATGAGTCAGCTTCGAATTTTTGTTTATCTACATTGAATTTTAAAATTCTTTTATCAGAATTTGAAGTATATAGCAGATTGTCATTAAAACGAACCAAACTGGACCCATAGCCCTTGGGAGACTCATTCTCGATGTTCAATACCTTATTGAAGCCTGGATCCAACTTTAGTTTAAAGATCCCTTTATACTCATTGTTTAAGATCAATTGTTCATTGTCTATAAATTCAAAAAATCTACTGGAAATATCAAACCCTTCCAATCTATTTCTAAATTGCCATTGGCCCTTGATTTTTTCAAGTACACTCAAACCTTCATAATTTCCTTGAATCAATAGATTTTCGTGCCCTCTTGTTTTTTTAATATTCCAGGTGCCAGGATAATCTGAAATCAATTTTGCCTTATCTTTATCTATGGTGTATGTCCCATTATTGTGCCCACAAAATAATGTGTTTTCCAAAACTAAAAGACACCACACCTGGCCTTCTGTTTTTTTGATTAATTGAAACTCATTTTGTGTATTTGCTTTTTTATAAAATAGGCCTTGATTAGTTCCTATATACAGATGCTCATTGAAAACTTGCGCAGCGTAAACATTACCCACTTCCCCTTTTAGATCTTTATATTCAGAAAAAGGTGAATTTAAATTTATAACACTTATCCCATTGTCCAAGCCTAACCAGAGATTCTCATCCTGGTCTTGAAACATTGCTAATACAGTATTATTATATAGACCTTTTTCTTTATTTATTTTGTTGAGTAGATTTCCGTCTGGGTCAATATGGTATAATCCATTTGAGATGGTACCTAACATAAAACTACCATCCTTCAATTGAATACTACTGTAAATCTTCATTAAGGACAATTCATCATCTGCCTCAATATTCCACTTGTTGAGACCAGTATCATTCAAAAAGTAAAATCTTCCATTTTCACTAAGAAACAGGATTTCCTTTTCAATTTGAAAAGCCCCGACCAATGCGTTATCTATAAAAATAGGATCATTTGATACTAAAATGGATTCACCATTTTCAATTTTATAAATTCCTTCATTCAGTTTTTGAAATAATACACTTTTACCAACATTGAAAATTTTTGCTCTTCTAGTTTCAGAATTAATTATTTTAATGGATTCATCAACAGTATTGTAAATATAGATGCGGTCCAAAGATTGAAACAAAACCCAATCATCAACTTTAAGTATGTTCCAAAATTGTTCATCATCGATTAAGGAGTCTTTAAGTTTAGGCACCAATGAATTATAGTGTAAATCACCGAATTCATCTTTTTTCCAAAATCCAAATTCCATATATTTTCCAGTATATACAAGATCATCAATAACTTTGACAGATCTTACAATAGAACCGTTTGGAGACTCATATAACTTCCACCTGGCACCATCAAATTCTAATAGGCCAGCATTGTTCGCAACAAAAATATGCTTGTAGTAATCCTGGGAAACCATCCAATTCTGATTATCAGCTTGATATTCTTCAGGTGGAAAAGTAACAATCGGAGGTAATTCCTGGGCATAGATAGGAATGCACAAAAAAAGTAAAAAAGTATGGAAGAAACTTATTTTCATTTAAACATAATGTCTATATTCTCAATACAATATCTATTAATGAAAATGCAATATAACTTAATTATCGTTGCGGATTCTTATTGCATTTTTAAACTGACCTAATCAATTATGGTTTTGTTCGATTAAGCCGTATCAATTTATGTAATTCGAAGGTTTTTCTGTTTTTTCGTAGCACCCATTAATTTCCGAAGAATAAAGAAACTTAAGGTTTAGGTTTTCTATGAAGTGGTAAAAAATAGAATAATCTAGGATTTACTTCTAAACGAAATAGTGCGAAATGTTATTTTTAAGGTATGGCAAAAGTAAGGATTTCATATGCCCTGACACATGACTTTTATCATACTTTTCGGAGGTTTATCTCATTATTTTTAATACTGAATTTAAAATCGTCGGAAATGAAAAAAGGAACTCCAATTTCAGCAATAATGACCAAAAACGTCATTTCCTTGAAGACAACCGATAATCTTGAAACGGCGGAAAGATTTTTTAAAAAGTATCATATAAGACACATTCCGGTTTGTTCTGGGAGCAAAATAATAGGGATGTTGAGCTACACTGATTTGTTACGCATAAGTTTTGCAGATGCCGTTTATGAAGATGAGGAATCTGTAGATACTATGGTATACAATATGTTCAGTTTAGAACAAGTCATGGCTAAAAATCTGATTAGTGTATCATCCACTACCTTTATTAAAGATGTAGCCGAAATTCTTTCAAAAAAAGAGTTTCATGCCATACCAGTAGTCGACAAAGGCAAGCTTGTTGGTATAGTTACCACTACTGACTTAATTAATTTCTTAATACAACAATATGAAGATTAGGCAAAAAGCCTAATGTAATTGAATCAATTAAAGGCCGTTATTCCTCTTCTGGGGAATCGGCCTTTGTTTCTTCAGGAATATCCTCAGGTTCTTTATTTAGATTATGTTGCAGAACATTCAACTTTTTCAACTTGGCTTTCCAAGTTTCCAAGGCCTCTTTATGACTATTTACTTTTTTAACCACGTCTTTTACCATGGGGTTGTCCTCTGAGGCGTTGGAGAAAAATAAAAGATTGTTCTCTAACTGACGAATTTCGTTTTTGCTTTCTTCAATCTTTTTACGAATAAACGATCGTTCGTTGGCAATGGCCCTGTCGTTATCGGCATTTGCCAATTGTTGAATTTTATTGCCATATTTCAAAAGTTCGGATTCCTGCCTACTTACATCCAATTTCTTGAAAATGGCATCCAGGATTTTATTGAACTTTTGGTTGATGTTCTTTTTATTATAGGGTACATGGCCATGGGTTTTCCACTCTTCAATAAATGATTTTATGGAGGTAAGATCCTCGTCCCTTTTACCAGATAACTCAAAAGCCTTTAAACGTTCAAGGCAGGCATTCTTTTTTTCAAAATTTTCTGATTCGTCCTTGTGGGCCTCATTTTTTAATGCATGTAACCGGTCAAAATAATGATTGCAGGCATCTTTGAATTCTTTCCAGATTTTATCGGAATACTTGCGGGGTACATGACCTATTTTCTTCCATTCGTTTTGAATTCGCTTCATTTCTGAAGTGGTCGAATCCCATTCCTCACTGTCCTTTAATGAAATGGCAAGGTTCAACAATTCACGTTTTTTGTCAAGATTCTCTTGTTGACCCTTTTTTAGGTTCTTGTAATAGGCATTTTTATTTCTATTGAAATTTCTAACGGCATCCTTGAAATTAGCCCAAGTTTGCTCGTTTACCTTTTGGGGAACCTTTCCTGCTTTAAAGAAAGCATCGCGTAATTCCTCAATTTGTTTTATTTGTTGCTGTAGAGCCTTGTGATTATCAGCGACTGTTGTTGAGATGGCTTTAATTGATTCAATAATCCCATTCTTTTTTTCAAGGTTTTGCTCATGTATTTTGTCCAAATCCTTATAATAGTCCTGTCTTCGATGGTGCAACACCTTGGTAGCGTTACTAAAGCGTTCCCAGATATCTTCCCTATGCTCTTTGTCAACAGGGCCAATATCCTCTTTCCAGATTTTGTGTAAAGTCTGTAATTCACGAAAAGCCTTATTCAGATCTTCCTCCTTTTCCAAAGCTTCTGCGCGTTCAACCAATTTTAGTTTTTCCTCAAGGTTGTGCTTAAAATCTAGGTCCCGCAATTCTCTATTAATATGAAGAAAATCGTAGAAAATTTCAATATGATGGTGATAGGTACGCCATACATCATTATAATTATTTCTGGGTATTGGACCTGCATTACGCCAGTTTTCCTGAACATCCTTAAAATGTTTGTAGGTGGTATTGATATCTTCCTCAACGTTTACCAAGCTTTTGAGTTCATCGATAATCGCCAAACGGTTTGCTAAATTCTCCTTTAAACTATTCTCAAGGTTTTTATAATACTGATTGCGCTTTTCACGGTATTCTGAATACACCTCATTGAATTGCCTCTTAGTGACCGAGTTATATCTAAAATCTATCTCATTACCACCTTTGCTGACGAAATCCTCTTTTTTATCCTCTATGAATTCCTGAAATTTGAGGTCAAATTCATGTTTAATACCATCAATATGTCTTTTGATGGCTTGAATTTTTTCATTTTTGACTAATTTTTGAAGTTCCCCAACCAAATTCTCCATAGACATGGCATGGTAATCCAAAATGGGAATATGGTGTCTGTGGTGATTGTCTTTGTCCTCGGCATCCTCAGCATTCGTTTCGTCAATTTCATTTAAAACAGCCTCCTTTGTTTCATCAGGCTCTTTTGTTGATGTTTCTTTGACAGACTCATCAGGTTTTTTTTCAGCGGTTGTTTCTGCTATTTCTTTGGAAGGTTCATCCGATACTTTTTCAATGGTTGGTTCTGCTATTTCTTTGGTGGATTCATCAGATTTTTTTTTTGGGATTGATTCAGATGGTTCTTTGGCAGGGGCTACCACTTCCGATTTAGAAATATCGACTGATTTAACATCCTCTGTAACTATTTCAGTGCTTTTCTTTGTTAGTTCTTGACTAGTTTCAGTGGACTCTGAATTATTCTCCTCACCTACAGTTTCCTGTAGTTCTTGATCTTTCTCTTCTTGCATCGTAATTTGCGTTGGTTATGCGTAAGATTGCTATTGTAATATACTAACAACATAAGGAATACCCAAGATAATGGAAGTTCTTTTTTTATGGGGATTTTAAGAATTCCAGATTTCCCAAGACTTCTCAGCCTGTAACTCAAGCATCCTAAGTCCATTACTGATTGATGCTCCTCGTTTTTCACCTTCTAGTAAAAAAGCAGTTTTTTCAGGATTGTAGATCAAATCGAAAAGCAAATGTTTGTTAGTGATAAAATGATATGGAATATCTGGTTTCTCTGTGATGTTTGGAAAAGTACCTTGAGGCGTACAATTAATTAAAACAGTATATTCCCTTACTACTTCCTCATTTAAATCGGTGTATCCAAATTGATTGATTTTTGGATGCCTAGAAACGTATTTGAATTTTATCCCCAATTCGTCTAATACAAAAGCGACTGCTTTTGATGCCCCACCGGTTCCGAGTATCAAGGCTTTCTTATGACGTTTTTTTAAAAAAGGGTGTATTGATTTTTTAAAACCATAAATATCGGTATTAAAGCCTTTAAGGCCTTTTTTCATGAACTTGATCGTATTAACGGCGCCAATTTTTTCTGCTTTTGGATTTAGCTTATCCAAATAGGGGATGACAAGCTCTTTATAGGGAATGGTAACATTCAATCCCTTTAGGTCTTTGTTCAACTCGATGAGGTCTTGAAAATCCTCAATTGCAGCCAGATCGTAGTTTTCATAGGAGTGGTGGTCTAATCCCAAATCCTTGAATTTTTTGGTAAAATATCCTTTGGAAAAAGAGTAGGAAATATTCTTCCCTACCAACCCGAATCTACTTTTTTCTGTATTCTCCATACCACTCCAATCCTAATAAAATAAATATCCCCAAGATTACAAAGAAAATGGCCCACCAGGTTTCAGAGTTCCCAAAATCAGGAAAATACCGTTCGTAATTCAGGATGATTTCCTTGCCGTTTGAATCTAAAAATACCTGTCCTGTTTCATCGGTTTTGAAAATTGTTCGTTTCCAAGGCCATACTACGCCTAATGAACCTGTAATGAAACCGATGATTACCGCAGTGCTTATGTGTTTAAAATGCTTTAATACATAGGTTAAAATATGGGATAGGGTAACCAAACCTGCTGCTGAACCCAATGTGAATACAGTAAGGATTTTCAAGGTATTCAAACGTTCATTGTTCTTTATAAAGCTGAAATCACCTCGCAATATTTCTGCGAATGTATCGTACAGGGCATTCACTGAATCGACTAATAGCAACACATAATTACCTAATAGAATTAGTATGAATGAACCTGAAAGTCCTGGAAGGGTCATCCCAGAGACGCTGATTATGCCACAAATAAAAATAAACCAGAGATTGTCATTTTCTCTTGCAGGGCTTAAAAAACTAATGGATATTCCAACAATAAGGCCTATTAATCCAGCTATAACCGTATTTCTTTGCCAGTGCTTAAAATCTTTTGAAATGTAATAGATAGACCCTAATATCATTCCGAAAAATGCAGCCCATACAAATAGTTCCCTACGTTCCAGAAAATAATCGAGAAGTTTGGAAACGCTAAAATAACTGACCAGCATTCCAAAAATAAGAAGTGTTAAGAATTGGCCGTTAACATAGCGATAGAAACTCTTGAACCTTCCGTTGAATAAAAGCTTAATCGCTTTTAGGTTTATTTTTTGGAGTGAATAGATGAATTCTTCATAGAACCCACCAACAAATGCCACAATACCGCCTGAGACCCCTGGGACCTTGTTGGCCGCACCCATTGCGAGCCCTTTTAGGACCAAAAACAATTTGTCAAAAAATGTTCTAGGTTCGTACATGTGAAGAAATGACTATTTTTTTGAGGCTACTTTTTCAAGTATAAAAATAAGTGAAAAACCAATGATCGCAGCGATAATGGCGAACATTAATTGAGAATCGCCCTCGAAGTTAAAAGGGGACACATTTTGTTCCATTAAGGGAATAACTTTATCGCCAATGATTTTGGTCTCCAGTACCAGTTTCCAAGGCCATATCTTATTCAAGGAACCTATTATGAATCCCGTTAAGAGCGCCAAGGTGAGGTTTTTATAATGACTGAACATCCATTTTAGGAGTTTGGCAAAACTCAATAGCCCAAAAATTGCGCCTAAGCCCACGGTTAAAACAACTTGAACGTTTCTCTCGTGAACCGCATCCAGGATGGTTTTGTAAGATCCTAATAGTACCAAGATAAAAGCACCCGAGATGCCGGGTAAAATCATTGCGCAAACAGCTAAAGCCCCCGACATAAAGAGGTAGGGGAGACTTGTTGCATTTTCAGATGCTGGTAAGGTTGTTATAAAATATGCGATTGCAGCTCCTAAAATCAGGATGGTGACTATACCCATATTCCATCGGGTTATTTCTTTTCCTACAAAAAATATGCTGGCAGCTACCAATCCGAAAAAGAAGGACCAAAGTAAAACGGGTTCATTTTCGAGCAACCAGCTTACCAATGTGGCCAGTGAAAATAGACTGATAAATATCCCAAGGAACAAGGCCACTAGAAAATTACCATTCAGTTTTTTCCAGAAACTATGGAATCCCTCATTTTTCCAAATCTTGATCAAGGAAGGCTTTATATTATTTATAGAAGTGATAAGTTCTTCGTAAATACCTGAAATAAAAGCTATTGTGCCCCCGGAAACCCCAGGAACCACATCGGCTGCGCCCATAGCGATTCCCTTTAGGGTAATAAAGACATACTGGAGTAAGTTTCGATCTTCCATAAACAAAAAAGCAAAAGTAGTTTATTTAGCTAGAAGCTCTTTTGTAGTTTGCTATTATGTTTTTGAACCATTCTGTTTCGCAATACTGTGGAAACTCTTCTCGAAACATTTGAAGCTTTTCAGAATTGTTTTTCAGGGCGTCAATTAATCGTATGCGCGCATTTATTTTATCATTTGCCAATAAATGTAAACCTGTGATTTTATATAATATTTCTGCACTTTCAGGATAAAACTCTTGACCTTGGGCCAATATATGCAAACCGGAATTATAGTCTTTGTTTTCTTTGGCAACACTCGCCCAACCCAACCAAGTGTCTAATTCATAATTACCTAAATCAACTGCCTGTTTAAAAGAATAATCAGCCTGGTCAAAATTTTGGAGTGCAGCATTTATCCGAGCACTTTTCTTCCAATAAGTAGGGTTTTCCCCATCAATATTCAAAGCCTTATTGATATAGTAAAGTGCTTTATCGTAATTATCCTTATTAAAATAGAAATCGGTTATGGCCAACCAACCTTTATCCAACAATGGATCTTCATGCACCGTTTGATAATAGTAATATTTAGCCATTTCATCATTACATAAGCGTTCGTAACACTTACCAATTCTTAGATATGCATGTGATGTTGGATCTTCAATTTTTATCGTTGTCTCATAATTCTCAATGGCTTCATTGAACTTACCTAATTTTTCCAACACTTTGCCTTTTTCAAAATAGGCACCAATAAAGGTGTCATCAGAAATAATGGCAAAGTCGAAAGCGGTTAAAGCTTCATTGAACATTCTTTTGGCAAAGTATTGTTTGCCCAATTGATGCCATGCTACTTCACTATATGGATTACGCTCTAAATATTCATTGAGATAAACAATAGCACCTTCAAAGTCCTCCAAAAATTCAAAACAATAAATGACATTGTATAGCGATGAATAATCCTGTTCATCAAACCCAACGCATTTCATAAAGCTTTCCCTGGCAAGTTTAAAGTCATCCATGAAAAGATATTCCATGCCCAATAACGAATGAATGTCATAGCTATCCGCTGCAAGTTCAAGTGCCTTTTTCAATAAAGTGACCGCAGCTTCATGATTATCTTTTTTTGAATAGATATTCGCTCTTTGTACGTATATCTCCTCATTGGCACTATCAATTATTTGAAGTTTGTCTAAAAGTTGCTCGGCCATATCAAGATTATTCTCGAAAACAAGCACTTCTACATCCAATAGTTTGAGTTCTATGGAGTCTGGATGTTGCTTCAAACTAATCTTAATGGCCTTTTTAGCCAATGCTATTTTACCATGATTAAGGTAGTGATGAATTATATCTTCAAAGTCTTCAGCATCAAAGAAGTAGACATCATCTGTCTTAAGCATTGATTCAAACTTTGTAATCGGCTGATTTGGCCTTTCGTTAGCATCTAACGCCATAGGAACTGTTTGGTTATTCTATGGAATTAAAAATAGTCTATTGAGACTTCTTAAAATTCCCGACTTGGGCTATATTATTAACAAATTAGTTAACAAATTATTGTTTAAAATCGTTCAATATTTCAAGAATGATTTGGCAACCTTTTTCGATTTCATCATAGGATATAGTAAGCGGAGGTGATATTCTTACCGCCTTTTTTTCAAATAAAAGCCAGAATAAGATAAGGTGCTTTTTGGCCGCAGCTGAAATAAGATGATCTGCAATTTCAGCGCTTTCCATAATCAAAGCCAGCATGAGTCCCTTACCCCTGATTTCCTTGATAAACTTATGTTTTAATAACTTTCGTATGACTATTTCCTTGGCCAAAGATGCTGTGATAAGATCACTTTCTGTAATTTCTTTTAATGTAGCCAAGCAAGCTGATGCAATTACTGGATTGCCTCCAAAAGTTGTTATATGGCCAAGTTTAGGGTTATCCAGTAATGTAGCCATCATTTCGTTTGAAGCAGTAAAAGCACCTACCGGAAGTCCAGAGGCCATTCCCTTACCCATTACCAAAATGTCAGGTATACAATCATAATGTTCAAAGGCGAATAAATTTCCAGTACGGCCAAAACCTGGTTGAATTTCATCCAATATCAATAAAGCCCCAACTTCAGAACATCGTCTTCTTACTTTTGTCAAATATCCATTTTGGGGTTCAATAAAACCGGCGCCCCCCTGAATTGTTTCCAGTACCACTGCAGCCGTTTTTCCGGTTATTTTTTCAAGGTCTGATTCAGCATTAAAATCAATAAAGGAAATATCGGGAATCAAAGGTCTAAAGGCACTTTTACGCTCCTCAAATCCCATAATGCTCAAACTCCCCATAGTATTGCCATGATACCCTTTATTTGCTGAAATTATTTCAGATCTACCGGTATATCTTCGGGCCAACTTTAGGGCACCTTCAATGGCTTCGGTCCCAGAATTCACCAAATAGGTAGTTTCCAAAGGGGCGGGAAGAAGTGATGCCAAAAGTTTGGCATATGCCACGGCAGGTTCTTGAATAAATTCGCCATACACCATTACGTGCATGTATTTGTCTAGCTGGTTTTTTACCGCCTTAATGACTTTGGGATGGCAATGCCCCAAACTGCAAGCTGATACGCCTGCAACAAAGTCTAGGTTAGCATTTCCTTCAATATCATAAATATAACT
>CBDUKE010000057.1:0-19971 GCA_965367725.1 uncultured Maribacter sp. | reverse complement strand
AGTAAACAGTAAACAGTAAACAGTAAACAGTAAGCAGTAGTCAGTAAAAAGTAGTGAGTGAACAGTAAGCAGTAGTCAGTAGACGGTGGGCAAAACTAAAAATGTGAAGCTAAAATCCTGTGTTTACTGATAAACCCATTAAACTAGCACATTAAACTTTAATTTACCAAAGCCCCCCAATTTCCTTTTTTACAAAAGATAGGGCAGTGGCAGATGGCGATTGCTTGTCCATCGTTTCATTCAAGACATCCTCACGTAACTTGTCGGCAGAATCAGTTTCGCTCATCGCTGCTTTTCGGATCATTTGAATAGTTGCACTTTTAGCCGCTTTAATGATATTCCAACAATCATCAGATATGTAAATCTGCTGCGATAGATTATGCTCAAATTCCTTCTCAATGGTCTTTACCAGCAAGTTTTCATAATCATTTTTATTGGGCGACTTTGGAGCGACACGTACCACCAAACTGGGGATAGCGATTCGTTCCAAGAACAAGGCCATTCGCTCATAGGCTTGTAACCGAATCGGAAGTGTATTTTTTTGGGTGTCCTTGTGCAAAAGATACCTTCGCCTACCTTCTTCATTATTGGTATGCATTCTAAAAAAATAAAAAGCAATGGCTCCGACCACTACCGAGGGTAATAAATAAGCGAATAATTGAAAGATTTGATCTCCGGTCATTGTAATTGGTATTTAGTTTGGTTAACGCAATTAAAACGCAGGTTTTTTTGAAAAAGTATTTCTTATTTCAATTAGGTATTATTTTAGTTGGAAGACTTCATATTCTCTTTCACCATAGTATAAAACTCCTTGTAATTTGGGTGAAGATTAAGATTAATACCTTCCTTGAAATTCCCATCTTTTCCCAAAGAGTCAATTCTATTGGGGTCAATGGAAAATTGATGTTGAAGCACTGCACCGATCGCAGAAGCCTGATTGGCTGCTGCATCCAATTCACCGGTCATACTAAGTCCTTCTATGGTTATTGAAACCTTAGGGTTTGCATTTAGGATACCGGCTATCTTTTCTAGCCAGGTCACCCCTTCTGCAATAACTGTAACCCCAGTAGTCGTATCAAAAAGGGATTCCAGTTTGGATGCGATGATCACAGAACCATTACTGACACCGATTCTGGCATTCTCACCGAGGGTTTGTTTGGCATTGGTCAAAACTACGAGTGCTGTTGAATCGTTTGAAGCTATGGTATTGTTGATAGCCTTCAACTGATTCTCTTTCTCCTCAAGTTTAGCCATTACCTTATTGATGTTCGTCGAGTTCTTGTTAGATACTTCTGCAAAACTATTGAGGTTTTTTAATAGCGTTGCATTGGCATCTTGGAGTTCTTTTACCTGGGTTTCAAAAGATTCTGCTCGGGCCAATCCTATTCTCTCATTCTTTTTAGCTTGGGCAACTACAGATTTGGTAGAATCCAATTCAGTCTTTAGTGCGTCGATTTGCAGAATTAGATCACTTTTTCGCTGCGCAAACAAAAAGGAAGTGGATGCTAATAATATAGATAATGTAAGTATAATTGGCTTCATAGGCTCTAATCGTTAAGAATAGTATTAAAAATATTTTTACAAAAGTAAATTATTCGGCGGTCTCATGAAAATGTTGGCCCCCAAGATGAGGACATTTATAAAGTTCCGACATTCCATTGAAATTTACTTTTGCCTTTTCATACCCATAAGTTGATTGTAAATCACTGTGTAGAAAATCGTCATCAACATTCACCTGAATATCATACATAGTGAACTCACAGGGGTGCTCGTAACCTGCAGCATGGGTTATTTCTATCAATTCTTTTCGAAAAGTCTTAAAATACTGTGCCAATCTATCTGATTTTAAAGGCACATTGATTCCTGCTTGTAGCCATTTATTTTGGGTCGCGACACCTGATGGACAACGATTCGTATGGCAAATTTGTGCTTGAATACAACCTATGCTCATCATAGCCTCACGGGCTACATTTATACAATCTGCACCTAATGCGAAAGCCATGGCCGCCTTTGCAGGAAAACCCAATTTGCCACTGCCAATAAAGACAATGCGATCCGTTAGCTTTTTTTCTAAAAACAATTTGTAAAGACTGGAAAATCCGTAAACCCAGGGTAGCGAGACATGATCGGCAAAACTAGGAGGTGCGGCGCCTGTACCGCCTTCACCACCATCTACCGTAATAAAGTCAGGTCCTTTTCCTGTTTCAACCATAAGATTGGCCAATTCTTCCCATTGATCTAGCTTTCCGATGGCACCTTTAATACCCACAGGCAATCCTGTTTGTTCAGCTATGTCTTCAATGAGTTGTAATAATTCAGGTACAGTGTCAAATGCTTTGTGTGTAGCAGGGGAAAGAACATCCTTACCAACTTCGACACCCCTGATTTTGGCTATTTGTTTAGTGATTTTCGCTCCAGGTAAAACCCCGCCCTTACCGGGCTTTGCTCCCTGTGAGAGTTTTATCTCGATGGCTTTGATACAGGGATTTTCATCTACCAGTATTTTTAATTTTTCCATGGAAAAATTGCCATTCTTACTTCTTACCCCAAAATAGCCAGTCCCAAAATGGAAGATGACATCCCCACCTTTTTGATGGTAAGGAGATAATCCGCCTTCGCCCGTATTATGGTATGCATTGGCTTTTGAGACTCCTACATTTAAGGCTTCAATTGCAGCAGCTGATAGTGACCCAAAGCTCATCGCAGAAACATTAATAGCTGAAGCTGGTCTGTAAGGCTTATTACGCTTATTATATGCTCCAATTACCTTCGCACAAGGAAGAAAGGTTTTGTCCTTTACATTGGGATGATCAGGGCCCACTTTGTAGGACATCATCCGATTTTTTATAAAAATATGTTGATGTGCATAAATATCGCGATCTGTACCAAAACCTTCGTAATTGTTCTCCCTTTTGGCAGAAGCATATATCCAACTTCGTTCAATTCTATTAAAAGGAAGCTCTTCCCTGTTATTAGCCACGAAATATTGTCTCATTTCTGGTCCAATACTTTCAAGCCAATAACGTAAATGTCCCACAATGGGAAAGTTATGTGAAAGGGTATGGGCACGTTGAAAAAAGATATCACGAATAGCAATGATGCTTATAAATATCAAAAGCCATCCCCACCAAGCAATATCGACTAAAACATCAAGAAAGGTTTCCATATTCATACAATTAGTTTATATATAAAAAAAGTTGAAGGCGAAATTCAATCCACCTTCAACTATTATTAGAAAATCACCAATAATTTATAGGTTTAAATAATCCAAACTCATTTCTGTGAGTGTTTTCACCCCTAAGAGTAAACCACTGTCATCGATTAGAAAATCAGGGGTATGGTGTGGAAAAGATTCCGTAGTACCTGGCGTCATTCCTCCTAAGAAAAAGAAGAACCCGGGTACTTCTCTTTGAAAATAAGAGAAATCCTCAGCTCCCGTTACCGCTTTTTGTGTTTGTGTATTGGCATCACCTGCAATACGTTTCATTGTTGGCAACATTTGTTCAACCAATGCTGGGTCATTATAGGTTATGTCCGTTGCATCCCTAATTTCTACAGTAGCCTCACCACCATAGGCTTTTGCAATTGCGGGAACCATTTCCATCATTCTTTTATTGATGTGGTCTTTCATGTCATAATCCAAGGTTCGTATTGTCCCGATCATTTCAGCACTTTCAGGGATAATATTGAATCGAACCCCGCTTTTGATTTTCCCTACGGTTATTACTGCCGCTTCGTTGGTCAAATTGATCTCTCGACTGATTATAGTCTGTAGTCCGTCTATGATCTTGGCACTGATCAAGATAGGATCCACGCCAGACCAAGGTTGGGATCCATGGCTTTGTTTTCCTTTTACATTAATGGTAAAACTCTGTGCGGCCGCCATCGTTCCCCCAGATTTATAGCGAATAACGCCTACAGGGGTTTGTGAATTAATGTGCAGTCCAAAAATGGCATCCACATCAGGGTTTTTCAATACCCCTTCCTTGACCATTAATAATGCTCCTCCTTCTTCCCCAGGTGGTGGCCCTTCTTCGGCAGGTTGAAAAATAAACTTCACGGTGCCTTTTATCTTATCCTTGTTATTGGAAAGTACTTCAGCAACTCCCATTAGCATAGCCGTATGGGTATCGTGCCCACAAGCATGCATCACACCAACCTTCTCACCCATAAATTCGGATGTAACATTAGATTTGTAAGGAAGGTCATTTCGCTCGTAAACAGGTAACGCATCAATATCTGCCCTAAGTGCGACAACCTTACCATCTTGATCTCCTTTTAGTATACCAACAACCCCTGTATGGGCTATACCAGTCTGTACTTCTATACCCAATGACTTTAAATGGTTGGCTATTTTTTCCGCTGTTTTAAACTCTCGATTTGATAGTTCAGGATTTTGATGGATTTCCCTTCTCCATTCAATCACCTTGCTTTCAATAGCATTGTAATCCTTATCGAGGCTTGATGTTTGGGCCACTGCAAAACTTCCAAAAAGAAGCAGCGCCATACTAATACATTTATTCATAAGTAATTATTTAAAATTTAATAAGTCTATATTCTTCATTTTGTAATTGAATCAATGCTGTCATTGCTGAAAGCGAAAATTGCACTCCGTCAATAAGTTCTTCTTTGGGAAAACCTCTAGATAAGGAGGATTGTCCGCAAAAAATGATTTGTCCACCAGCATTCAATAATGCCTGTACCAAATCATAATTGGGATTGTTGGTGCCATATCGCTTTTGATAGGCTTCATTGGTAATTATATCCTTCGAAGCCTTATTATGTACAACCAAGGCAAATTTTAACTGATCTGCCGGGACCCCACTTTGGGCATGCATGTTCAAAAAACGAGCAGCGGTTTCAATAGTGGCATTTATTTGATTATGACCTTCAGGTGAATTCATGATATCAAAAACGGCTTTCAACTCCACTTTGTCATCAATTTTATAATCGGGATTAGTGATTTCATAAACTTCCCCAAAATCAGTAATGATAGGCCCTGATTTTTTAGTTTGCGCAGCGAGGGTAATACAAAATGTGAAAGTCAGTAAGGAGAGGGTTTTTACGAATCTAAGCATGTTGTTTTTTTGAATCCTTAAATATATTCAAATTAGAAGAATAATCTATTTTCATTGTTCATAATTATTGGGAGAAGATTTTAGGATACACTGAATTATAGCTAAATTCACGGTTCTAAATTTCATAAAATTTTGAAAACCTTTCTTGACGATTTGAATGATGCCCAAAAGGCACCTGTACTGCATAAAGACGGGCCGCTAATGGTTATTGCCGGGGCAGGGTCTGGAAAGACAAGGGTTTTAACCTATCGTATTGCCCACCTAATGGCGCAAGGCGTTGATTCCTTTAATATTTTGGCTTTGACCTTTACCAATAAGGCGGCAAGGGAAATGAAAAAACGGATCGCTAATATTGTTGGAAATTCAGAAGCAAAAAATTTATGGATGGGAACTTTCCATTCTGTTTTCGCAAAACTATTGCGCTTTGATGGGGATAAATTGGGGTACCCAAGTAATTTCACCATTTATGATACACAGGATTCCCAAAGACTGATATCATCCATAATCAAGGAAATGGGGCTTGACAAGGATATCTATAAATATAAACAGATTCAAAATCGAATATCGTCCTATAAGAACAGTTTGATAACGGTGAAGGCTTATCTGCAAAATCCTGAATTGATTGAAGCCGATGCCATGGCGAAACGTCCAAGACTGGGGGATATTTACGAGGAATATGTAAATCGTTGTTTCAAGGCAGGCGCTATGGATTTTGATGATCTATTACTACGGACCAATGAACTCTTGACTAGGTTTCCTGAGGTATTGATGAAATACCAAGATAGGTTCAGGTACATTTTGGTCGATGAGTATCAAGATACCAACCATTCACAGTATTTAATTGTTAAAGCGCTTTCCGATAGGTATCAAAATATATGCGTCGTTGGTGATGATGCACAGAGCATCTATTCGTTCAGAGGTGCCAATATCACTAATATATTGAACTTTCAGCGAGATTATGATAATGTGGGCATGTACCGCTTGGAACAAAATTATAGGTCTACCAAGAATATTGTGAATGCCGCAAATTCCATCATTGCGAAAAATAAAAACCAACTTGAAAAAGTGGTTTGGACGGCCAATGATGAGGGGGCTGCGATAAAAATACATCGAAGTACTACCGATGCAGAGGAGGGAAGGTTTGTAGCGGGGTCCATTTTTGAGAATAAAATGCAAAACCAACTTCCAAATGGCCATTTTGCAGTATTGTACCGTACAAATTCACAATCCAGGGCCATTGAAGACGCCCTTAGAAAAAGGGATATACCTTATCGTATTTATGGTGGACTTTCTTTTTACCAGCGCAAGGAAATTAAAGATGTATTGTCGTATCTACGACTGGTTATCAATCCTAAAGACGAGGAAGCCCTTAAACGTATTATAAACTTTCCAACACGAGGAATAGGGCAAACAACCATTGATAAATTGGTGGTGGCAGCAAACCATTATGGGCGTTCCATTTTTGAGGTCATTGAGAATTTGGACCGGATTGATCTTAAAATCAATACGGGAACAAAAAGAAAGCTGGAAGATTTTGTAACCATGATCAAGAGTTTTCAAATCATGAATGAAGGCGTAGATGCTTTTGCCCTTGCGGAACATGTCGCAAAGAAAACAGGCATTCTTCTTGAATTTAAAAAAGATGGTACTCCAGAGGGGATTGCCCGAATGGAGAATATAGAAGAACTTCTTAACGGGATAAAGGATTTTGTTGAAGGTCAGAAAGAATTAGCCGATGCCACGGGTGATATTGGTGAGTTCCTGGAAGATGTAGCCTTGGCAACCGATTTGGACAAAGACACCGGCGATGATGACCGTGTAGCATTAATGACCATTCATATGGCTAAAGGTCTCGAATTCCCTTATGTTTATATTGTTGGGATGGAAGAGGATTTATTTCCGTCTGCCATGAGCATGAATACGCGTAGTGAGCTTGAAGAGGAGCGGCGACTTTTTTATGTGGCGCTGACAAGGGCAGAAAGCCAAGCTTATTTGACCTATACCCAAAATAGATATCGTTGGGGCAAATTGATTGATGCGGAACCGAGTCGATTTTTGGAGGAGATAGATGAACAATATATTGAGAACTTGACTCCAATTGATAAGGGATATCGTTATAAATCATTAATTGATGCCGATATTTTCGGCGAGGTGGATAAAAGTAAATTACGTCAAATAAAGCCCAAAAAAGGCACACCACCTTTAGTTGGCAGACCAAATGAAACCCAACTCCGAAAATTACGAAAGCTTAAACCAGAGCTTTCTAAACCTATTGGAAATACCAATGTTATAGATCAAAACCTTTCAGTAGGTACTGCCGTCAATCATACACGTTTTGGTAAGGGAGTTGTCCTTAAGATTGAAGGCGTTGGGAACGACAAAAAAGCGGAAATTAAATTTAACCAAGGCGATATTAAAAAATTATTGCTTCGGTTTGCGAAGTTGGAAGTTTTATCAAGTTAAAGTAAAATAATTGGCCCAGTTTTTAAAAATATACGAAGAGAATCCCAATCCGAAGCAAATCGCCAAAGTAGTCCAAGTGCTACGAAAGGGTGGACTTGTTATTTACCCAACCGACACGGTTTATGGTCTAGGTTGTGATATTACCAATAGCAGAGCCTTGGAGAAAATAGCGAGAATTAAGGGAATTAAATTGGCAAAGGCCAATTGGTCCTTTATCTGTGCCGATCTAAGTAACTTATCAGATCATGTTCGACAAATAGACACAGCGACCTTTAAAATTTTAAAAAGAGCCTTGCCAGGACCTTATACATTCATTTTACCAGGTAGCAATAGTTTGCCAAAGGATTTTAAGAAGAAGAAAACTGTGGGTATCCGTATCCCAGCTAATAATATTGCCCAAACCTTGGTCAGGGAATTGGGAAACCCTATAGTATCCACTTCAATATATGATGAAGATGAACTTCTGGAATATACTACCGATCCAGAACTGATTTATGAAAAATGGAGAAATCTTGTCGATGTTGTTATCGATGGGGGATATGGCGATAATGTAGCTTCAACGGTTATTGATCTCTCGAAAGGTGAACCTGAAATTATTCGCGAAGGCAAAGGCAGTGTGGATATTTTTTAATACGGCATTTTTAAACAAAAAAAAACCGCCCTGATAGTTTCAGGGCGGTTTTTATTTATACTATTATTTTGTCTAATTATTGATGGCAGGATCTTTCATACCTTCCTCGATCATACTATAGAATTGATCAAGCTTTGGAAGAACCACGATTCTCGTTCTTCTGTTTTTTGATTTTTCAGTAGCTGAGATAGGAATATATTCTGCTCTACCAGCTGCGGTCATACGCTTGGGATCTACACCGTAATCATTCTGTAATATACGAACAACAGCAGTGGCGCGTTTGGCACTTAAATCCCAGTTATCCAATAAAACACCTTTTCTGTAAGGGACATCATCCGTATGGCCTTCAACCATGAACTCAAAATCTGGTTTGTTGTTAACCACTTTGGCAACTTTTCCCAATACTTCCTTAGCTCTGTTGGTTATATTATAGCTTCCGCTGCTGAACAATAATTTATCAGAGATAGAAACAAATACAACACCTTTTTCAACACTGATTTGAATATCCTCGTCATCCAAATTACCTAGAACACCTTTTAAGCTCTGTACCAATGAAAGGTTTACAGAATCTCTACGAGTAATGGCATTTTGCAATTTACGAATGGTAAGATCCTTTTCTTGAAGGCTTTCCAATGATTTTTCAAGGTTTTCAGCACCTTTAGTCGTTAGGGTAGTCAAGTTACCCATGTTGTTGATCAAATCTTGGTTGTTCGCCTTTAAGAAAGCATTTTGATCCTCAAGAGTTTGCAATTTTGATGTTGCCGTCGCTTTATCTTCAAGGCAACTGTTTAATTTAACCGTCGCAGAATTCAGCAAATCTTGGGCTTGTTTGTGCTGGGCCTCTAAATCTGCATATTTCTTTTGTGAAACACATGATGATAACAAAAGTGTTACTCCTAATAAGCCTAAAATAATTTTTTTCATAATGATGTGTATAACTAGTATTAATTGTTTGTAAATCTACCGATCCTTCTAATTCAGCCTCAAAATTATACAATTAGACAGCCTTAGATTCGGCAAAATTAGTTAATCTTTTACTAAAATGTTAAAATTCTTTACGTGATGTACGAAATGAGACCATACTATGGACTTTGTGATGTAGTATTTTTTTATAAAATTGTGCTTTTCACGCTTTCTGTACATTCGACGAAATTTAACGTAGAAAGCTAAATGTGCCTTTATTATGGCAAAACAGTGTTTAAACTTAAATTGAAAGATAAATCGAATTCCTGCAACCGCATCCAATAAAAGCCTTAAGAATATAATGAGAAGGGCTTTTCTTCTTGGGAGGTTTTTTGTTATTGAGAAAAGTGAATTCCTAAAGTTCAAATACGTTTTTTTAGGATTCATATTACTTAAGGTCGAACCTCCTAAATGGTAAACCTTTGAAGCTCCTATATAATAAACTTTATAACCCTCATTCTTGGCCCGCCAACAAAGATCAACTTCTTCTTGATGTGCAAAATAATCTTCATCAAAGCCATCGAGGCTCCTATAAACTTCACTTTTGATGAACATACAGGCACCTGTAGCCCAAAAAATTTCTTTAATATCATCGTATTGGCCAGTATCTTTTTCCAATTCCTGAAAAATACGACCGCGGCAAAATGGGTAACCCAACTGATCGATAAAGCCACCTGCTGCCCCAGCATATTCAAAATACTCCTTACGCATCAGGTCCAAAATCTTTGGTTGTATTATGGCCGCATCTTTTAAGGTTTTAAATCCGTCTTTTATTGGTTCCAACCAATTTTCGGTTACCTCAACATCAGAATTCAAAAGACAGAACACATCCGCATCCACTGAACGCAAAGCATCATTATAGCCTTTTGCAAAACCACCGTTAACACTGTTTTGGATTATTTTTATCTGCGGGAAATTCGACTTTACAAAATCAACTGAATGATCGGTCGATGCATTGTCGGCCATGTAGATGTCGGCATCACCAGAATATTGAATAACCGAAGGGAGGTATCTTTCCAAAAGTACCTCTCCATTCCAATTAAGTATGACAATAGCAAATCTCAAAACGCTTGCAAATTAACGGCTAAAATCAGGAATTTGTTCCAAAAAGGTATATTTTTCTTTACTATAGTCCATTTTGCAATAAAAATGCCGAAGACCATTGGTGACCATAAGAAATTCTGCTTTTAAATGCATGTTATATTTGGCGATTTGGTCAAAGGTTTCCTGATTCACTGTTATTTTGGGCGACTTGCATTCCACTAGTAATGTTATATTTCCCAATGAATCAAAAATGACAATATCGTAGCGTTTTTTAAGGGTATTTACTGTTAATTGCTTTTCAACATTGATAAGACTTTTAGGGTATTTCTTCTGATGAATCAAGAATTGAACAACATTTTGCCGTACCCATTCTTCGGGTTGTAGAACAACAAACTTTTTACGGATAGTATCAAAAATATGGACTTTATTTTCGCTATTTTTGAAACGAAAGTCATAGACCGGAAAGTTAAGGGATTGCATGACGCAAATTTGATGATTTTTTTTGAATGGATGAAGTAAAACAAATTGTTGCTGACATACGAAAGGGAAATATTAAGCCCATTTATTTTCTGTTTGGAGAGGAACCCTATTATATCGACAAAATATCGCAGTTCATTGAAAAAAATGTCTTATCAGAGGAGGAAAAGGGTTTCAATCAAATGGTTCTCTATGGTAAAGAAGCGAGTATCGATGAAATTGTAGGCAATGCCAAGCGTTATCCCATGATGGCCGAAAGACAAGTGGTTATTGTAAAAGAAGCCCAGGAATTATCACGTACCATAGAGCAACTTGTTGACTATGCTGAAAATCCGCAGCCGACAACAGTTTTGGTTATCTGCTATAAATATAAGAAGCTAGATAAACGTAAAAAATTATATAAATCCGTAAGCAAACATGGTGTTTTGTTTGAAAGTAAAAAGCTTTATGAAAACCAGGTATCTGAATGGTTGAGAAAAGTTCTTCATGGTAAAGGGTATAGTATTTCACATAAAGCCGCAATTGTTCTGGTTGAATATTTGGGAACTGATTTAAGTAGAATCAGTAAAGAGCTCGATAAGCTAACCATGGTACTTTCAAAGGAAAGTCAGATAACGCCTGCGGATATCGAAGAGCATATTGGCATCAGTAAAGATTACAATAATTTTGAACTCAAGAAGGCCATAGGAGAAAGGGATGTATTAAAAGCTGCAAGAATAATCAATTATTTTGCCCAAAATCCCAAGGACAATCCGTTCGTGTTGACTGTATCTTTATTGCATAACTTTTTCTCCCAGTTATTGCAATATCATGGTTTAAATGACCATTCTCCAAAAAATGTAGCCAGTGCCCTTAGGGTTAATCCGTATTTCGTAGGTGAGTACCAAATTGCAGCCAAGAATTACCCAATGAAAAAAGTAAGTTCCATTATATCCCATTTACGGGAAATGGATTTAAAGGGTAAAGGGGTAGGGGCAACGGCCATTCCACAATCCGACCTTTTAAAAGAACTCATGGCAAGGATATTCTAGTTATTTCCTGTCAACACTAAACTTTCCAGGTCCTAGGATAATGATGGCAATAAAGAATGTTAGGAATAAAAAAGCTTTTTCCTTAGTGCCAAAGGGATCCGCTGCGTGCACTATAAACCCGGCCACCAACATGGTAATCGCAGGCGGAATAGCCATCCAGCGCGTTTTGAAACCAATAATAATCAAAATAGGGCATACAAATTCACCAATAACGGCCAAGAACAATGAAGGGGTTTCACCAATCCCTAACGGATCCCCAAACTCGAAATTACCACTTATTAATTTTTGGAATTTTGGAATACCATGTGTCAACAATAGTATAGAAGGAACAATTCTTAGTAGTGCCAAACCTATGTTGGTTTGAAGGTTATTTTTCATAAGATTCAAATTTGAAGCATTTAAAAGTACCAAATTTTTAATAAACCAAAAAGTTGGTTTAAAGTTGATATAGATTCCAGTTAATGTTATATTTAAGAATTCATCATTTTTTAATCCAATAAATCATCATTCATGAAGAAAATTGTATTTGTAGTATTATGCTTCCTTTTTGTTTCGCAAACACAGCATGCCCAATCTTTTGAATTTAAGGCCGATAAAATCGAGATACCCTATGAACGGTTTGTATTGCCAAACGGACTCACACTCTTGGTACACGAAGATCATAAAGCGCCAATTGCTGCTGTTAATGTTTGGTACCATGTAGGTTCCAAGAATGAAAAGCCAGGTAAAAGTGGATTTGCCCACTTGTTTGAACATTTAATGTTCAATGGCAGTGAGAATTTCAATGATGATTATTTTCAAGCCTTGGAGCGTATTGGAGGTACGGATCTTAATGGAACTACCAATACAGATAGAACCAATTATTTTCAGAATGTACCAGTATCAGCTTTAGACCAAGTATTGTTTTTGGAATCTGATCGTATGGGCCACCTATTGGGAGCAGTAGATCAAGAGTTGCTTGACGAACAAAGAGGGGTTGTCCAAAATGAAAAGCGTCAGGGAGAAAACCAACCCTATGGCAAGCAATGGGATTTGTTGACAAAAGCCATGTATCCAAAAGGTCACCCATATTCATGGACGGTAATTGGAGAGATGGAAGATTTGAATGCCGCTTCTTTAGAAGATGTTCATGAGTGGTTCAAGGCATATTATGGAACCGCTAACGCAGTTGTAGCGGTTGCTGGGGATATAGACCCACAAGTGGTTTATAAAAAAGTATTGAATTATTTTGGGGATATCCCTGCTGGACCTACTATTGAAAGGCAAGAAGTGAATATTCCAGTGCACAATGGGGACACCTATCAAGTATATCAGGATAGAGTACCAGAAACAAGGATTTTATTTGCATGGAACACCCCACAGTTTGGGGCCAAGGAAGATATTCATTTTGATCTGATCTCTTCAATCTTATCGACCGGTAAAAACTCGCGATTATACAAAAAACTGGTATATGAAGACCAAACAGCAAGTTCTGTGGTTTCTTTCCAAGCATCTAGCGAGATAGCAAGTAACTTCATAACCTGGGCCAATGTAAAACCTGGGGTTGATGCCGAAAAGGTTCAAATGCAATTGCAGGCGGAAATTGATAAGTTGATTAATGAAGGACCTACTGAAGCTGAGTTAAAAAGAGTTAAGGCGGCTTATTTCTCAAGTTTTATAAAAGGTTTGGAACGCATTGGAGGCTTCGGCGGTGTTTCTGATATTTTAGCTTCAAACGAAACCTATCATGCAGATGCATCCTATTATAAAAAACAATTAAAATTTGTAGAAGATGCTACAATTGAAGACATAAAGGCTACTGCCAAAAAATGGTTAAGCCGTGGCAAGCATACCTTGGTATGCAATCCATTTCCAGAATATACCGTCGAAAAATCTACCGTTGATCGTTCAAAACTTCCAGAACTTGGAACGCCGAAAAGTTCTAAATTCCCGGAATTGCAAAGAGAAAAATTAGCTAATGGCCTGAATATTGTACTGGCCAAAAGAGAAGGGGTATCTACTGTTGTAATGCGATTAATGCTTGATGCAGGCTATAAAACGGACTATTTGGCAAGCCCAGGAACCGCTGCATTGGCCATGAATTTATTGGATGAGGGTACAAAAGACCTTACTTCCCTAGAAATCAATGAGCAACTTCAGTTATTGGGAGCTAGTATAAGTACCTTCTCTAATCAGGATAATTCAACGGTTTATATGAACACCTTAAAACCAAGTTTGGATGCCAGTATTGATCTTTTCGCCGACGTAGTATTAAATCCTGCTTTTCCAGTCAAGGAATTTGATAGGTTAAAGACTGAACAGATCAATAATATAAAGAATGAAAAATCACAGCCATTTCCAATGGCGCTTAGGGTAATGAATAAGCTGTTATATGGCGAAGGACATCCTTACAGTAATCCGTTCTCAGGAACAGGTTATGAAGCAACGGTTGAAAAATTAACTAGGGATGATATATTGAAGTTTTATGATTCTTGGATGAAACCCAACAATGCCACAATAGTCGTTACAGGTGATGTTGAAATGAGTGAACTTAAAAGTAAATTACAAAAGGCATTGGGTAAATGGAAAAAGGGAAATGTGCCAGAGATTACCTTTTCCAAACCGAAAACCAATACCAAGAATACCCTTTATCTGATGAATAGGCCAGAATCCCTTCAATCAATAATAATTGCTGGTCATTTGACTGAAAAATATGGTGATGTCTCTGAGATTGCCCTTGAGCAAATGATAAGTATTCTAGGAGGTGATTTTACGTCACGAATCAATATGAACTTAAGAGAGGATAAACATTGGGCTTATGGTGCTGGTGGTTTGGTATTAGGCTCAAAAGAAGAACGACCGTTTATCGTTTATGCCCCGGTTCAAACCGATAAATCAGCGGAATCGGTAACCGAAATAAGAAGGGAAATCGCTGAGTTTGTGACCAATAAACCAGCAACACAGGAAGAATTGGATAAGGTCAAAACCAATCAGGTTTTAAAATTGCCAGGACAATGGGAAACCAATAGTGCTGTTAATAGTTCTGTTGCCAATTTGGTGCGTTATAACTTACCCGATGACTATTACCAAAAATATGATCAGAATGTCCGTGATCTGTCCATCGCCGATATTAGCAAGGTTAGCAAAACGGTAGTTAAGCCAGATGCTATTAATTGGTTTATGGTAGGGGATAGGGCCAAGATTGCCAGCAAACTGGATGAACTTGGATTTGATACTATAATAGAGATTGATGCCGATGGAAACCCACTTGAACCTACTGTTAAAGAAATGGAAAAGGAAATTAAAAACTAATAAAAGAAAGCCCCACTCTTAGGTGGGGTTTTTTAATGCTACTATTTTATTACTACTTATCTCAACTTCGGAAATCCATCGGGATTTGCTTCATGCATTATTTCATAGACCTTTTCAAATATATCCTCTGCATTGGGTTTTGAAAAATAGTCGCCATCTGTACCATAGGCCGGTCTATGCGCCTTAGCTGTCAACGTTTGCGGTGCGCAATCCAAATAATTATAGGCACCTTGTTTTTCAATGATTTCATTGAGTAAGTAAGCGGAACACGCTCCTGGCACATCTTCATCAATGACCAATAACCTATTTGTTTTTTTAATGCTTTTTAGGGTGTCATGATTAATATCAAAAGGCAATAATGTTTGCGCATCAATTACTTCGACATCAATACCTACTTCTGCCAGTTCCTTGGCCACCTGGAGTACAATTCTAATTGTAGAACCATAAGAAACCAGTGTAATATCACTACCTACTTTCAACGTTTCTACTACGCCAATAGGCGTACAGAACTCACCAAGGTTGGTAGGCTTTCTTTCTTTGAGTCGATAACCATTTAAACTCTCTATGACTAAAGCAGGTTCGTCACTCTTCATTAATGTATTATAAAAACCAGCAGCTTGGGTCATATTCCTAGGAGCAAGAATATACATGCCCCGCAAGAGGTGGATCAATCCACCCATTTGAGAACCAGAGTGCCAAATGCCTTCAAGTCTATGGCCACGCGTTCTAACAATCAACGGGGCTTTTTGTTTGCCTAAAGTCCTATAGCGAAGTGTTGCTAGGTCATCTGTGAGCGGTACCAAGGCATAAAAAATGTAATCAAGGTATTGAATTTCTGCAATAGGCCTTAATCCCCTAAGTGCCAATCCAATGCCTTGGCCTATTATGGTTGCTTCACGAATTCCGGTGTCGGTAACACGTATTTCACCATACTTTTTTTGAAGCCCTTCTAAACCTTGGTTTACATCTCCGATAGCTCCACTATCTTCACCGAAAACCAGCGCTTCTGGATACTTTTCAAAAAGTTTATCAAAATTATCCCTAAGTATGATACGACCATCAACCTGTTCTGATTGTGTGTCGAATGTAGGTTTCACTTCTTGAACATTAGTGGCCTTATTCGGTTTTTCACTGTATAAATGACTACTGAATTTTGGTTGCATGTCCTCTAAAAATTGGTTTACCCAATTTATCAAGGTATTTTTTTCATTTGATTCCTCGCCCAATACATAACGCAACGCTTTACGTGAAATAACCCCTAAATCTTTCTTTAAAGGTTCCTCAATGGCAATTAAGTCGTTCTTTAATTTGTTTATAAACCTACTATTTGAACTCTTCTTAGCGACATTTTCCAAATGTGCGACCAAGGTTTTCTTCATGGCCTTATGTTCAGCCAAGAACTCTGACCATGCCTCTTTTTTTGCAGTTCTAACTTTTTGGCGTATTCCACGTTCTAGTTGGGAGAGCTCCTCCTCGGTAGAAATGCCCATTTCTAAAATCCATTCTTTGAATTTTGCATTACAATCATTCTCTTTTTCCCATTGTAAGCGTTCCTGATTTTTATACCGCTCATGGGATCCAGAAGAAGAGTGGCCTTGTGGTTGGGTAAGGTTGGTTACATGTATCAAAACGGGTACATGCTGTTCCCTTGCAATATCAGATGCATTTTCATAGGCATGTATCAAGGCGGTATAATCCCAACCTTTGACTTTTAGTATATCATACCCTTTGTGGTTTTTATCCCTTTGAAAACCACTGAGTATTTTTGAAATATCTTCTTTCGTAGTATGATATTTTGCAGGTACTGATATGCCATATTCATCGTCCCAAACACTTACGATCATGGGAACTTGAAGCACGCCCGCGGCATTTATGGTTTCCCAAAACATTCCTTCGCTTGTGCTGGCATTACCTATGGTGCCCCAAGCGACTTCATTCCCTTTTTCTGAGAATTTGGATGAATCTAGATTCGGTAAATTCCGATATATTTTCGATGCTTGGGCCAAGCCCAATAACCGAGGCATTTGGCCTGCTGTACAAGAAATATCAGCACTACTATTATTTTGTTCGGTCAGATCTTTCCACGTACCATCCTCATTAAGACTGTGGGTGATGAAATGACCTCCCATTTGCCTCCCGGCACTCATTGGCTCCTTTTTCAAATCAGTTGTTGCATACAAACCGTGGAAAAACTCTTTTGGGCTTAATAATCCCAAAGCCATCATGAATGTCTGGTCTCTATAATAACCACTTCTAAAATCACCTTTTCTGAATGACCTTGCCATGGCCAATTGTGGCAATTCTTTTCCATCACCGAATATACCGAACTTGGCCTTTCCAGTAAGAACCTCTTGTCTTCCCATTAGACTGCAAACGCGACTAACCACTGCTATTTCATAATCGTGCAGTATTTGAGCTTTAAAGTCATCAAAAGAAATATCAGTACTGGTCTTCGGAGAATAATCCATTTAGCGCTGTTTGGTTTTACAAAAATACCACACCCCAAAGGATTTTGCAATGCAGAAATTGGTTAAAATATTCAATTATTGTTAAATTACATGTTAATTAAACCGCTATAACTTAATAAAACATAAAATTATAAACTTTTCATTGAGAATATGATAATGGGTTAGAACCATTTTCTGGTGAACAACCCTGTCAATGTTTTTGGACTTAAAGTAACAATGAACCTTATCTTTTCTTCATAGTTCGGTTGGGAAACTTCCCAGCCATTATTGGAATACAGTGGAAAATATAATTCAAAATAATCGGTGACTAAGTTTAACCGAACACCTGAATCATAAACAAGTCTTTCTTTTTCACCTTTTCTTTTCATGAATCCAAAATCACCATAGAATTCAATCCATCTCCAAACATTAAGACTTGTATTCACTGTTGTCATCCAATTGTTGGAAAACGGATTTGCCAATTTTGATTTAAAGCCCCCCTCGGCAATTATTATTTGCTGACTGTATATGCCTGTTTCTTCTGATCTCCCTAAATAATTATAGTCAAAGAGATAATCATTGGGTCTATCAAGTGCAAAGTCAAAGAAAGTGATATTAGGGTCTATTTTGTTGCTCAAGAATTTACCTGCGAAGAACCTAAAATTAAATTGCCTATTGTTCTCAAATAATTTACGATATTCCAGTTCAAAAGTTAGTTTGCTGAAATCCCCGCTATATTGTGCATCGGCAAACCAGGAAAGATAATCTATAATGCCATTATTACTGTGGGTAAATCTGGCGTTTAGGACACTATAATCAGGATCAGTTTCAATATTTCCCAAATTTTGGTCCTGGTCCCGGATTACATTAACATAGCGCAGACTAACAAAATCACGCTTATTGGAACGCAGATTCTCAGGCCTCCAGCCAAAACCAATAGAGGGAGTAATAGTTGAATATCTTGAATTTTCCTGATAATGGAATGTAGATCCCCTTAAACTATAATTAGCCACGTATAGGCCGCTTTTACTCAAGTATTTACGATAATTAAATTTACCATAGCCAACAAAGGCTTTTTCCCTAAGTGCATATGAAGGCGCGAAATCATAAATAAATGGTTTTTCTAACAAGGTCTTATTGTAAATGCGCATTCCAGGGGTCCAGCCATCATAAATATTGAATCCGAGAACAGGTACATAGAACACTTGATTATAATATGGGTTTTCAGCATCTTTAAAAAAACGGAACTGTAGTTTTTTATTGCTTGAGAAAAATCCTTTTAATGATTTCCAATTATCCCTTTGATTGAACTCTGGAATTTTTTGATCATAATTTAGGACCATCCTATCTTCTTGTCCTCTAGCAATTGTGAATGTGTTTTCCGATGCGATGTTCGAAAACCAATATTTGGAAACCACGGAATCCTTTTTCAATCCAAAAAGTGAAATAGGCACATTAGTACCTTCTTTGTTTTTAATGGTAACCCTTAATGAATCATCCAACTTTTCTATCCGCTTTATCTTGAAATCAATTTTCCGGGCAGTGGATAGATAGTCATTAAAAAACCAATCAATATTTATATCCGTTGCTCTTTTTAAAATTGATTCAAAATCAATAACCTTGGCCGAGTTCAATGAATAGTGTTTGTAATAGGTCTTTATGCTTTTATCAATTTTATCTTTGCCAATATAACTGGCCAGGTAAGCTAGCCCCATGCCGGCTTTATATTTATTAGCGATTTTTTGGTTGAACTTAATCAATGAATCATTTGGTGTTCTAAGTGCTTGATCTAAATTTTTCCTTGCTGTAAGCATATATAAAAAGGGATACTGCTCATTAAAATCCATTTTCGCAAGATTAAAACCTCGAATACCCCATATTTTGGATAATTTACCTAATAACTTCTGATTGGGATAATACTCCTCAACATAGGCAATCATTAAATAGTTAGCGATGGCATCTTTCAGCCATTGTTCTTTTCGCGGGTCTAGATATAATGTTTCTTCCAAAAATTTATTCAATGCCGTTTTAAGGAATTTCATTTCAAATTGAAATTGTTCCTCATAAGGTCTTACAAAAGAGGGTAATTGGTTAATGCCATATAAAGGGCTTTTGTTATAGTCCTTGTTACTTACCAGCAACTGTGAATGAGGATATTCGCCAAGATTTTCAAATATGAAACTTGCTACTTTGTTAATAGAAATCCCCTGGGCTATTTTATCATATTTGGAAGCTTCAATATCTGTCACCATTGTCATATGTGGAGTAACATGAGTGGTGAACTTCTTAAACGGGCTGAGAAGAATTTCGCAGTTCAGCTGTTGAATAGCTTCCAACTGCGCTTGTTGACCACCAGAAAACGATGAATTGCCGAGTTTTCTGTAATTGGTTGCCAAATACAGATTTTCAGGATACATGAAATTAACTGTTGTCCGGGTAATATCCGTATATAAATCCTCTAGGTCCTTATTAGAATATAAATGCCATTTGCCATCAAAAACAGCAGGGGTTAAATACCAATCTTTCAAGTAATACTCATTTCTATT
>CBDUKE010000056.1:0-20225 GCA_965367725.1 uncultured Maribacter sp. | reverse complement strand
ATCAAATCGAATTTCAATGGTTCTTTCAATGGCAAGGTTTGGATATTGCAGGTGGAAAATCAACCCATAAAGGAACAGTTAGCTGAAGCCATTCCGGTTGCAGAAATCAAATCAAATATAGTTGAAGAGCGTAGTCAATCCAAAAAGACCAATAAACCCCAAAAAAATAGCAGGATACTCGAAAAAGCAGATAGTTACTTTAGTAAAATGTGGTATGCAGAGGCAGCAGAACTATATGAACATGTCTTAAATCAAGGTGAAGAAAACTATACCTTCGAGATCATACAAAAAGCTGGGGATTCCCATTATTTTAATACCAATATGGAAAAAGCCTATCATTGGTATAATATCCTATATGAAAAGTATAAGGACGATATGTCCGCCGACAATATCTTTAAATACGCACACTCCCTAAAGGGAACAGGGAAGTACGCTCGGTCCAAAAGGTTAATGCGACTTTACAGTCGAAAAATGAAAGACCCTATCGCTTCCACTTCTGAAAAAAATGGGCAAAATGCCCTGCCAACCGAGGTAATATTGGATGAATTGCGTAACTCAAAACAAGATTTCGACGTATTGAATCTGGCGATTAATTCCAAGTATTCGGAATTTTCACCCATGTTTCATAACGAAGATCAAATTGTATATGCATCAGCCAACGATACGTCCATTTTTAATACCAGACGGTATAAATGGAACGATCAGCCCTATCTTGATTTATATGTAGCAAAGATCAATGAAGAATCACAAGAACTAAGGGATGCTATTAAATTCTCAAGAAAAGTAAATACCAAATACCACGAAGCATCAGTAACTTTTTCCCCTGACAATAAAACCATGTATTTTACAAGGAACAATTATGGGAAGAAATTAAAAAGGGATAAAAAAGGGGTTAATCATTTGAAGATTTATAGATCCGATAAATTAAACGGAGAGTGGAGTGAAGCTATGGAAGTGCCTTTTAATAGTGATGACTATTCAACAGGTCATCCGGCTTTAAGCCCTGATGGCAAGTTGCTTTATTTTGTGTCAGATATGCCAGGAAGTATTGGTTTGACCGATATTTTTGTGGTTGAAGTTCATGGTGATGGAACTTTTTCCGATCCACGAAATTTAGGTCCTAGTATTAATACTGAAAGAAAAGAAATGTTTCCTTTTATTAACAAGGAGAAATTATATTTCTCTTCAGATGGGCATGTTGGTCTTGGAGGATTGGATGTATTCGAAGCTGCCATCGATGAGGAATTAGGCTTCCTTGAAGTAAAAAACGTTGGGCAACCCATCAATAGTAATAAAGATGATTTCTCCTATATCGTAAATGAAGAGAATCAGAAAGGCTTTTTTGCATCAAATAGAAGAGGCGGTAAAGGTGATGATGACATCTATTCCTTTAAAAGGTTGGTTGTCGAAGAAGTTCCTGAAAACTTAAATGCAATTGCCGGAGTGGTCACAGAACTCATTAGTGGAGATATAATGCCAAAAGCCCTTGTTACCCTTTTAGATGAAAACAATATCAAATTAAAAGAGATGGTTGCTGAAGACGATGGTAGTTTCCTTTTCGAGGATTTGGATGGCAACACTAAATATACGGTTAAAACAACTCGAAGTGATTACTTTGATGAGGAAGTAACGGTTACAACAAGGGATAATGAAGTTGTCAATACCGAAATTGCATTAAGAAGATTAAAAGAAATGATAGCCGTTGAAGATGGCATACGCAAACTGAAAACTGAAATGATCTATTTTGATTTTGATAAATCATATATCAGAAAAGATGCTTCAGAAGAGCTTGATAAATTAATACAAGTAATGATCGAGTATCCGAACATGGTCATCAAGATTGAATCACATACAGATTCAAGAGGAACGAGGGTGTACAACAAATACCTTTCAGATAAACGTGCCAAATCTACCAAGAATTATATAATATCTAAAGGAATTGATGCTAGCCGCATACAAAGCGCAATTGGTTATGGCGAGGAAAGATTGATCAATGAATGTAATGGTAAAGTAAGATGTACCGAGGCCAAACATTTACTGAATAGACGATCCGAGTTTATTATTGTAGAAATGTAAAAAAGGAGTATATAAATCAAATTTGAGACCGCGGTTCTTCATTGAATCGTGGTTTTTTTTATACCCATTTATAACCTTCACAACACCCTCACTGTACTTTACAACAAATAACACCTATAAAGCACCTAAATACTTGATTCTCCGTTGTGTATAATCCCTAAGGGGCGCTATTTAACCTAAAACCAAACAACATGAAAAACGTACTGTTAATTAAAGAAATTTATTTGGACGCATTTAAGAACCTGGGGCATGCCTTGGCTAAAACCTATTTCAAGGCCTTTTCATGGTTCGCCATAGCCAGTTTTATAATAATGCTTTATGCATTTGTTTTTAGAGTATCTACAGGATTCGCATTCGATTAAGTATTTAAACCAACCTTACTTTTAAAAGCGCTCATTTATGGGCGCTTTTTTTATGCATAAAATATAAAGGCAAATTTTGAACTAAGCATTTCACATAACCTTTCAGCCCAATAATACTGCAGTTCACGGATTTTTTGCAATTATCTTTTTTTATCATCCCAATTAAGTGTCATTTCATCCACTTTTTTAGAACGAAACTTGGAAAAGCCTCTATTTTGCAGTAACAATAAACTTAATTAATGGGCGTATGGGAAAACTATTACTTTTAAAAGACATTTATTTTGAAGCTTTTAGAAACTGGAGCAATTTATTCATCAAAAGATATTTTAAAGTCTTTTCATGGTTTTGTTTTGCTTTACTTGCAATTGTTATTTATGCATTTGTATTTAGGGTTTCAACCGGATTTGATTTCAGCAATTTCTAAGACTTACGATAAAATGTAAAAGCCCCGTAGCATATGAGATGCTACGGGGCTTTCTGTTTTCTAAGACTTTTTTAGACTACTTGCTAAATCTTAGTGTTTTCATAATAGCCTCCAATTCGAACATATAATCGCGTTTCTCCGTATTTGGGGCAAAGGTGAAACCTTCAACCACTATTCTTCTATTGTTTTCCTTATCATTTACAATATAAGTTAGAAACGGCCCGGCCATGGGGTAATTTTTAACATCCCACCAGCCACGAACCTCAGCCGCTTTCCTGCCTGCAATTTCTGCTGGGAAAACAGAAGGTGAAAATGCCGGTTCTGTTCGCAAATGCGTTCTTTTACCAGGAACATCCGGTCCGGGAATATATAAACTTCCTATTGAATCGCGCATGCGAACAATATCTTTAACGAAGGTAGAATCGACGGTAAAACTATCCCAAGGCATTTCATAGACTATTAAATTAACTGTCCCTTTTTGTATTTGCCCCTCTACCCACACAAAATGATCTTCTTGCTTTACTACTTTATATAGCGAGGGAATGTTTAGGGTTACCCCAAATTTTTCATTGATCCCTTTATCCTTATTCAGCGACCTTAAAAATCTATTTTGTGTTTCGCTAATTTCCAAATCTTTAAACGTGGAAATGATCTCGTTGGCCTTATTATCCAGATTTTCCATTAATTCAACTTCTGTAAACCCTTTGATTACAGCAACCTTTTGGGGCTTCGAATACATATCGGTCTTGATATGGGCCAAGTTCATCGTGTCTTTTTGTACAAATAACACAGATCTAGAATTACGCACTGTCCCGGAAAATACATTTGGTGGAACCTGGATGATTGTAAACAAGGGCTCATCCATTGTTAATCCCAGCGTGGATGCAGCAAAATGCTCACGTACCTTATCCCCTACTTTTGTCTTCCATAACTCATTGTCCATGACCACAATCAATGTATTAATTGCGCCAATAGAATTAGGTAGGTAATTCTTTTTGCCTTGGTCTTTGCAGGATAAATTGATGACCAAGAAAAGAACAAATAGTAACTTAAAATGTCTCATAGGTAATTTTGGTTTACGATGAACAATCGCACAATTTCAATTTTGTGCCTGGTTTTAGATTGTTACCACTAATACCGTTCCATTCCCGTAAATTTTCGATACTAATTCCAGGATATTTTCTTGAAATGGTCCAAAGGGAATCCCCACTCTTCACTGTGTGCACCTTTGCACCCGCCAAAATTGCAGTATTTGAAGCTGATTTTACACTTTTTGAAGCGATACTAGAGCTCATCACCGGCTTTTTCGAATAGATGTTCAATCGTTGACCAACGCGTAGGTTGTTGCTCCTTAATCCGTTCCATCTTTTAATCTGGCTCACCCCAACCCCATATCTGGCTGCGATTTTCCCAAGATAATCTCCACTACGCACTTTATATCTGATACGGTTGTCCGCCTTCACCAATTGGGGTAGCGGCGATTCCTTGCTCTTTATTTGCTGGTTAACATGTGCATAGATAGCTTCTTCATTCGCTACAAATTTACCCATTGCTGCCTTTGGCAGTCTCAATGAATAATCCTTGCCCTTTACATAAGGTATGATATTCAACTTATAGGAAGGATTCAAAACCTTCAGTTCGTCGGTGCCTATGCCAACCAGTTCAGAAATCTGGTCGAAGGTAATCAGGCTTTTTACATGAATGGTATCGGTCTCAAAATAAGTTCGGTCAACTTTCTGTGCTTTGATCCCGTGTTCCTCAGCATACTCGAACAAATACATCGTAGCTAAAAATGCGGGTACGTAACCTGCTGTTTCACGTGGAAGATTTCTACGAATGTTCCAGTAATTTTTGTATCCGCCTGATCTTCTGATAGCCTTGTTCACATTTCCCGGGCCAGAATTATATGCTGCCAATGCCAAATCCCAATCGCCAAAAATAGTATAGAGTTTAGAGAGGTATTTACAAGCGGCTTCTGTTGACTTAATGGGGTCACTACGCTCATCAACATAACTACTTACATCCAAGTTGTACATTTTACCAGTGCCGTACATGAATTGCCATAGGCCCGTAGCACCAACCCTTGACCTTGCCTTTGGATTCAATGCAGATTCAACAATGGCCAAATACTTCATTTCCAAAGGAATATCATGATTGTCCAATTGCTGCTCAAAAAGTGGGAAATAGAATTGACTTACAGTTAACATTCTTTCTATTAGTCCTCGCTTACGAACCAAGAAAGATTTGATCACATTCTCTAAAGAAGGGTTGTAAACCACATTGAAAGGGGTTTTTTGATTTAACCTTTCCAATCGCAATTTAAGGGTGTCGGTATTCAGCGTGCTTTCGGTAACGAGATTGTGATCTAAATGAACTACCTCATTATACATATCGTCATAAAGGGCCGCACTCTCATACAATTCCTTCATCCAAAGACTATCATATTTCGCGGCAATTTCAATATCCTTTAAATCAAAGGTTTTTTTATCCCCTACGGCTATGACGGGCAAAGTATTGTCGTTAATGGGGTTTGCAGATTCCAGGAGTTCCATTTGCTTGACTCCCTCCATATCCATGGCTAGCGTGTCTAAGGGAATATCCTTGGTTTCTATTACCTTGACCCCCTCACTTGCACCATTTAAGGCTTTTTGGGCAGTTACCGGAATTATCATTAGCACAATCAAGATTATGCTTAAAAATGAATCTTTAAATGAAAACATAGGACCTTCTTTAGTTTACTGGGACTAACGAAAATCGTATTTTTTTTTGAAAGAATAAAATATATATACTTAAAGTATTGTTTTGGAACGAAAGACCCGTTAATCGATAACGCCCTTACCCTTCTAATATTGCAGCTATCCCAGGTAATGTTTTTCCCTCTAAACTCTCTAGCATGGCACCGCCACCGGTAGAAACATAACTTACTTTTTCTTGAAATCCGAATTGCTTGACCGCTGCCACAGAATCACCTCCGCCAACTAAGGAAAAAGCACCTTTTTGAGTGGCTTCATCAATATAATTACCTACACTGATTGTGCCCTTGGCGAACTTTTCCATTTCAAAAACACCAATTGGACCATTCCATAATATGGTTTTGGATTTCAAAATAACATCCTTGAAGATTTCCAAAGTTTTTGGGCCCGCATCCAAACCTTGCCAGCCAGCTGGTATTTTATCTACATCAACAATTTGTGTCTCTGCATCGTTACTAAAATCATTCGCAGCCAAAACATCTACAGGAATATGAACCTGAACACCTTTTGCCTTTGCCTGGGCAAGTATACTCAATGCAAGGTCCATTTTATCATCCTCACAAATAGAATCGCCAACCTCCCCGCCTTGGGCTTTGACAAAAGTATAGGTCATTCCACCACCAATGATAAGGTGATCTACCTTGTCCAAAATATTTTCAATAATGGTGATTTTTGAGGACACCTTAGCACCACCCAAAATTGCCAAAACAGGTTTCTCGCCTGTACGCATTACTTTTTCAATCGCTTTTATCTCTTTGGCCAATAAATAACCGAAGCATTTTTGACCAGGAAAGAACTGGGCAATAATGGTCGTAGAGGCATGGGCTCTATGCGCTGTCCCAAATGCATCATTTACATAAATATCGCCCAATTTAGAGAGCTGTTTGGCAAAGGCAACATCCCCGGATGTTTCTTCACTGTGAAAACGAAGGTTTTCCAATAACAAAACTTCACCTTCTTGTAACTCGGCAACAGCCTTTTCTGCCTCTTCACCTACACAATCAGCTACGAATTTTACTTGTACTCCAATAATCTCTGAAACCTTTCCGCAAATATGTTTTAGGGACATGGCTTCATTTCTCTGCCCTTTTGGTCTTCCCAAGTGACTCATAAGCACTGCACTGCCGCCATCTTCCAAAACTTTGATTATGGTGGGTCTTGCAGCTTCGATTCTATTGGTATCGGTTACATTGAATTCTTCATCCAATGGCACATTAAAATCAACTCTGATCAATGCTTTTTTGTTCTCAAAATTAAAATCGTCAATGGTCATCATGGCACTTGTCTTTAAATGAATGGCAAAGGTAAAGATTTATAGGCTTCTGATAAAAATTAGAACCCCATAATTTCCCCGTTTTACAACATTTATTTACTTGTCCAAAAAAACTATCTTTGGCTTATGTTGTTCAAGGAGATTCTAGGGCTTGCCCATATAAAAAACCATTTGGCCTCGAGTGCTGATGCAGGTCGTATTCCCCATGCGCAACTTTTCGTGGGTCCAGAAGGCTCGGGCACCTTGCCAATGGCCTTGGCTTATGCCCAATATATTATCTGTGGCAACCAAAATGCTGAAAATCACGGACAAAACCAAGCTTGTAACATAAAGTGTAATGCCCTTTCACACCCTGACATGCATTTCGCCTTTCCCGTTTCAAATTCAGAGAAGGTAAAAAGCCATGCAGTGAGCAATCATTATATGGAGGAATGGCGACAATTCATAAAAGAACAGCCCTATGGAAATCTCTTTGACTGGTATCGTTTGATTGGGATTGAAAAGAAACAAGGACAGATAGGGGTTGATGAGGCGCACGATATTGTCAAAAAACTTTCCTTGAAATCCTATGAAGGCGGATACAAGGTAATGCTGATTTGGATGGCCGAAAAAATGAACATCGCAACGGCAAACAAACTTCTAAAGCTGATTGAGGAACCGCCTCAAAAAACCGTTTTTCTTTTGATTGCCCAAAATGAGGAACAAATTATCCAGACCATTAAATCCCGTTGTCAAATTTTGCATTTTCCGCCTTTGTCCGAAGAGTCCATGGCAAAAGCATTGGAGGATAAAGGACTCGTTCGCGATGAGGCATTGCGTTTGGCCCATGAGGCAAATGGTGATTTTAATAAGGCGTTGGATCTGATGAACAAGGATTCTGAAGATCTGGTCTTTGAAAAGTGGTTTGTGCAATGGGTGCGTAGCGCCTTTAAAGCCAAGGGAAATAAAGCGGCAATTCATGAGCTTATACTCTGGGCCGAGGAAGTTGCTAAGACCGGAAGGGAAACACAAAAGAAATTTTTACAGTATTGCATTGCTGTTATGCGCCAAGCCATGCTCATCAATTTTAATGTTAGCGAATTGGCATTTATGCGGATTCATGTCGATGGATTTCAATTGGAAAAATTCGCTCCTTTTATTCACGAAAATAATATTTTGCCCATTGTAGCGGAATTGGAAGATGCCATTTACCATATTGAGCGTAATGGGAATTCGAAAATAATCCTTACCGATCTTTCGATAAAATTAACGCGCTTATTGCATAAAAAAGAAAGTCCGCTAGTAAATTAATCCGACTGCTAAAACCACCAAAAATGGAACACCTATTGAATAACGCAACCGAAATTCTTCTTTTATTGTTTTTAGTGATAACATTTATACAAAGCGGACTGGATAAGATTGTGGATTGGAACGGAAACCTCTCATGGCTTAAAGGACATTTTGCAGAAAGTCCCTTAAAAAATATGGTGCCTTTGCTATTGGGTATCATTCTTATTATTGAGATGGTTGCTGGTGTGCTGTGTGCGATTGGCATTTATCAAATTACTGTTTCTGGCGAAAGCACCTCGGCATTCTATGGGGCGGTCTTAGCTTGTATTGCTTTATTGATGTTGCTTTTTGGTCAACGAATGGCAAAGGATTATGATGGGGCAAGAACCATTGCCATATACTTTATACCTGCCATATTATTGGTCTTTTTGCTACAATCTTAAAACAAAAAACCCCGACGATTAGTCAGGGTTATTAGCTTCCTTTCTTACTGAAACAAGTACATCACCGGTCGCAGCAAAGACAACTTTGTAAGTACTTACTTCTTGTAATTGTCGTTTAAAATCTTCGTGATTTGAGCGGTCAGGTCATTGGCATCAGTACCATATAACACACTACCACCATCACCGCCGCCTAATATATAGGTGTAGGCGTTTGTTTTGCCGAAAGCTTTGATTTCTTTCTTTACTTTGTTTACAAGGCTATCCATTTCGGTTTGACCTTCCAATTGCAATTGTTGTTCTTCCTGCTGCAATTGTTGCCCCATGAACTGACCCTTTTGTTGAATAACAGCGTATTCTTCCTGGGCCTTCGTTTGTGACATTTTCTGTGCCTTCATTTGAAAAGCCTGGGCTTCAATTTGAAAAGCTTGTGAAATACTATCCTTCTTTTTGCCAAAAGCCTCTAATTTAGTTTTGTATTTGGCCTCAATATCTATTTTTTCTTGATAGTCATCCATCAACTTTACATTATCAACATAACCGATTTTCTCTTGTTGGCAAGATACCATCAATAATACCACAACTGCCAATACTAATTTTTTCATTTTATACGATTTAAATTTCCCTCTTGAAAAAGAATTATTTTTTGAATTGCGCAAAAATAGGAAAGGTTTTTAAAATTATCTCTTTTATTCCACTATTTATGACTGAACCAAAAAGGCGACTGCAATTTTGTCTTTGGGTATGTTGATTTGAATTTCATTAAAAAAATTCATACTATAAGTATTATCTATTGATATATTACTATTCCATTGTTTAAAACTATTAAAAATCAATCCACAAAATGCTTATAATTCAAGTTTTTTGCCGATTGGAAGCTTGTGCTAGCGCTGGGTAAAGAAATGCCCGTAAAACGCCTTAAAACAGCTTTCATCTTCTTTTTAAGATGTATATATGGGAAGAATACTCTTTGCTGCTCCAAGCCATAATATTAGATAATAATCCAATCACAAAAGCCTTGAAATAATTCTGTCTGCCTGTTTTATATTTTTCTGAAAGCATAGCCACGTAGAACGAATCAAAAATCATGGGTCTTACTTTTACTACTTTCATACCATGCTCAGAAAATAACTTCTCGATGGCTTCTTTTGAAAAATGCCAAAGGTGTCTGGGAACATCATAGGCCGCCCAAAAATTTTGATAATGTTGTGCATCATATGATTTGAAATTAGGAACGGCAATAACAAGGGTTCCTTTTTCATTTAATAAAGTAACCAGTTTATCAATCTGGTCATCAAGATTCGGCAAATGTTCCAAAACATGCCAAAGGGTAATTACATCAAATTTCTTTCTTGGGAGCTTTTCCAAAGTTGGGTACAACTCAATACCTTTTTCCTGTGCGCGTATTTTGGCATTCTGGTTTGGCTCTATCCCTTCAACATCCCAATCCCTGTTTTTAGCAGTTAATATAAAATCCCCAGTACCAGCACCCACATCCAAGAGTGTTTTACCATTCGAACAATATTTTTGAACAAGTCTGACTTTCTTCGAAAGGCTGTATTTTTTTATAGTTTGATAGATCTTGTCAATGATGGTCGTGCTAGCATCGGTATGTGAAATGTAATTTTCACTATTGTAGTATTTGTTGAGATTCTGAGGTTGTGGTTTGGTAACCAACATGTTTAAGGATTCGTCGTAAAGAAGTTCAAACTCCTCCCCGGTAACAGCATAATCCTTAGTTTTTAAATACGACTTCATTGTAATTATGGGTAGACAAATACTCTTTTTTGAGAGTCCGAAGATACTCCAAAACAACTTCCCGTGAAAGCGAATCCATATGCAAACAATCCTTTTCGATATCGCTATAAACTTCAATGGCGATATACCAATTGCCTACTCTCGAATATGTTGCATCCCCATCTGAGAAATAAGGATCTATATCCTCATTGCCCAATGCCGCATTTGTGAATACATCAAGAACAATCGGAAATAAGTTGATGGTCTTGTCTGGGATTTCAACCTCATAAAAAGAAAAGAAAAATTGTTGCCCATTGATTACAAAGGGAACGTCATCATACACATTCTCATTGTTCAATTGAAATTTTGTGTCCACATAATGGTAGAAATGGGTAGCGTCTTTTAGATCTTCAAAGACAAACATTTCCCGTTGCGGCAATTGCTTTTTAAAAGATGCTCCTTTGGTAATTCTATAATCAGCAATATTCGGAGCTATTCGTAAAGGAATGCAGGAAGAAAGAAAGAAAAACGAAATGGCGATGGGCAATAAAGATTTCATTTTTGGCCAGTTTAAGTATTAAGGTAAACATCAAAAATCAAGCCATTCTATTCTTTTATCCATTACAAATCACAATGGATAAAGATTCCGATTAATATTCGGAATGAGAGCCCTAAGCCGTTTTGTTTAAGAAATTGTTCCACGTGGAACACCTGCTAATTTAACGCCCCATAAAAACCAAAAGAACGCTAATATCAGAAGGTGATACCCCGCTTATCCGAGAAGCTTGGGAGATGGTGACAGGGCGAATTGCATCGAGCTTTTCACGGGCTTCAAAAGAGAGTGATTTTAATTTGGAATAATCAAAGTTATCTGGAATCTTAACGTTTTCAAGTCGGTGCAATTTGTCCGCATTGTTCTTCTCCTTTTGGATATAACCAGCATATTTTACTTGTATCTCTGCCTGTTCCATGACCTCTCGGTTCAACTCGTTCTCTTCCACAAAACTCGAAACCGATTCTAATTGCATCATGTGGCCCATGGTCACTTTAGGCCTTGAAAACGCCTTAAACAATTTATCTGATTGTATTACCAGAGCAGAATCAACACTTTCCAATATTGGATTTATATTCTCAGGGCTTACACTTGTGTTTCTAAAAAATTGAATGAACGCATTGGACTTTCTTTCCTTTTCCTCCATACGTTTTAATCGCTCATCCGATGCTAAACCAATCGAATGACTCTTCGGCGTAAGTCGTAAATCTGCATTGTCTTGTCGCAAAAGCGTACGGTATTCAGCTCGTGAAGTGAACATGCGATATGGTTCCTCCGTTCCTTTTGTGATAAGGTCGTCAATTAAAACACCAATATAAGCTTCATCCCGTTTTAGAATAAAGGGTTCCTTCTCGTTGTTCTTTAAATGTGCATTTATCCCAGCCATCATTCCTTGGGAAGCGGCTTCTTCATAACCTGTTGTACCATTTATCTGTCCAGCAAAATAAAGGTTATTGATCAACTTGGTTTCCAACGTATGCTTTAATTGTGTCGGAGGAAAATAATCATACTCAATAGCATATCCTGGTCTAAAGAACTTGACATTCTCAAAGCCGACTACTGATTTTAAAGCTTTAAATTGTACATCTTCCGGCAAGGAAGTAGAAAAGCCATTGACATAGACTTCTACCGTATTCCATCCTTCTGGTTCCACAAATAATTGATGGCTATCCTTATCCGCAAATCGATTGATTTTATCCTCTATTGATGGACAATATCTTGGGCCAATACTTTTGATCCTACCATTGAACATAGGGGACCGTTCAAAACCTTCACGTAATAAATCATGAACAACTTTGCTGGTATGGCTCATGTGGCAATCGCGCTGTTTGGTTAAAACAGGGGTGTTCAAATAAGAGAATTTTTCAGGAACCGCATCGCCAGGTTGTACAATCATTTTTGAATAATCCAAGGAACGGCCATCAACACGAGGTGGCGTACCTGTTTTCATTCTACCACTATCAAATCCTAAACCAACAAGTTGTTCCGTAATTCCAGTTGCAGCCTTTTCTCCTGCCCGTCCTCCTCCAAATTGCTTTTCCCCAATATGGATCAATCCATTTAAAAAGGTGCCATTTGTCAATACAACCGCCTTTCCTTTTACGTCAATACCCAACGATGTTCTTACACCAACAACCTTATCCCCTTCCAAAAGTAGTCCACTTACCATTTCCTGATAAAAATCCACATTAGGGGTATTCTCCAAAGCCAATCTCCACTCCTCTGCAAAACGCATTCTATCGCTCTGTGCACGCGGACTCCACATGGCAGGCCCCTTTGATTTATTCAACATCTTAAATTGAATAGCAGACTTGTCAGTTACAATTCCGCTATAACCTCCTAAAGCATCAATCTCGCGTACAATCTGCCCTTTTGCAATTCCCCCCATAGCAGGATTACATGACATTTGCCCAATGGTCTGTAGGTTCATTGTAACCAACAAAGTTTTAGACCCCAAATTAGCAGCAGCCGCGGCGGCTTCAGCCCCTGCATGTCCTCCACCAACAACTATTACATCATATTCCTCTCCAAACATAGTTCCTAATTTTGTTCCACGTGGAACAATTTAATTTTTTCTTCCTCCTTATTCCGCATCTCTATTACCTCCTCATTATTCTTATCATTGTAACCCATTAAATGAAGAACGCCATGAACCATTACACGCAATAACTCCTCTTGAAAAGTTTTGTTGAAAATACTGGCGTTGTCCGCCACCCTTTCGGTTGAGATAAAAATGTCCCCGCCTACAACTTTCCCATCTGAATAATCAAAAGTGATAATATCAGTATAGTTATTATGATTTAGGTGCTTTTGATTCAACTTGAGCAAGTATTCATCCTCACAGAAGATATAGTTAATAGTACCAAGAAAAGCTGCCTCAGACTCTATTACCCTACTAATCCAATGGGAATAATTATCTATAGAACTTAACCTAAAATCACCTTCATAAAAGAATTCAATCATTACTTTTGAAATATTCCTTGACCTTGTTTTGAAAATTTTGGCGCAAAGGTAGTGCTTGTCTATTTAATATTTCAATTTCATTTCGATAATTATCTAGTGCTGAGGGCTTAGTAAGTATTGGATTCTGAAAAGTGTTTTCGTTTGTATTGCTTTCCCGTTCCGATTTTTTGCCCTTTTTTAAGGTAGCATTTTCAAGCTTTAACAACTCGTACGAAATGTTATTTATCTTGTTTCTTGTTCTTTGGGTAACACCATTTTCCAATAAATCATTCTCGAAATCCTCCATTTGTCTAACCAGCTTTTCGCCAAGCTTTCTATCCCCTTCATTTATCATGTCCAACAATTGCTGTTCCAATTGCTGCCGCAACATTTGTTGCTCCTTGTAAATTTCGTAAATTTCCTTCAACTCTTCCTCACTGGGCTGGCCTTGACCCCCATCGTTGCCTAGACCATCACCATTCCCGCCTTTGCCATCTTCTCCTTCCTTTCCATTCTTGCCTTCTTTACCATTCTTGCCTTCACCAGGTTTAGAACCCTCTTTGCCTTCGCCTTCTTGACCCTGTTTCCCCTTTTGGCCCTCACCTTCTCCTTCTTGTGGCTTAGTTCCCTCTGATTGGCCCATCCCGTTCATCTTTTCCTTTAATTCTCCTTGACCTTTTATGATATCAGGTAACTGAAACCCTTCTTGACTGCTTCCCGAACCCGGACCAGATTGCATGCTCTCTTGCATATTATCCAATATATCAGCCAAGAAATCTGCCAAATTATTGCTTGCGTTCAAGACATATTTTTGATAAGATACTCCTTGGTACATTTGATTTTCTGCAATACTTTCCAAAGACTTATCTATATTATAGTATACATCGGATATTTGCTCATTTACAAATTCAGAAAGTTCAGCGCGCCTTAATGACAAGGCGAACAAACTGTCATCGACATGTTCAAAAAGACTGCGTAAGGCATTTTGTTTTCTTACTGTCGTTGAAAAGTTTGCCACGTCTAAATCTGAAGCTTCGATGGCCTCAAACAAGTTCTCCTGTTTAAAGGAAAAAGTTACCAAATTATCCAATATCTGACGTAACATCTCCGCGTCCTCAGTTATGGTTGAACCTCCCGAGGATCCAGATGAGGATGCATCTAACTCCTCAGCCATTTCCTTAATTTTTTGAGAAGCCGATTTTTGTTTTTGCTTGGCAGTAGCCTCATTTTGTTCTTTGGACCCCGATTCAGAAGACTCTTCCTTACCTTGATGCTTATTTATTTCTTCCAAAGCAACTTTTTGGTCTTGTTTGATTGACTCTTCTTTGGCTTTATCTATTTGAAGGTCCAAAGGCTTTTTTAAATCCTCATTGTCTTTTTTCAGTTCATCCAATTCTTCTGTTAACTTTTCAAAATCTTCATTTAATTTTTTCTGTTCCTTATTTGAAAACTCCTCTTCAATTTTTATTTCGGACAAATTATCTTGTCTTTCACTCAATTTATTCAAGTCACTTGCCAATTGGGCTGCTTTCTCCGTTACATAATATCTTTTAGTAAGTTCAAGCAACTGTTCCAGATTACGTTTGCTATTCTGTTGCTTTTTACTTAATTCCTCTAATCGTTTCGTCAGCTCTTCCTTATCAATTTTATCAGCAATCTTGTTTAGCTCTTCCAGCAGCGCTTCATTCTTCTTGGCCTCCAATTCCTGTCGTTCAAGACGTTCTTGCAATAACTTATTCAAATTATCGTCTTTTTTGGCCTTGTCAAGATTCTCTTTCAATTGTTTGCTGAACTTTTGCATCAGATTCTCCTGTTCCTGTTGTTTTTTGAGAAAATCCTTTATTTGATTCTGGTCATTGTAGTTTAATTGTTCCTTCTCTTTTTGTTCCCGGTTTATTTCATCAAGCGTCTTTTGCTGTTCCCTGAACTTTTCCAAAGATTTGTCCATATTCCCAATTATGGCCTGTTGGGTTTTCAAATCCTTATTCAGTAATTCATCCTTATTCAATATCCTACTACTAAACACTTGGCTCTTTACGGATTTACCCCCATGTATCGCATCATTGTCCATTGAAATAAAATAATAATAATAGGTTATGCTGTCGTCGAGCGTTAAACCTGATGGAAAAGTGTAATAAAACTGATTGAAATTGGAATTAGGTTTACTTATTGTTACCACTTGCTTTTGGTTCTGATTTGATTCCGGATAACAAACCAACTTAATACTGGTTAATTTATAATCATCCGAAGACTCACCCACAAAGTAGGACGTATTTGGATTTAAGGAATCTAAAATCTGTTGAACCTTTATTGTAGGGTAGGCATCTTTTATAACCTTAAATCGATAATCCAATCTTTCATAATTTTCTACACTGCTATTGGATGTTGAAATTTGATAATCATAGTTGTTATAGATTCTTTTTGAAAGTGAGAACTCTTTATTAGATCTATTAAAATTCCATACGGTATCTTTTTCAATTAAATGCACTTGATCCGTATTTTCACCAACAACTTTCCAGGAAACTTTGGTTCCTTCCGGCAAAATTGCATTGCCTGTACTCTTCAAAGACTCCGACGCTTTATTCAGGTAATTTGGATAATTAAGTTCCAATTCAAAATTTTGGATAACTGGTGTTTTTAATACATTCAAACGGTATATTTTTGATTGCACTTTCCCCGAAAAGAACTGAAATTCAGATTCTTTCAATGGTGGTGTAAAAGTATATTTATAATTTCCGTTTTCTTGTTGCAGTACTAATTCTTTATCGTTAATCCTAATATTTACTGCATCTGGACGTACATCGCCCTTGGTGGTAACATAAATCGTATACGATTTATCCTCTAAGACATCCAGCGTCGTGGTTAGCAATTCAAACTTAAAAGGAGCGGGTGGTTCATAGGCCAAATCATAATTGACCACTCTATCGTAAGAACTGAAGAAAGGACCTAAATTTCCTGTCAATCCAACCAAACCAATAAGTACAAAAGGTATTATCAAATATTTTACATACTTAAGATTCTCCCTATAATCAACGGCCTTTGTAAACGGTACAGGACTAAGGGTCTTTGATCGCTGTTCTATACTGGCCAATAATAATTCCGATTGGTTTTTATCATCCGCCAGGTCCAGCAAATTGTACAATTTATCTTCTACTTCAGGAAAGTGTTTTCCGATTAACCACGAGGCATCCCTATTGCTTATTCCCTTTTTTACCTTGAATAAATAAAGTAGAGGGGTAAAGATAAATCTGTATAACAAGAACAGGCCTACCACAATAAAACAGAAAAAGAGTATCATCCTTCCGTTGGAATTCAACCATAGAAAATACTCAACACCCAAAACCACAAGCAAAAACAAAAGTCCTAAGACCAGGAACAACAAAGCGCCCTTAATAAGCATTTTGGTATAATACTTCTTTGTGAAGTCGTTTAATTTATCAAGTATGTTGTGATACGTTTGCAATTTGGGCTATATTTAATACCAAGATAAATGATAAATCAAACTTAGTTGGCAAAATATTGTTAAAAGGTAAAAGATGAAAGATTTAAAGTATCTCGCCGCATTTACTTTGCCCATATCCGCAGTTATCAGCCTTTATTATCAAGGATACTGGAGTTTTTTCACTCCCTTTTACGCTTTTGTCATCATTCCTGTTTTGGAAATGCTATTACCCCAAGATAGTTCGAACATCAACCAAGATGAACGAGAGGCAAAAAAGAACAAAGTGCTTTTTGACTGGCTCCTCTATCTAAATGTACCTATAGTTTACGGTCTGTTGATATACGCGCTTTGGCTTGTATCTACGCAAAGCGTATCCACTATCGAAATAATAGGATTAACCTTTTCATTAGGCATTGTTTTGGGTACAAACGGAATTAATGTCGCTCATGAATTGGGTCATAGGCTAAAGACAAAGGAACGCTATTTGGGAAAATTGTTACTACTACCTTCGCTATACATGCACTTTTTCATTGAGCACAATTTTGGTCACCACTTACATGCCGCCACACCTGAAGATCCAGCTACAGCAAAATACAACCAAACAGTATATTCGTTTTGGATTACCTCAGTGATCCGACAATACATAAGCGCTTGGAAATTGCAAAGTAAACTCCTAAAACAGAGCGGAACCCATGTGTTTTCTCCAAAAAATGATATGTTTTGGTATTTGATAATTCAAACATTATATCTGGTGTTGGTCTTGTTTATATTTGGCCCAACCGGATTGCTTTTCGCTTTAAGCGCCGCAATAGTCGGTTTTTTATTGCTGGAAACTGTAAATTATATAGAACATTATGGGCTATTACGAAAAAAATTGCCGTCTGGTCGCTATGACCGGGTAAAAGAAGTGCATTCCTGGAATAGCAATCATGTTGTTGGTCGAATTGTTTTATATGAACTCACCAGACATAGCGATCATCATTATAAATCATCGAAGAAATATCAACTTTTGGACTATCATGATATTTCACCTCAAATGCCATATGGCTATCCTACATCAATGGTATTGTCATTTCTGCCCCCGCTGTGGTTTAAAATAATGAACCCAAGAATTCCAGCAGAAATGAAAACTTCATAGAACCTTTGAATATTAACTGGAGTTCTTTCCTGAACACATTGCGTAGTTGCCCACAAGAAATCAATCTTTAAGGTAGAGCAGACTGCCTTTTTTATACCTTTGCATTTCAATTTTTAAACTATGCCTAAAAAAGTCAGAGTCAGATTTGCTCCCAGTCCCACCGGTCCTTTACACATCGGTGGCGTTCGTACTGCCTTGTTCAACTATTTATTTGCCAAAAAGCACAACGGCGATTTCATATTACGTATTGAGGATACCGATCAAAACCGATATGTTGCTGGAGCCGAACAGTATATTGTCGATGCTTTGGACTGGTGTCAGATTCCTTTTGATGAAGGGCCTGGTAAAGACGGTGGTTTTGGACCATATCGCCAAAGTGAACGCAAACAACTCTATAAGCAATATGCCGACGAATTAATAAGTAGGGGGAAAGCATACTACGCGTTTGACACTCCTGAGAAGTTAGACTTTCACCGAAAAGACCATGAGGCCAACGGAAAGACCTTTATATATAACTGGCACAACCGGTTGAAATTAAACAATTCCTTATCGTTATCAGCTGAAGAAACCAATGCCAAACTTAAGGCCGAAGAAGATTACGTGATACGCTTTTTAACTCCCCAAGATCAAAAATTACACCTAAAGGATATTATTAGAGGCGATATGGAGATAGATACCAACATCCTTGATGATAAGGTGCTTTTTAAGAGCGATGGTATGCCCACCTATCATTTGGCCAATATCGTAGATGATCATTTAATGCAGATAAGCCATGTTATTCGCGGGGAGGAATGGCTACCCTCCTTGGCGCTGCATCAATTGCTTTACGAGGCATTTGAATGGGATGCGCCCGAATTTGCACACCTTCCTTTGATTATGAAGCCCGTTGGAAAAGGTAAGTTGAGCAAACGTGATGGTGAAAAATTGGGATTCCCTGTTTTCCCATTATCTTGGAACGATTCACAAGGTTATCGTGAAGCGGGCTATTTTCCGGAAGCTGTCATTAACTTTTTGGTAATGTTAGGGTGGAATCCTGGTACAGAACAAGAAGTTTTTGGCTTGGAAGAACTAGTGCAAGCATTTACCCTAGAACGCGTACATAAGGCAGGGGCCCGCTTTGATCCTGAAAAGACCAAATGGTACAATCATCAATTCTTACAAATGAAAACTGACCGTGAGTTGGCTGATCTGTTTCGATTAGACCTGGCCAACAAAGCTATTCCTGGCTACGCTCAGCAGGATGACTATGTAGAGAAGGTAGTTGCCTTGATCAAGGAGCGAGCAAACTTTGTATCAGATTTTTGGGAATTAAGTGCGTACTTCTTTGAATCTCCCACTGATTTTGATGAAAAAGCAGTACGTAAACAATGGAAGGAGGATACTCCTCAAATAATGACCGAACTTATCGGAGTCTTGGAAAATATTGAAGATTTCTCCTCTGAAAATGTAGAAACATTGGTAAAGAAATGGATCAATGAAAACGATCTTTCTTTTGGTAAAGTTATGCCTCCACTGCGTTTAGTCGTTGTGGGAGCAATGAAGGGACCACATATGTTCGATATATTGGGTATGGTCGGTAAAGCCGAAAGTATATCGAGAATTAAAAAGGCCATAGCTACGATTTAAGTTACAAGTTTGTAACAATTGGCCCCATTTTCCTACAGATAATATAAAGCGATTTTGTAAATTCATTCCCTAACTAAATTTAATATACCATGGGTAATTTTATTCTTATACCGATTATTTTTTTTGGACTAATCATTCTATTTTCATCTTTCTTCATCGTAAAACAACAAACAGCGGTCATTATTGAGCGATTTGGTCGATACCATAGCATACGTCAATCTGGCTTACAAATGAAAATACCACTTGTTGATCGTATTTCTGCCAGGCTGGGTTTGAAAATACAACAATTGGATGTAATCATTGAAACAAAAACATTGGACGATGTCTTTGTTAAACTAAAGGTGTCAGTACAATATGTAGTTATCCGGGAAAAAGTATATGAGGCTTTTTATAAGTTGGAATATCCCCATGATCAAATTACGTCTTACGTTTTTGATGTGGTGCGTGCTGAAGTTCCTAAAATGAAGCTGGATGATGTTTTCGTTAAGAAAGACGATATTGCCATAGCGGTAAAGTCTGAATTGCAGGATGCCATGTTGGATTATGGGTATGACATCATAAAAACCCTTGTTACCGATATTGATCCAGATGCGCAGGTAAAAGAGGCCATGAATAGGATCAACGCTTCAGAGCGAGAAAAGATAGCTGCCCAGTTTGAAGGTGATGCTGCTCGAATACTCATTGTAGAAA
>CBDUKE010000055.1:0-20344 GCA_965367725.1 uncultured Maribacter sp. | reverse complement strand
AAAAATCATCATCTACCCTTCTGTAAATCACATCAACTTTTTGAAGTCCATTGGTTGTAATCATGTAGACAAAATTGTTCTTGACGACCAAATCCCTTCCCTCAACCAGTTCAGCCCCCATCTGTTGTGCCAAATAAGCATGCTCAAAGTAGGCCGAGTTATAAGTGCCTGGAGTTAAAACCGCTATGGTTGCGGGAGATTCTTGGGTAAGTGATTCTAACATATCCCTCAAATAATGCGAATAATCATGAACCGGTCGCACATGCAGTTTTTCGAACAATTCTGGAAAGGTACGTTTGAGTATCTCCCTGTTTTCCAACATATAAGATACACCCGAAGGGCATCTGAGGTTGTCTTCCAATACATGAAAATTACCCTCCCCGTCTCTTATAAGGTCTGTGCCCGAGATATGGCTCCAAACATTTTCAGGTGGTTTTAATCCGATACATTCTTTAAGATAGCCTGCACTCGATAGTACCAAATCACGTGGTATGATCTTGTCTTTTAGTGCCTTTTGATCGTTGTAAATGTCATCAATGAACATATTCAAGGCGACTATTCTTTGCTCAAGTCCTTTGGCAAGAAAATCCCAATCAGGTCCACTTACTATTCTCGGAATGATATCTAAGTGAAGAATACGTTCTACCCCTTTATTATCGTTGTAGACATTAAAAGTCATGCCTAGGGATAATTGTGCCCTATCGGTTGCATGCTGTAAAAACTCCAGTTTGTTTCTACTTAACTTTTCCAATCGCTTCTTGAACAGCTCATAACTTGGGCGTACTTCGTGCGTAGCGGAAAACATTTCGTCGTAAAAATCTTTGGTTTCGTAATTAGAAAAATCAATCTTGGCCATAGTACTGGTTTAATAAATTTCAGAAGAGTCAACTCCTTTAAATATACCTCTAAATATCTTACTAACCGCCGTGCTGTCTTTATAGGTAAAAAAATAATTGAATCTTAATTTTAAACACCCATACTTTTCGATTTTCGCAAATATCAATAGCAAAAATTAACATTCCGCACTACTTAGGTTGAGGTATAGGGAATAGTTTGTTAGTAAATTACTAGCCTTAACTTCGCAATTACAACACATTCAGAACTAAACAGCTTTTAGTGTGGTAGAGCGAATAAACCGTAAAAGCGCGGAAATTATCGATTCGGCAAAAGTAATTCGTGAATGAATGACATTTTTTTTATCACTTCTGAAGTAATTACGAAAGGATAAACATCTGGAATACCCATCGCCCGATTGATGCTATTAACCGCAAATGATAAAGGCACACAAATATCTATAATGGTTTGGAAATCCTTTACAACATAAGGGTCGAACGTGACCTCTGTCTTCATGGTTTGCGAAATTTCATTTGGATTTACGCTCAAACGAAAAAAATGGGCGGTTTCCACCATATCCATAATGTGTAAATAATGCGCCCAAGTTTCTGCCCAATCTTCCCAGGGGTGCGATGTTGCATATTTACTTATAAATGATTCTTGCCAATTGTGAGGTGCCCCATGTTTATAATAGGTTTGCAAGGCATCATTATAATTAGCTTCCTCAATTCCAAAGATTGCCCTGAACGTTGGTAAGACAGCTTGATTATTGAAAACCAATCGATTCCAGAAGTAATGACCTACCTCATGTCTTAGATGACCGATTAGTGTACGGAAAGGCTCCTGCAACTCTTTTCTTATTTGCTCTCTGGAGACAGAATCCGCCTCTCGAAGCAGTATGGTAATGATCCCATTGGCATGACCGGTCATAATCTCGGGGTTGTTCCTTTTGGCAATAAAATCAAAACACAACCCCTCTTTATTAACCATTTTGCTTGGTAGTTCAAGACCTATTTTTTGAAGTTGATAGATAAGCCGGTGCTTGGCTACTTCCAAGTTTTGCCATTTTGGAAAATTCTTTTTATCGGAAAGATTAGGGATAGTCCGATTGAGCTGACAAGCGTTACAATAATCATGTTCATCTTCCTTTACCAGCAGCCAGTTGCAGATACCATACTCTTTGTTTTTACAATATTTGTATTCAATTTTTTCGCGATCGGAAATAAGTGAAGCCTTTAGGGGGTCAAAGGTCAGCATTAGACGATCATCGTCCCGATAACCGCAGGAATGCCCACAATTTTCACAGCTAATGTTTTCGAAAAATAATGGGTGATTACAATGACCACACTCAAAAACTTTCATAAATCTTACTTTTGGATCGAGTCATGGCCTAATAAATTATTTATACAATTACGATTCTGTTCCCTCATGGACCGACTTGAAATATAGAGCCGACTATTTCTCGTTAACAAAGATGGTGCATATTTTTCAAAAGAACTGCTACTTTAAAGCTATTGATATTATTGGTTTGAAAATGGATAGTATAATTTACATTCCCTGCTACTCAGGTAGCTGTCAACGAAATACTTTAGTTGTATATTCCGATGCTTAACTGTTCTACTAAAACCTATAAATGCCTATTAAGGACTTATTCAAATCATCTGAACACAGCAATAATGCAGCCTATTTTTCGGCGATAGTTACCATTGCATTAAGTGATGGGGAAATCAATGAAAAAGAAGAGGCCAGCTTATTGCGATTTGCAGATAAATTGGATATTTCAGAAAGTGAATACGAATATATACTTAAACATCCTGATGTATATGTCATTCAGCCATGTAATTCAAGAGAAGGAAGGCTGCACCTCTGAAAGTGCCAAAAATATTAACCGAAAATCAATTCAAATATTGGGTGGGGGTATTGCTTTTGAGGATTATCAATACCTGCTCCAAAATTGATCTAGGTGTTACCAATTACATCATTTAAAAACGTATTTTTAAAACTAAAATTAAAAATTGCTCTCATGAAAATAGTAATCTTATCACAAAACCCAAATTTGTATTCTACAAAACGTCTTATTGAAGCCGGAAAGAAAAAGGGCCATACCATGCAGGTGATAGATCATGCCAAATGCGATCTTATTATTGAAAAGAGGAAACCCGGACTCATGTATCAAGGAAAAGAAATAGAGGGTGTTGACGGGATTATTCCACGTATTGGATCTTCCATTACTTTTTATGGTACAGCGGTGGTACGTCAATTTGAAATGATGAAGGTTTTTTCTGCTGTGGAATCACAAGCGCTAGTTCGATCGCGTGATAAATTGAGAAGTCTTCAAATTTTATCAAGAGCTGGCTTGGGACTACCCAAAACGGTTTTCAGCAATTACTCCAAAGATGTAGGCGCGATAATAGACCACGTCGGCGGAGCCCCCGTTGTCATCAAATTACTTGAAGGCACTCAGGGTCTTGGTGTTGTATTGGCAGACAATCAGAATTCGGCAGAATCCATTCTTGAAGCTTTTAATGGCCTTCAAGCCCGGGTCATTGTTCAGGAATTCATAAAGGAAGCCAAGGGTGCTGATTTAAGGGCTTTCGTGGTAGATGGTGTAGTTGTAGGCGCTATGAAACGACAAGGGAAGGAAGGGGAATTTAGATCTAACCTTCATAGAGGAGGTTCGGCAAACATCATTGAACTTTCAGACGAAGAGGAGAACGCGGCTCTAAAAGCGGCCAAGGCAATGGGACTTGGGGTAGCCGGAGTGGATTTGTTACAATCTGCCCGGGGTCCTTTGATCCTTGAGGTAAATTCATCTCCGGGACTGGAGGGCATAGAAGCCGCGACAGGAAAGGATATAGCAGGACAAATCATTAAGTATGTAGAACGAAATGCAGAGTAAAAAAATTGAAGTACTCGGGCATGCCATTTCCAACGGAAAAGGGGTGCAACTCAATCTGGATATTGCCAAATTACATACCCGAACCAAAATTCAGGTACCGATCATTGTGGAAAGGGCCAAAAAAGAAGGCCCCACCTTGTTGATTACTGCCGGCATCCATGGCAATGAAATAAACGGTATCGAAATTGTACGCCAGTTGATCTCGAACAAATACAATAAACCAGAGTTCGGGATGGTCATTTGTATACCTGTAGTCAATGTATTTGGGTTTTTAAATCAAAAAAGGCAATTTCCGGACGGTCGGGATTTGAACAGGGTTTTCCCTGGTAGTCCGCGAGGTTCATTGGCCAGCAGGTTTGCTTATCATATCATAAAAGAGATTGCTCCTTTAGTGGATTATTGTATTGACTTTCATACTGGAGGGGACGGGCGTTTCAACATACCTCAAATACGGATTAATGAAGGTGATAAGGAGAGCTTAAAGTTAGCCAAAGTGTTCGGTCCACGATTTATAATCCAGACAGGGCACAGGGATAAATCCTTTAGGGAAACCCTGCATAAACTAAATAAAAAAGTATTGCTCTTTGAGGGAGGCAAATCATTGCATATAGATGATAAGGTAACCAATGCGGGGGTTGTCGGGGCACTCCGTGTTATGCAGCATTTGGGCATGAGAGATTTTAGTAAGGAGCTTGTAACGCTGGAAGGCAAGATCATAAAACCCAAAACCATAAAGAAATCGAGTTGGGTCCGGGCCAAATACTCTGGCATGTTCCATCCAATGGTACGATTGGGTAGTAAGGTAAATAAGGGGGATATTCTCGGAAGCATCTCTGATCCTTTTGGTTATTTTGAACGGTATATAAAAGCCTTGTTCCCTGGTTATGTAATTTGTATCAATCAATCCCCAATCGTCAATCAGGGTGATGGGATTCTTCATGTTTCAAAAGAGTAGGGTTTCCCATTTAATGACTAACTTAATAGCATTATTTTTAAGTCAAGGAAGATGAGTTTCAACAACAAGAATATTTTCAATACACGCACAAACATGGCAAGATTTGTAAAAAAAAGAAAGGAAGATATCGGACTTTCGCCCGACGATATGTCCTTTAGGGGCGAACAAAAAATGGATAGGGTTCTTCTTCGAATGGTTGACTACGACGCTGAAAATCTACATGAAGAAATTATTAAGAAAGTTGAAACTGTAAAAAGACGGCAAAAAGAGCCTACGGTCACTTGGTTCAATATTGACGGTCTGCATGACTCCAAAGTAATAGAGGATATAGCTGAGGGGTTTGATTTTGACCAACTTGTTCTTGCTGAAGTTATGGATGTGCAAACAAGGCCCAAAGTACAGGAGTTCAGTAATTGCATTTTACTTTCGATAAAAATGATGCAGCAAAACGAAGAGAACCATCACATTTCTGTTGAAAACCTGAGTATTATCATAACCAATTCAGTACTGCTATCTTTCCAAGAAAAAAGAGGGGATGTTTTTGAGCCTGTCCGTGAACGTATTAGAAATCAAAAAAAAAGAATCAGAACCGGAGGTACTGATTACTTAGCCTATGCCCTATTGGATATCGTCGTTGATAATTACATCTATATTGTAGGTGTTTTAGGGGAAAAAATAGAGACACTTGAAGAAACCTTATTGCAGGAACCAAGAAAAAGTGTCATTGACGAAATTTATACCTACAAAAGGGAAATGAATTTTATAAGAAAAAATATAACCCCTGCCAAAGAAATGATTTTGGCCTTGTCTAAAATGGAATCAGAATTGATCAATGAAGGTACCCATATCCATTTTAAGGAATTGTTAGACAACATTAACCAGGCAATCGATTCGTCGGAAACGTATCGCGAAATTCTCTCAGACCAATTAAATATTTATCATACGACCATTAGTAGTAAGTTGAACGATGTGATGAAATTCTTGACTATTTTTTCGGTCATCTTTATCCCGCTTACATTCATTGCAGGTATTTATGGCACTAATTTCGAAGTAGTGCCCGAACTGAAATATGAGTATAGCTATTTTATTATGTGGGGCGTTATGATCGTGGTGGCTATGGGGATGCTACTTTATTTTAAAAGGCGTAAATGGCTTTAAAGTAATTTTAATATCAAACTAATAACAAAAAAGCAGGATTTTAAGAAGACAATATGGAAACATTAAGGGCATTTTTGGAATTGGAATTAATTGGAATTGGAGAATACAGGATACAAGTGTATACACTTGTGACAATTTTAGTAATTTTTCTGATTACCAAATTAATATTATGGTTAATTAAGAAAGCACTTTTTCGTAGAAGTCAGCTTAATAGACTTGATAAAGGGAATATTTATGCGTTATTTCAAATCATTAAATATGTAATATGGGTAATTGCTATTGGCTTGATTTTAGAAACTATTGGTGTCAAAGTAACGGTATTAATAGCGGGCTCTGCTGCTTTACTTGTTGGGATAGGATTAGGTTTACAGCAAACATTCAACGATATCCTTTCTGGTATAATCTTGCTTTCAGAAAAATCCATAAGAATAGATGATATCCTTGAAATCGACGGTGATGTGGTAAAAATCCAAAGTATAGGATTAAGGACATCCAAAGCCTTAACTAGGGATGATATTTCCATAATAATTCCTAATTCATTGATTACAACCAATAAGGTCATCAATTGGAGTCATCAGGCAGAAATAACGCGCTTTAGAATTCAAGTTGGTGTTGCATATGCTAGCGATGTGGATTTAGTTATAAAAATTCTGGAAGAAAGCGCTCTGGAGCATCCAAGTATATCCAACCCGAAATTTACCGAAGCACGATTGGTGGATTTTGGAAATTCATCGTTGGATTTTCAAGTTTTGTTTTATAGTGAAGATATATTTGGAATAGATAAAATAAAAAGTGATATCCGTAGAATTATTAATAAAAAATTTGCTGAAAACGGTATCACCATACCTTTTCCTCAATTGGACTTGCATGTTAAATCGAATGCTATGGAAAAAGGTATCGGCAAATAATGAAATCGTATAACAACAAACCAATAAAAGGGCCTGTTTTTGAAATAGAAATCATCATATAAAGTAACTGTATTATGCTAAACGTTAATTTCAACTGGTTTAGTTAAATATTTCATTCTCCTCTCTTCCATAATTTTATAAATATGGCTTGTCTGGCACTAATTCGATCAATTCTTTCCCCATAATAAATGACTTAAGGGGAGGTTTATTATAACCACGTATTGATTAAGCGTCAAAAGATTAAATATGAACTTCTTTGTTTGGGGATATTACTATATTTATACTATAACCAGTTTGGGTAATTTTTAAACAATGGAAGCAATCGAAATGCTGAAACAATGGATGGTGGAACATCCAACTTCAACAGGCCTAATTAAATATTTACTCTGGGTATTCTTCATCATAGGCTTAATCCAGTTTTTTAGACAACTTTTAAAAAGAAACTTGCCAAATACGGAGACAAGGTATAAATCACAAAAAGGAATAGAAGTGATTGGATATCTTATGTTGATAATTTTATCTCTTTCTTATTTCACCGGAAACATCAAGGATCTTACACTGGCAATTGGCCTTTTTACGGCTGGAATAACAATAACACTTCAAGAACTGATATTAAGTATTGCTGGGTCTATTTATATCTTTTTTGTCAAAGTTTATAAGCCTGGTGATCGAATCCAAATCAATGGTATAAAAGGGGATGTTATCGACATTGATAGTATTTATACTACCATGATGGAAATAGGGGAATGGGTCGGTAGTGATAATTATAGTGGTAGAATTGTCAAATTAAGCAATGCATTTGTTTTTAAGGGAGCCATTTATAACTACTCCAAGGACTTTCCATTTATATGGGACGAGTTTAATATTCCTATTCGCTATGGATCTGATCTTGAATTGGCCAAACGTATTGTTATTAAAATTGCTTCCGAAACTTTATCGGAATATGTCATGGAATCTAAGGCGCAATGGCAGAAGGTTGTGGGCAAGTATTATATTGAGAATGCCCAAGTAGAACCTACAATAGCCATCACAAATACGGATAATTGGGTGCAATTTAATTTAAGATATATTGTGGATTATAAAAAGCGACGTGGCACCAAGCATGTCTTAAACGAGAAGATTGGAGAAGAAATTTTAAAGACAAAAGGTAAAGTTGTATTGGCCTCGGCCACAATGGAAATAATAAGGATTCCAACTTTGAATATTAACCCTGATTCGGAAACCGAATCAGAAAATATGAAATAGTATGGCAAATCTTCTACAATGCCTAAGGTATAATATGTATAGGAAAACCCTTGTTTAAGATTGCAAATAATTACGTCCAGTAAAAGGAACGTTTTTTAAAGCTTATCTATAACGATCAATCATTTATACTCCGCTCTAACTGGACTAAAAACATCCATCAATTTACAGGCCGTGAGGGCCTTGCCACTATGCGGAATATGGGGGTCAATGACAACGAGATCACCAGGAACATAAACTTTGGTAATACCATTCAAAGTGAACTCAAACTGGCCTTCCAAAACCTGCATTACTTGCTCGTTCATGTGTGAATGTTCGGGCACTTCAGCTCCTTTTTCAACTTCCCAAAAGGCCAAACTCATATTTTGGGCATGAATGAGTTTGCCATGGAAACCAGGAATAATTTCTTTTGTTTCGATTTCAGCTAATTTAAAATCCATCATTGTTGATTTAGTGCACTAAAGTTAAAAATAAAGTGCGGGTTTGTAATATGATTTGTAGCGCACTTTCCAATCCTTATCTTTACAGCATAATTCAATCTTCATGCACATACATTTTATCGCTATTGGAGGGAGTGCAATGCACAACCTGGCTTTAGCACTTCACCACAAGGGTTATATTGTTACAGGCAGTGATGATGTCATTTTTGAACCCTCAAAAGGGCGCCTCGCAACTAAAGGGTTACTTCCTGAGGTATTTGGTTGGTTTCCAGAGAAAATACATAAAGATTTGGATGCCGTAATTCTGGGCATGCATGCTAAACCCGAAAATCCTGAGCTTTTGAGAGCGCAAGAATTAGGCCTAACCATTTATTCGTATCCTGAATTCTTATATGAGCAATCCAAAGATAAAACACGTGTTGTTATAGGGGGTAGCCATGGTAAGACCACCATTACCTCTATGATTCTGCATGTGCTGAATTATCATGGGATTGAAGTTGATTATATGGTGGGTGCCCAATTGGATGGTTTTGACCGAATGGTGCATCTTACCGAAAAAAATGATTTTATGGTACTTGAGGGCGATGAATATTTATCTTCTCCCATAGATAGACGACCCAAATTCCATTTGTACAAACCAAACATAGCCTTATTGAGTGGCATTGCATGGGATCATATCAACGTATTTCCAACTTTTGAAAATTATGTGGAGCAATTCCAAATTTTTGTGGATAGCATTGTAAAAGGGGGAAGTATAACCTATAATGAGGAAGACCCCGAAGTGGTAAAGGTGGTGGAGGCTTCTGAAAATGCGATTCGAAAATTACCCTATTCAACACCGGAATATTCGGTTGAAGATGGCCAAACGCTGTTGGAAACGCCTGAAGGGCCCATGCCTATTGAAATATTCGGAAAACATAATCTAAATAACTTGGCAGGTGCCAAATGGATTTGCCAAAACATGGGAGTCGATGAAGATGATTTTTATGAGGCCATTGCCACATTTTCAGGAGCCTCAAAACGCTTGGAAAAAATAGCGGAAGGTGATAGCGCTGTTGTCTATAAAGATTTTGCGCATTCCCCCAGTAAAGTTGCGGCTACGACCAATGCAGTTAAAGAACAATATCCAAATAGAAAGGTAATCGCGTGCTTGGAATTACATACCTATAGCAGTTTTAATGCTGAATTTTTAAAGGAATACAAGGGTGCGTTAGATGCAGCAGATGAGGCTATCGTATTCTATTTGCCAGAATCGGTAAAGATCAAGAAATTAAAAGAAGTAACCCCAGCGCAAATTTCGCAGGCTTTCGAGCGAGACGATTTACAGATATATACCAATGCCAATGCATTCAAGGATTTTGTATTTGATCAGGATTATAAGAATTCTGTGTTGCTCTTAATGAGTTCCGGTAATTATGGAGGTTTGGATTTGGAGGCTTTAAAGAGCTTGATTGAAAGATAGTCTGGGAAAAAGCAACTTCAAACTGAGGAGGCTGAAAAATTATTATGATTCTTATTGGTCTGTAATTACTCCTATCGAAACTTATTCTTCTATCCTTTAAATGTGTTGACAAAAACAATGAAACGTTTGCAAAATCATACAATATAGACCATAACAGCACGTTTAAGGGGTATTAACCATTATATAAAATTATGAAGAAAATTAGTTTGCTGGTAATTTCTATTATCCTTATTGGGATTGTATCCTGTAGGGATACCAAAAAAGAACAAGAAGAATTGGATAAAACCCTCGATACCATTGAATCCGTGGAGCAAGAAATTGATGAGACCGTTGAGGAAGTTGAAAAAAAAGCTGAAGAAGTTGAATCAGCTCTTAAAGCATTAGATAGTTTATAAATCAAAAAATAGAGTAATGAAAAATATATTTAAATTAATAACCTTGTTTTTGACATTCTTTGTACTGTCAAGTACAAGTACTTATGCACAAGGTAAGTCTCAGGATAAAATCAAAGGCAAAAAAGAAAAAGTCAATAAAGTCAAAGATGATATTGACGAGGAAGCCGAAGAATATCAGGAAAAGGCCGAAGAAATGAAGGAAAAAGGCAAAGCCAATAAAGATAAGGCCAAGGATAAAATGAAGGAGAGTAAAGAAAAAGGTAAGAAAGTAAAGGATGATATTAACGAGGAAGCCGAAGAATATCAGGAAGAGGCCGAAGAAATGAAGGAAAAAGGCAAGGCTAATAAGGATATGGCCAAAGATAAAATGAAGGAGAAAAAAGACAAGGGAAATTCATATGGCCGGGATAAAGGAGATATGACTGGCAAGGAGTTTGGGCAACATAGAGCAGCCATGGCAAAAGAGAAAATTGAAAATTCCGAAAAGAGTTTCAATGAAAATGAAGAAACTTTAAAAGAGGGCAGGGACAAAGTAAAGGAAGCCAAAGAAAGAGTTAAAAAACAGCGTGAAGAAAAAAGTGTTGATGAGGAGATTCTGAAACAAAAAGAAGAAAAAATAAGTAAGGCTGAAGAAAAATTGAATGAACTCGAGGATGTAATAAAAAAAGGCAAGGAGAAAGTCAAAAAGAAAGGCGAAGAGATTGATAAGGTCGTTAAGCCCGTTGAAAATTAGTATCATTATGTATTAAAAAAAAACCTTGCTCTTGCGCAAGGTTTTTTTTTGTTATATGACAATTGAATTTTAAACCCCGAATTGACCTAAATGATGGTCTAAATGCTTGTATTGCATTTGACCCCATTGTTGTGGGGTAAAAGATCCAAACAGCGGATGCGGATTCCAGTCCTTTCGATCTCTTACCTTATAAACTTCATGGATCAGTTTTTGTAAGGTTTCCAATTCCGTATTGAAATCTTTGTCTTCCCTGGCTTTTGCAAATGAAGATGTTGGCAGGTTTTTACGCCATGGTTTATCATTGTAGAGCGATTTTTTAAAGAACCATCGTATCAATGGATTACCTTTTTTATTGGTCTTTTTGTTCTTTATGGCCACCTTAAGTGGTATTTGACAATGCCATACCATTTGTGCAATTGTCATTTTACCCCATTGCCCTTTTGAATTGGCATTTAAATTATTGACACGCGATACAATTTCATTATATACTTTTTCATCAAAGATCGATTTCATTATTACGGGCTTTAAATTGCTTCTGAAATTTACGATAAAAATAATAGTTGTTTATCTTTAGCGGATGCAAGAAAAGCCAACCTCATTTTCTATAAAGCATTGGGCCAATGATGACAAGCCCAGAGATAAAATGGTCCAAAAGGGTAAAGCTATCTTGTCAGATTCTGAATTGATAGCCATTTTAATTGGTTCTGGCAGCAGAAATGAAAGTGCGGTTGAACTATCCAAACGTATCTTGGCATCTGTCGATAACAACCTTAACGAACTTGGCAAACTTTCTATAAAGCAGTTAATGCAATTCAAGGGGATAGGGGAGGCCAAGGCGGTAACTATTGCCGCTGCTTTGGAAATTGGTAGAAGAAGAAGAGGGGAAGAAGCCCAAAAAATCACAAAAATATCAAGTAGTAAAGATGTTTTTGAGCTCTTGCAACCAAGTATGGGCGAATTGCCCCATGAGGAATTTTGGATTGTGTACCTGAACAATTCAAATAAAGTGATGCATACAGCGCAATTGAGCAAGGGTGGTATTACTGGTACTTTGGTAGATGTTCGTTTGGTAATGAAGCAGGCTTTGGAATTGGGTGCTGTTGCCCTTATATTGGCACATAATCACCCGTCGGGTGGTTTAAAACCCAGTGAGGCAGATAAACAGATAACACAGAAACTAAAGAATGCAGCTGTTGCATTGGATATAAAAGTTTTAGATCATTTGATCATTACCCAAAAGGATTACTTTAGTTTTGCTGATGAAAATATTTTATAATTCAAGACCAATAGAGAGCGAATGTTACTGATTTATACGCATAAAATAACACCAAGGTTCAGTTACGTTATGCGTCAAGTATTTACGAGGATTTTGGGAATTGAAGTTTCATATACAACCAAAGTAGAGGATTTTATTAAGCATTCAGGGGCGAAAATCACGTATACCAAACAACCGCTACAAAACGAATTTTTTGTTAGAAGTAATGATTTGCTTTTTGAGCAGGGAATCAATGATATTCAAATCAATGTTATCGATTGGGAAGGCACACCTTGTTTTTTTACGGCCAGTGAAAACAGTTCCATACCTTTTGACATCTTTTCAGCAAGTTTTTATTTGCTTTCAAGGTATGAGGAGTATCTTCCTCATGTAAAGGATATGCACGGTAGGTTTTCCCCGAAGGATAGTTTAGCCTTTCAAAATGATTTTTTAAGGCTCCCAGTCGTGGATATTTGGGCTAACAAACTATTAGACAGGTTATTAGAGCGCTTTCCAGACCTCGAAATTAAGCGAAAACCATATATGTACACTTCAATAATTGATGTGAGTAGTTCCCACTGCTATGCCCACCGTGGTTTTACGAGGAGTTTGGCAGGTTTCTTGTTGGATTTGGGTAATTTTAGATTAAAGCGACTGTTCAAGAGAATTGCGGTATGGTTCAATCCTAATAATGATCCTTATAATAATTTTGCATTTTTGATTGATATTAAAAAGAAGTACAATCTAAACTGCATTTTCTTTTTTCAGTTTGCATCTTATTCGACCTATGACAAAAATGTATCACCAAACAACAATAACTTCAGGTTTTTGATAAAATCCATTGCTGATTATTGTAAGGTTTCTCTAGCTACTTCCTACAACTCATTTAATGACGTTGAATTGCTCAAAAATGAAAAGAAAAACCTGGAAGGTGTAATAAATAGGCAGGTTGAATACTCAAGAATTAAATACAATAGGGTAGATGTGCCACAAAAATATAGGGATTTGGTCGATGCTGGATTCACTGATGATTTTACGATGGGTTATACCCATGAAATTGGATTTAGGGCAGGTACCTCATTCCCATTCTATTTATACGATATCAATATGGAAGTACAACAACCAATAAGGGTACATTCGTTTGCCTTTCATGATTACGCACTGCATGAAGACACTTCTATGCATGATATTTTGGAAAAAGTCAAATCATTGTATCAGGAAGTCAAAAAAGTGAATGGGGAACTGATTTCCGTATTTTCCAACGAACTTTTAGGTACGGATCATAATATTGATTGGAAAGAAGCTTACGAAACGATCATCAACAAATATCATGTATAGAGACAAGGTTTTAGATGTTTTCTTTGATTTAGATCATACCTTATGGGATTTTGAAAAGAATTCTGCACTCACTTTCGAAAAAATATTGTTTGAACACAATGTCGCAGTCGATCTGCCTGATTTTCTTGAAGTATATATTCCAATAAATCTAGCATTTTGGAAGTTGTACCGAGAAGAGAAAATAACCAAATCAGACCTACGTTATCAACGATTGAAAACCGTTTTTGATGAATTAAAATACAGTGTTTCAGATGAAACCATAGATCAATTGGCCATTGATTATATTAAACACTTATCATCGTATAACCATCTTTTTCCCAATACCATTGAAGTTTTGGAATATTTGAAGCCCAAGTACAAACTTCATATCATCACCAATGGCTTCCAGGAAATTCAAGAAAAGAAAATGGTCAATGCCAAAATTAGGGATTACTTCGACCAGATAATAAATTCTGAAATGGCAGGTGTTAAAAAACCCAATCCACTCATATTTGAACTCGCTTTGAATAGTGCGAATACCAATTCTGAAAGCTCTATAATGATTGGTGATAGCCTAGAGGCAGATATCCTTGGTGCTAAGGCAGTTGGCCTGCATACACTGCATTTTAATGCCCATAATGACCCCGCACACGAAATTTGCCATATGATTCATGATTTAAGTGAAATAAAAAACTTTTTGTAGAGTTATAGTTAGTATAGCATTAGCTACTGCCAGTTATAGTAAGGCAGTGATAAGACTGCGCGAAATGAAAAAGATCATATCCTATTTCTTGGCTGCATTAACTTTCGTATTATTGTTTTCTTGTATTGAGGAACAAGATTTCAATCAATATGATGACTTAAGTATTACACCCACATTTGAAGCTAGTATTCTGTACTTGGAGGTACCTGAGAGAACTATTAATCTTGTTACGGGACTGAATACCTATTCCCAAAATTTTAATTTTGATGCATTTGCAGAGGATATTTTTTCTGAAAGGGTATTGGAAGGAGTCTTAACATATGAGGTTGCTAACACAACAAGTAAACCTTTGCAAATAGAAATTCAGTTTTTAGATGAAGCAGGAACGGTTTTAGATACAGAGCGATTTCAACTAGATCCTGAACCTACGGCAAAGCTGCAGCGGGAAATTGCCTATGGCCCTGCAGGGCGTAATATAGATATAATACGAAATACTTCGAGCATAACCCTTACTGCTACAAATTTAGGGGATAATACGAGTACATCTTCCCAGTCCAATCCGTTGGTCACCCTAAAAAGCAGCGGCAAATTCATGGTTCGTATAAAATGATGCCAAAACGTTTTTTATTTGCGACCATACTATGGGTGGGCATTTTTGTGCATGCCCAAAACAAGCAGTTGCTTTATGATTTTACGGAAATTCCACAAGCCTTGATGCTCAACCCTGGAATGGAAACCGATTTTAATTGGTATGCGGGTATTCCTGTTCTATCTGGGATATCAGTTCAAGCAGGTTCAAGTGGTATATCGGTAAACGACCTTTTTGCCAATGACGGTTTGGATTTTAATGATAAAGTACGTGATAGGGCAATTAATGGTCTGACTCCAAGGGATGAATTGAGTGGCGCCTTTGAACTGGAGATATTAAATGGTGGTTTTCGTGGGAGAGACCCGAACGTGTTCTATTCTTTTGGTTTGTACAGCGAAGTGTATTTTATTAATTATTGGCCAAAGGATTATGCAATCTTGGCCTTTGAGGGTAATGCCGATAGACTTAATGAGCGTTTTGATTTGGGTCATTTGAAAACAAGGGGCGAAATGCTCAATGTGTTTCATTTTGGGATCAATAAAAAAATGAACAGCAGCCTTGTTCTAGGAGCGCGAGGAAAAATATATTCAAGTATAATTGATGTTAATTCAACCAAAAACAACGGGTACTTTGTAACAACTGAAGGACAGAATAATATTTTTGCAAGTACCTTAGATGCTGAATTGCTCCTAAGAACTTCAGGAATTAATGCCATTGAACGGGCTATTGATGATGAAAATGTTCCAGGGACCATAATTAAACGGGGTCTATTCGGCGGAAATCTTGGGTTGGGAGTGGATATGGGCTTCACCTATTACTTGAACCCACAGACCGTTTTGACAGGTAGTTTATTGGATGTGGGATTTATTTATCACACCAACGAAATAGAGAGCTTCTCATTAAATGGAAATGCCACTATTGAAGGCATTGAAATCATTTTGCCGGATGCTTTATTAGACCCAGATCAAGACTATTGGGAAAACTTAGTCGATGACATTGAAGCTTTTATTCCTTTTGAGGAAACCACAAAAAGCTATTTGACTTTTAGACCAACTAAGTTATATGCATCCTTACGTTATAATTTTGGCGAACCTATGGAAGGTTCAGCTGATTGTAATTGTGATTATTTGAACCCTGGCGGAGGTAGTAGTGTCACCAAATATAGGAATAGTGTTGGGGGGCAATTATATGTAATCAATAGGCCTAGGGGCCCCCAAAGTGCCATAACTGCGTTTTATCAACGAAGATTTGGGAATTATATGGCGTTGAAAACCACATACACTGCCGACAAATTCACTTTAACCAATATTGGTTTGGGTGTGAACTTTCAGGCTGGTCCTGTAAATCTATATCTTATGGCTGATAATTTATTGGCCTACCGGAATATTGCAGCAAGTAATTATGCTTCTTTTCAATTCGGATTAAATATCATATCTTGGGGAAAGAAATGATATTATAGTGCTATGAAAAATCTTTTTGTAATTGTATTTGTATTAACCGTTTTTAGCGGATATTCACAGGGCAGTTTAAATGAATATAAATATATTATCGTACCCAAAAATTTCGATGCCTTTCGGAGTGAAAATCAATATAAGACCAGTACTTTGGTCAAATTTTTATTTACACAAAAGGGGTTTAATGTCGTTTATGATGACGCATTGCCAGAAGATTTGAATAGTGATCGCTGTCTGGGTCTTACTGTATCAGTAAAGGATGAATCTTCAATGTTAAAAACAAAAGCATCCCTGGTATTAAAGGATTGTTCTTCGCAGGTAGTTTTATCGACCCTTACGGGAAACAGCAAGGTCAAAGAATTTGAAGACGCTTATAGGGAAGCTATAACAGAAGCTTTTGAAACCATACGAGCCATGGATTATAAGTATGTGCCTAAGGTACAAAATAGTGAACCGGTCACTGTTAGTTTTAAAAACGATGTCAAGACTATGGAAGAAAAAAGCGAACCAAAAAACAAAGTTGACGATACAGTTGTAAAACAAATTGCAACACCCGAAGAGCAAGTTTATAAAAGCAATGCGCCTGTTGCTTCTAATATTGAAAAAGGAGAACAGACTAACAAAGAGATGATGGTTGAAGTAAAGAATAATTCGAACATTCTTTATGCCCAGGAAATACCCAATGGTTTTCAGCTTGTGGATAGCACCCCTAAAATTCGTCTAAAATTTTTAAAAACTTCAATTCCAGATGTTTATGTTGTTAAACATTCCAAGGATAATGGAGTGGTATATAAAAAAGATGGCAAATGGTACCTTGAGTACTACTTCGGGGATACGCTGAAAACTGAAGCATTGAACATAAAGTTCTAAACATCATATTTTCCTTTCCACCGTTTCTTTAAAAAATCACTAATGGCATTTTCACGTTGGTTTTTACCTGGTAAATAAAAGCTGGTTCCGGAAAGTTCTTCAGGTAAAAATTCCGCATCGATAAAGTTATTTTCAAACTCATGGGCATATTTGTATTCCTTGCCATAACCTAAATCTTTCATCAATTTGGTAGGGGCATTTCTCAAGGGCAATGGAACCGATAAATCGCCAGTCTGCTTAACAGATTGTTGCGCATTCTTAATAGCCATATAACTGGCATTGCTTTTTGGTGATGTGGCAAGATAAATGGCACATTGGCTGAGAATAATGCGTGCTTCCGGGTAGCCAATGGTTGTTACAGCCTGGAAGGTGTTATTTGCAATAACCAGTGCTGTTGGGTTGGCCAAACCTATATCTTCAGAGGCAGAAATCAATAATCTACGTGCAATGAATTTCACATCTTCCCCACCTTCTATCATTCTGGCTAACCAATACACAGCCCCATTTGGGTCACTGCCACGTATTGACTTTATCAAGGCCGAAATTATATCGTAATGTTGTTCACCAGTCTTATCATAGCGCACCGTATTTTTTTGAACCTTGGATAAAACCAAGTCATTGGTTATTGTAATTGTATCTGATTCTTCAGAATTTATGACCAATTCAAAGATGTTCAATAGCTTTCTGCCATCACCACCCGATAATCTTAATAGGGCTTCAATTTCTTTAAGTTTTATTTTTTTTGATTTTAGATAATCATCTTGTCTCATTGCCCTTGATAAAAGAGCCTCTAAATCTTCCTTACCAAAAGCATTTAAAATATATACCTGACATCGGGACAACAATGCAGGTATGACCTCGAAGCTTGGATTTTCTGTCGTTGCACCAATTAGCGTAACCCATCCTTTTTCAACAGCGCCTAATAGTGAATCTTGTTGCGATTTGCTAAATCTATGAATCTCATCAATAAATAATATCGGGTTTTTTGAAGTGAAAAGTCCACCGCTTTGCTTCGCTTTGTCAATTACTTCCCTAATATCTTTAACGCCACTGTTTATGGCACTTAATGTATAAAAAGGTCTTTGGCTTTCATTGGCAATGATGTTTGCCAAAGTGGTTTTGCCGGTACCTGGTGGTCCCCAAAGAATAAGGGAAGGAATAATCCCTTTTTTAATTTGATGCGTCAATGACCCAGCTTCTCCCACCAAATGATTTTGGCTTATGTATTCTTTCAAGGTTTTTGGGCGCACCCGTTCTGCCAATGGCTCGTTCATGTTGTAAATTTAAAACAAAGTTGGCATTGAACTGCCCAGTTGGGATTACAATAAAGCAATGCTGGTTAAATTTTATTTTTTGGAGACCCCGCTTAATGACAATTTATCATGTTTTGGGTCTCTGGTAGGTTTTTTGAATGAAATACTTTTAAACCAATTTAGGTATAATAGAGCTTATTTAGGCTCGTTCATTTACGGTTTTGCTTTCTTGCCCATGAATTATATAGTAAAGATTATGCAAAACAATCAAGGTGTCATAAAGCGAGAAAGCAACATCCCCCTCGGTGCGTCGTTTTATAGTTAAATTGGGATTAATTTTAGGATATGTCTGAAAGTAAATATTTTAAGTTTACAAATTCCGTAGTGGTGGCCCCACTGATAGGGGTTATTCTTATATGGGCCGTTTTTTGGTTGGAACTTAAGTTTCATATGAACCTTAATGAGTATGGCGTATTTCCAAGAACTCTAAAAGGACTTCGAGGGGTGTTTTTTAGCCCATTTATTCATGGTTCTGTTGAGCATTTATACAATAATACCATACCTCTGGCTGTATTAACAGCTTCCTTGTTTTATTTCTATAAGAAAATATCGCTGAAAGTACTTTTATACGGCGTCTTATTATCGGGAATATTAACATGGCTAATCGGAAGAACCTCGTATCATATAGGTGCTAGCGGCATTATTTATGTATTGGCGAGTTTTACTTTTTTTAAGGGTATATTTTCAAAATACTATCGATTGGTTGCCTTGTCGCTGATTGTTGTTTTTATCTACGGAAGTCTACTGTGGTATATTTTTCCTATCAAGGATGAAATTTCATGGGAAGGACACTTAGGCGGATTCATTACAGGATTAGTGTTGGCGCTCTTCATAAAAGCTGAAATTCCATCTTCCAAAAAGTTTGATTGGGAACATGAAAATTATAATGAGGAAGCCGATGACTTCCTAAAACATTTTGATGAAGAAGGAAATTTTATTGAAACAAAAGTAGATGAAGTTAAACCTGAGGCAGATGCTTTGAAAATCACTTATCAATATCGACCAAACGAAAAAAAGGAAACTCCTAAGGATTAAGTGCTTCTTTGGCGCAAAACTTCATATAAGAATACGCCGCAGGCTACAGATACATTTAAAGATTCTATTTCTCCCAATAAAGGTAATTTGGCAACTTGATCCGCTGCCTTTATTACCGAAGGGGATACTCCTCTATCTTCTGATCCCATGACAATGGCACAGGGTTCCTTGAACGAGACGTCATATATGGTATGGCTCGTTTTTTCGGAGGCCACGGTAACAGAAATGCCAGAGGCTTGAAGATAGTATACGGCATCTTTTATATGGTCTACTTTTGCAATGGGCACTTTAAAAGCGGCACCAGCCGAAGTTTTAATGGTGTCGGCAGTTACTGGGGCAGCTCCTTTTTTTTGAATTATAATACCATCAACACCCGTGCATTCGGCAGTTCTTATAATTGCGCCAAAATTACGAACATCTGAAAGTTGGTCTAAAAGAAGAAATAAAGGGGTCTTCTTTTTAGATTGGACTTCTTCGACCAGGTTTTCAATGGTATAAAATGAAATAGGGGAGATGTTGGCAATTACACCCTGATGGTTGTTTTTGCTTAATCTATTTAGCTTTTCAATGGGGACATAGGCAGTAGTAACACCATTTTTTCGAAGTATGCCTTCGAGCTCCCTAAATAAATCACCCTTAAGGCCTTTTTGCATAAAAACCTTATCAATGGCCTCACCCGAATTAATCGCTTCAATGACCGCTCTAATACCATAAATCTGGGTTGCTTTTTCCATCGGGTAAAGGTAAATAAAAAACCATCCCGAAATTTAGGGATGGTCTAA
>CBDUKE010000054.1:0-20734 GCA_965367725.1 uncultured Maribacter sp. | reverse complement strand
TATAACGAATATAAAACTACTAGAAAAGCTATAATTTCGCACTTCAAACATTTAAAGGAATTGGGTAAAAAACCCAAATTACAGTACCAGTAAATTTATTCATTTTATGAGCAACCATTTATCCGAAAGAATTAAAGGAATGTCTACTTCGGCCACTTTGGCTATGGCCGCAAAGGCAAGGGAACTAAGAGGCCAAGGCAAAGATATAATAGGATTAAGTTTGGGTGAACCCGATTTCAATATTCCAGATTTCATCAAAGAATCAGCAAAACAAGCTGTTGATGACAATTATAGCAGCTATTCCCCTGTTGACGGATATGTTGATCTAAAACAGGCCATATCCAATAAATTCAAGAGAGACAACAATCTCGTATATGGTTTAAACCAAATTGTGGTTTCCACCGGAGCAAAACAGTCCTTGGCAAATATTGCCATGGTCATGCTAAATAAAGGGGATGAGGTTATCTTGCCAGCACCTTATTGGGTAAGTTATAGTGATATCGTAAAACTTGCAGAAGGTGTTCCTGTTGAAGTACCCACAAGCATTGATACAGATTTCAAAATGACGCCTTCACAACTTGAAGCTGCCATTACACCAAAAACCAAAATGCTTTGGTTCAGTTCTCCTTGTAACCCGAGCGGCTCGGTCTATAACAAAGAAGAGCTCAAAGGATTGGCCGATGTGCTTAAGAAGCATCCCAACATTTTTGTAGTGTCTGATGAGATCTATGAGCATATCAACTTTAGAGGAGGTCATGTGAGTATAGCTGGAATAGACGGAATGTACGACAGAACGATAACCGTAAACGGAGTATCAAAGGCCTTTGCCATGACCGGATGGCGTATAGGATATATTGGAGCAGCGGATTGGATTGCCAAGGCATGTACAAAATTCCAAGGGCAAAACACCAGTGGTGCGAATGCCATTGCACAAAGGGCGACAATTACCGCTTTGGAAGCTCCCGTAAGTAAAATACAGTTCATGATTGATGAGTTTCGTAGAAGAAGAGACTTGATCCTAGAACTTCTTGGCGAGATTGAAGGGTTTAACCTCAACATTCCTGAAGGTGCATTTTATGTATTTCCTGATATCTCTAGTTTCTTTGGAAAAACATTGAATGGTACTACTATAAAAAATGCTTCTGACTTTGCCCTTTATCTATTGGAAAAAGCAAATGTAGCAACCGTAACTGGAGAAGCATTTGGCAACCCCAATTGTATACGAATTTCTTATGCGGCTTCCGAAGAAGAATTACGGGAAGCAGTATCTCGGATAAAAGCAGTTTTATAAACTTAAAAACCCGCTGAAGCGGGTTTTTTTTATATATCCTTCCAGAAATAGGGCGTTAAAATAATGAGTACGGTAAAAAGTTCCAATCTGCCAAGAAGCATTAGAAAACCGCACCACCATTTCCCTAACATTGGTAATTCATTAAAATTACTTAAGGGATGAAGAACACCCAAGGCCGGACCAACATTCCCCAAGGAAGAGGCCGCCCCACCGATGGCAGATTCAAAATCAAGCCCTAAAAACCCTAAGACCATTGCACCAATGATAAATGAAAGCATATAGAGAACAAAGAATGCTATTATGTTATAAACTATGTGCTCCCTCACTGTTTTATTATTATATCGCACGGGTATCACAGCATTGGTATGCAAGGTTCTTTTAAACTCCAATATTCCGTTTTTTATAATCAACAAATGCCGCATCACCTTTATACCCCCAGCTGTTGAACCAGCAGAACCACCTAGAAAGAACAATCCGAAAAAGAAGACCGTTAAAAAAGGGGTCCAACTAGTGAAATCCGCAGTTACAAATCCTGTTGTTGTTATTACCGATACTACTTGAAAAAGTGCATGCCTAAAAGAGCTTTCTGCCATTCCTTTTACCATGGGGTGATAATCTGAAACCGGAACATTGGCATTAAAATAAATAACCAATGCAACAATAATGGTGAAAATGCCGATGAAAATAAAATAGAATTTAAACTCTTCGTCTTTTAAAACCCGCTGTACTTTCCCCTTAAAGGCAAAATAACTCAATACAAAGTTGCTTCCTGCCAAGAACATGAAAAATATTACTATGTATTGAATCAAAGGTTGATCGTTCCAAAATGCCAGGCTCGCATTTTTTGTGGAAAATCCGCCTGTAGATAATGTTGCAAGCGAATGGTTTATCGCATCGAAAAATGACATGCCAGCTAACTTCAATAATAAGGTTTCAGCAGCAGTATAGCCCACATAAATAAGCCATAGCCGTTTTGCAGTATCAGTAATCCTTGGATGTAACTTATCCGCGCTCGGCCCAGGCGCTTCTGCTGCGAATAGTTGCATGCCACCAATTCCTAAAAGTGGAAGTATGGCAATAGCCAAAACAATGATTCCCATTCCGCCAATCCAATGCGTTAAACTTCTCCAAAGTAAGATGCCTTCGGGCAAAACTTCAATATCATCCAATATTGTTGCCCCTGTAGTGGTATAGCCTGAAATAGTCTCGAAAAAAGCATTGGTAACATCGGGAATTGCCCCAGAAAACAAATAAGGCAACATCCCTGAAATAGACATAACAATCCAACCAAAAGTAACAATGATATATCCTTCTTTTCGTTGTACTTCTTTCTTATGATTCCTCGTAAAATACATTGAGGACACGCCAGCGAACATTGTGGTAATCGAAGCCACAGCAATATCAAATGTCGCCCCATCCTCATAAAACCCGCTCACTACTGCAGCAATAAGCATAAATAATCCATTAAAGAGCAAAAGCAGCCCCATTAAATGGAATATGATTTTGGAATTCAGCTTCATTTTACCGGAATAAGCGTTCAATTTTTGGAATGGCCTCTGGTAGACAGCATACCACTATCCTATCCCCAGCTTGTATTTTAACTCCCCCAAGGGCAATAATTCCTTTTCCATCCCTTACCACTCCCCCGATTGTCGCCGCCCCTGGAAAATCAAGATTACGAATGATCTTACCGGTCACCTTGGATGTTGGTTTAACCTTGAATTCAAGAATTTCAGCGTTGATATTGTTTAGGCGCATTAAGGCAACAACCTCACCTTTTCGAATATGCCTAAAAATATTGTTCGCGGCCAATAACTTCTTATTGATGAGTGTATCAATACCGATTGAATGTGAAAGTTGAAAATAGTCCATATTCTCAACGAGTGCTATTGTCTTTTTTATGTTTTTGGATTTTGCCACCAAACAGGACATGATATTGGTTTCAGAATTACCGGTTACGGCAATAAACGCATCCATAGAATCCAAGCTTTCTTCTTCCAATAATTCAACATTACGACCATCCCCATTGATTACCAAAGCATTTGGAAGGTCATCGGCCAAATCAAAAGCCTTTTCCTTATTCTTCTCAATAAGTTTAACATTGAACTTCTTCTCACAAAGATCTCGCGCCGTCTTAAAACCTACTTTGCTGCCACCAAGAATCATTACGTTCTTGATTTCCTCTTTCTTTTTTCCGGTCAACTTATACAATTCATCAACCCCCTCTTTGGTGATGATAAAATAAACTTGGTCCCCTTCTTTAAAAACGGTGTCTCCACGAGGAATTACGGTAAATTGGGTTCCCGATCTTTTTAAGGCAATTGGCATAAAATGAAGCTCTGGGAAAATATGGGCAGCTTCTTTAACCGTTTTACCAATGAAAGGTGCCGTTTTTTGTAAAGTGACCCCAACCATTATCAATGCACCATCCTCAAACTCATAAGTGTCGTTAAAAGCGGACTTGTTCAAAAGCAATTGAATTTCCTCTGCGGCTAACTGTTCGGGTGATATCAATTCATCGATTCCCAATTCAGAAAAACGTATGATGTCCTTATTATGGATGAATTCAGTATTCGAGATTCTCGCAATTGTACGTTTACTACCCAATTGTTTGGCCAACATACAGAGGGTAATATTGGTAGTTTCGGACGATGTTACACCAATTACCAAGTCGGAATTTTGAACCTGTGCCTCCTTTAATAGGGATATTGATGTGGCATCACCCTTCATAACCCTAATATCCAGGTGGTTATCCGCATACACCAAACTTTCTTTATCGGTATCTATCAGCGTAATATCCTGGGACTCATATGAGAGTAATTTTGCCAAGTGAAAGCCTACTTCACCAGCTCCGGCAATTATAATTTTCATTGATTACAAATGTTGATTTCACAGTTAAGCTTACTATGGCTTAATTGACTTTGAGAAAGAAGTGTCTTTTGAGGCAATACGCCTATTTTACAACTCATTTAATAGAAAAATTGCGCCTAATGCAACACAAAATTACACATTTTATTTGGGTTCATCTTTAATTTAACAAGCTAATAACCCAGCGCTAATATTCTTTAAATTCCAATTAAAGAAATAGCTGATTACTAAATTGTATCTTTGCCGAAATTTTTAAAATGAGTAAGAACGTAACGCCCTATCAGGATTCCGATTTAGGAAAAAAAGAACAGGTAACACAAATGTTCGATACGATATCTGAGCATTATGATGGCTTGAACCGGGTTATATCTTTCGGAATTGATATTAAATGGAGAAAACGGGTAGTGGCCATTTTAAAAAAGAAAAAACCGGAAATGCTATTGGATATTGCTACAGGAACCGGGGATTTAGCAATAAATCTTGTGCAAACCGGCGCCAAGAAAATTGTAGGTCTGGATATTTCTCCGGGCATGTTGGAAGTAGGAAAGAAGAAGGTGCTTGCAAAGCAAATGGAGAAAACTATTGAGATGATTGAAGGTGACAGTGAAAATTTACCTTTTGAAGACAATACATTTGATGCCGTAACTGTCGCCTTTGGTGTTCGTAATTTTGAAACCCTTGAAAAAGGACTGTCCGAGATTTATAGGGTATTAAAGCCTACAGGTACTTTTGTTGTATTGGAAACTTCGGTACCTACAAAAACACCTTACAAACAAGGATATCATTTTTATACCAAAAACATACTCCCTAGAATAGGCAAGTTATTTTCAAAAGACGATTCTGCGTATGCCTATTTAAGTGAATCAGCATCAGTTTTCCCACATGGTGAGAATTTCAACAATATTTTAAGGAAAATCGGGTTTATAGATGTAGTGAATAAACCGCAAACCTTCGGGGTTGCTTCTATTTATGTAGCTACAAAATAAGTTTATGAAACATTATCTTTTTGTCTTAATAGGCCTGGTATTTCTAAGCCAACCAATTATGGCGCAATTTAACGAGAAACCAGTCATGAATTTGGTGTCCGAAGATGAACCGCTTCTCAATTGGGGTTATTTTCTGGGTTTTAATCAATATGATTTTAAGTTCGATTATAAAAATGATTCTCGGGATATTCTCGTGAACAAATCTTTTGGTTTTAATGTCGGCCTCATTGGAGAAGTGCGTATCAACGAGTTTTTGGATGTTCGTTTTGAACCTGGTTTATTGTACAATTCACGAACGCTGGGCTTTCCTGGTTTTGAAGAAGAACAAGACGCAATAAGGGAAGTGAAGTCGACCTACATCAATTTTCCGCTGCTATTAAAGGTTAGTACGCGAAGATTAGGTAATTGGAAGCCTTTTTTAATAGGTGGCGCCTCAATCTCCATGAATTTAGGAAGCAATGAAGATAGCCTCGATGACAATTCAGGGGGGACTTTTAGAATGAAAAAGTTGGTCTACAATTATGAGCTGGGGTTTGGTATTGACTTTTACCTGCAGTACTTTAAGTTTACACCTTCGATACGTGGTGTATTTGCCATTAGCGATGAATTGGTTCCCGACAATGATCCTAACAGCCCGTGGACAGGCAATATAGCCGCAATGCGTACCCGAGGACTCTTTATAAACTTCACGTTTGAATAATACTTTCGATTAAGGGCGTCTAATTTCATTCAGGAATATTGCTGTTGCGGTAGCAACATTCAAGCTTTCGGTTGCTTTATTTCCAAACATGCCCGTCCGGCAGGCGGGTTGCGGAATACTTACTTTTGCTTTTACCAATTTTTCAATTTCACTTGAAACACCATTGGCTTCATTACCCATTACCAAAATTCCTTTTAATGGCAAATCAGATGAATAGATAGAATTGCCATCCATAAATGTGCCGTAAACAGGCAGTTCTGATTTTTCTATATAATGAACCAGATCAGTATAAATAATATTTACCCTTGTTATTGAACCCATAGTGGCTTGTAGCACTTTGGGGTTATAACAATCTACAGTTTGTTCAGAACAAACTAAATGTTTAATTCCAAACCAATCGCAAAGCCGAATTATGGTTCCTAAATTTCCAGGGTCGCGAACATCATCCAACGCTAATATCCAATCATTTTCATCAACTTTTCTGGGTTGGGGAATCTTGAATATTCCCAGAACCTTATTGGGATTCTTTAAACTACTCATTTTTTTTAAGTCGACCTCTGATATCAATTCAATTTGGTCTCTTGGGTATTGAAACATCTCGGAATTTGTAGCATAAATTTTATACGACTCAATATTCGAATCTAAGAGCTCTTGTACGATTTTTATACCTTCAACCACGAACATCCCATTTTGATTTCGGTACTTTTTTTGCTGTAAGCTTTTTATAAACTTTATTTGGCTTTTACCAACCATACAAATAATGTATTTTTGATTTCTATGAGGATAGTGTTTCTTTTTAAGAACCCCAGCGCTAAAATAAGCTTATTATTTTTTGCTATTGTACTTGCCTCTTGTAATACGCTGAAAAGGGTAGATGAAAACGAATTGCTTCTTACAAACAATACCATTCATGCAGATAAGGAAAAAGTGAACGATGAGGATATTCAAAGCCTTATTATTCAAAAACCCAATAGTTCGTTATTAGGTTATCCCCTAAGATTGAATTTATATAATCTTGCCAAACAAAACCCAGATTCTTCTTTCCAAAATTGGTTGTATAAGAAGGAGAAAAGAAAAGAAAGACTTGTAAAATTACTTTCTGAAAAACAAGTAGACAGGCTAGGGGAATCATTTATGGTCAAAGGGATGAGCGTATGGCTAAAAAATATTGGCGAACCACCAACAATTATTGACACTTCCGATACCCGAAGAACTTTAGGACGGCTGCAGGCCTATTACCATAGCAAAGGGTATTTTAACAACAATACCACTTTCGTAATTGACACGTTGAAACGAGCCAAACGGGCAGAAATTGATTATAAAATTACGTTAGGCAAGCCTTATATGATTGATTCAATTTCAGACAAAATATCATCCAAGGTCATAGATTCTATTTACCATTTAAACAAAGACAAATCCCTTGTTAAAAAAGGGCAACAATTTGATCTTGTCGATTTTGATAGCGAACGTAAACGGTTAACATCGATTTTTCGTAATTCAGGTATTCGCACATTCCAGGAAAGCTCAATTAACTACGCCATTTCCAGGGATTCTACAAAAGCAGCAGATGATCAAAATATGGATATCGCTCTAAATATTGATAACCTAAGAACTAGGAGCGACAATACCATAACCACCACTGAATATAAAATTGAAAAGTTTAACGAAATTAATATCTACACCGATTTTATCCTAAGCGGGGACGAAGATCAAAACAAAGTTATTAAATATGGGGATTACAATATATTCTACAAAGATAAATTAAGATTTAAACCAAAAACCTTGGCTGATGCCATTTTCTTTGAGAAAGATAGTATTTATCGAGAATTGGATAGGTCGCGGACCTATAGGCAAATTACCAATTTAAATGTTTTTAAATACCCTTCAATTGCTTTTGCAACAGACAGTTTGCAAACGGGTTTAAACGCCAATATTTATTTGACAGAAAGACCCAAATACTCCCTTGGGATGGATATGGATGTTTCACATTCCGTCATTCAACAGATAGGATTGGCCTTTAGTCCATCCCTGCAAGCCAGAAATCTCTTCAAAGGTGCTGAAAATTTGAGTTTAACCGGCAGACTGAATATAGGATCCTCAAACGACCAAAGTATAACCGCAACTGATAATCGTTTTTTTAACTTGTTGGAATTTGGGGCAGATGTCAATTTAACTTTTCCTCGAATCTGGTTCCCCTTTGTAAATACCACTAGGTTTATACCAAGTTATACTTTACCACAGACGAGACTTTCTTTAGGTACTAGTTTTCAAAAAAATATTGGATTGGACAAGCAAACCTTCAATACCATTTTAGGCTATAATTGGACCCCTAACGATTCCAAAAGAAACAATGTTGAACTGCTGAATATTCAATTCGTCAACAACGTAAATACCAACCGTTTTTTCAATGTTTATCAAAACTCCTATGATCGTTTGGATAATGTAGCCGATTCGTATGACGACCCATTGGAATTTCCAGACCTTGTCGACAATTTTGAATCCAACGATGATGATGAGAACAGTCCGCAATTGATTATTCCTTCGGGCACCACAGAGTTTACAAATGCTATTATAAACGGGACAGTTCCTTCGACAACTGATGATTTAAATGAGGTACGAAGTATTGAGGAAAGAAGAATTCGACTTACCGAGGACAACCTTATTTTCGCCACTAATTATTCCTTTACTAAAAACAACCAAAATGGGTTAACCGATAATAGTTTTCATCGCTTTAGATTCAAGATTGAAAGTGCTGGGAATTTGCTTTCGGCACTTTCTTATGTTATTCCGTTCAATGAGAAGGATGGCGACCTTTTGGTATTCGATGTACCCTATTCCCAATACATTAAAACTGAATTTGATTATATAAAATATTGGGATATGAGCCGGTCGAATGTTATAGCGTTCCGCAGCTTTTTTGGTATAGCCATACCTTATGGCAACTCGGACAACATTCCATTTGTTCGAAGTTATTTTGCGGGGGGATCAAATGATAATAGGGCATGGTACCCTTATTCTTTAGGTCCAGGAAAAACAAATGAAATCAATGATTTCAATGAGGCCAATTTAAAAATTGCACTCAGCTTGGAATACAGATTTCCAGTGGTTGGGGATATTAAAGGTGCCATATTTGCCGATGCCGGGAATATTTGGAATGTCTTCGATAGCGAGGATGATCCGAACAAAACCTTTAATGGCATTGATTCATTGGCCGACATTGCCTTAGGCACCGGTTTCGGTTTAAGATATGATTTCACTTATTTCCTAATAAGGGTTGACCTCGGTTTCAAAACCTACAACCCAGCAGAAGAAAATTCAAAAAGATGGTTTAGAGACTACAACTTTGCGAATTCTGTGCTACAAATTGGTATAAACTATCCCTTTTAGACTTATTTATTTATTACTTTTGTGCTTCACTTTTTAAGAAACCAAAAGACCAAAGAATTATGGCTCACAATATAAAGCCTGGTGTAGCCACCGGCAATCAAGTTCAGGAGATTTTTAATTACGCAAAGGAAAAAGGATTCGCTCTGCCCGCAGTAAACGTTATTGGTTCTGACACCATTAACGGGGTATTGGAAACTGCGGCCGCTTTGAATGCACCTGTTATTTTGCAGTTTTCCAATGGGGGAGCGCAATTTAATGCTGGTAAAGGTTTATCCAACGAAGGACAAAAAGCTGCCATCCATGGCGCCGTTGCTGGCGCAAAACACGTTCATCAGCTAGCTGAAGCCTATGGCGCTACTGTAATACTTCACACAGACCATTGTGCAAAAAAATTATTGCCTTGGATAGACGGACTTCTTGATGCCAGTGAAAAGCACTATGCTGAAACCGGAAAATCATTGTACAGCTCGCACATGATCGACCTTTCAGAAGAGCCTATTGAAGAGAATATTGAAATTTGCAAAGGGTATCTTGAAAGAATGAGCAAGATGGATATGACCTTGGAAATAGAATTGGGCATTACAGGTGGTGAGGAAGACGGCGTTGACAATTCTGATGTTGATGATTCTAAATTATATACCCAACCAGAAGAAGTAGCCTATGCCTATGAGGAACTTTCAAAAGTAAGTCCAAGATTTACCATAGCAGCCGCTTTTGGCAATGTTCATGGGGTATACAAACCTGGCAATGTAAAATTAACTCCAAAAATACTAAGAAATTCGCAAGATTATATTTCAAAAAAATATGGTGTTGAACACAATCATATCGATTTTGTTTTTCATGGGGGATCAGGGTCTACCGTAGAGGAAATTAGGGAAGCGATAGGCTACGGTGTTATTAAAATGAACATTGATACTGATTTACAATATGCTTTCTTGGCAGGAGTAAGGGATTATGTTCAGGATAAAAAAGATTATCTTCAATCCCAGATCGGCAATCCAAATGGTCCTGATGAGCCAAATAAGAAATATTACGACCCAAGAGTTTGGTTGCGCGAAGGAGAAAAAACCTTTATTGAACGTTTGAAAAAAGCTTTTGACGATCTTAATAACGTTAATACTTTATAAAAAGGTGATTTAACTTAATATGGAAGATATGTCGTCGTGGTTTAAGAGAAAAGAAAAGGGAATACAAACAGCTACCGATCAAAAGAAAGACACCCCTAAAGGGCTGTGGTACAAATCTCCGACAGGTAAGATTGTTGAGTCAGAGGAATTGGCACAAAACTATTATGTAAGTCCTGAGGATGATTACCATGTTCGTATTGGTAGTAAAGAATATTTTGAAATTCTTTTCGATGACAATAAGTTTATTGAGCTAGATCCAAATTTAACTTCAAAGGATCCCCTCAAATTTTCAGATACCAAGAAATACACAGATCGATTGAAAGCAGCCCAAAAGAAGACTGGGCTCAAAGATGCCGTGAAAACTGCAATTGGCAAATCATATGGTAAGGATTTAGTTGTTGCCTGTATGGATTTCAGTTTTATTGGTGGATCTATGGGGAGTGTGGTAGGTGAAAAAATAGCTAGGGCCATTGACCATGCCATTAAAAAGAAAGTACCTTTTGTAATGATATCGAAATCTGGTGGGGCGAGAATGATGGAAGCAGCTTTATCTTTAATGCAATTGGCAAAAACCTCTGCAAAATTGGCACAATTGGCCGAAGCTAATTTACCTTATATCTCTTTATGTACGGACCCGACAACCGGTGGTACTACTGCATCATATGCGATGTTGGGGGATATCAATATTTCAGAACCCGGTGCATTGATCGGTTTTGCCGGACCCCGTGTTGTAAAAGAAGCAACAGGAAAGGAATTGCCTGAAGGGTTTCAAACCGCGGAATTTGTGCAAGAACATGGCTTTCTGGATTTCATCACCCATCGAAGGGAATTAAAGAAAAAAATCAATCTTTATATTGATTTGATTCAAAATATTCCCATTAGGAAATAAAAAAAGCCCTGAAGTTATTCTCAGGGCTTTTTTATTCATAACAATTTTACTATTTAAACCTTCTCAGGAATATTTCCTCAGTATCCCCATTCGGATAGGTTAGCATACCCTTTGCATCGCAACTCCCATCACCAAAATCAAGACTAGCCGTTGCATCATTCCGGGTTATTTCCAAAATACCACTTACAATAAACCTACAGGACAATTCCCTACGCAAAGGCACGATTGTTTCTTTCATAAATACATTTCCTAATTTTCCAGTATAGGTTCCTTTACCAGAAATCAGGAAAACATTATCGGCCCAATACCCAGAACCATAACCTTCAATCCATTCCCGGGTCCTATTCGCTGTGAAATTGGCAGAAGTTCCATCGGGCCAGTTTCCGCTGAAACTAGCTTCAGCAGCTGACTGCGGATTTCCACTATCATTACTTCGGGTTCTAAGCACCGAGGCACTACCCTCGACCGCAACACCATTATAGGTGAAATTCTCTAAGGACATACTCAATGTCTTTGTGGCCAAATCCATATCCTTTAAATAACTAAGGTATATGATTCCGCTCAAGACATTGCCATTCGGCAGTTCGCATCCTTCGCCAAAATCAATGGTTCTTTCTTTACTTGTACTGGTAATCACCGTGGTAATGGTAACACAATCAGGTAGAAAGTCAGAAATGTAATTGGCTTTTGAAGTAACCGTGATTTCATCAGTGGCATAGACTTCTTCTCCAATATTAAAAACATCCTCTGCAATCAAATCCGCTTCATCACTTACTTTAAGTTCTGCTACGGTAATAGTTCCTTCCTCAGAAATATCCGGGGATTCATCTTTGTCACAGGATACTAAAACCAACATCGCCATTAGCAATGATCCTGTGAAGTTCACTTTTTTGAGACTCTTTTTCATAATAACATTTTTTTAACATTTATAATTTGACCTATGAAAACTGAAAAGGTTTAATATTGACTTAAAAAAAGAATACCTTGCTTTCCGAAACAAAAAATATTCCTATCTTTGCGCACTGATTGAAAATCAATCAAATACATAAAAATCATTAAACAAATATTGGAATGTATTTAACCAAGGAGATTAAGGCTGACATTTTTAAAAAATACAGCGGAAAAGAAGAGAACACAGGTTCAACAGAAGGGCAAGTTGCTTTGTTCACACATCGCATCAACCACTTAACGGGACACCTTAAAAAAAATCACAAAGATTATAATACCGAACGTTCGTTAGTAAGACTGGTAGGTAAGAGAAGAAGTCTTTTAGATTACTTGAAAAAGAAAGATATTGTAAAATATCGTGAGCTTATCAAGGAACTGAATATTAGAAAATAAGACATAAAGGGGAAGCTGGGCTTCCCCTTTTTAATACCATACCGAACTTGTTTTGGTATCTATATATTTAAAATCCCTGAAACAAGTTCAGGGTAATTACAAAAAGCTGCACACAGTTTTTCATTGGTCAACACACAACAACACAACACAATCCGACCAGTAAGAATGGCGGAAAGACCATTGTTTAATAAACCTGAAGAAATCAGGTTTTAAATCGAATTTATGATTCCAAAAGTATTTAAAGAGGTCATTGACCTTGGTGACGGTAGGGAAATTTCTATCGAAACCGGAAAATTGGCAAAACAGGCCCATGGTTCTGTTGTTGTCCAGTCAGGAAAATGTATGTTATTATGTACAGTAGTTTCCAATTACGAGCAAAAAGATTTGGATTTTCTTCCACTTACGGTAGATTATCGCGAAAAATTCGCCGCATCAGGTCGTTACCCTGGTGGCTTCTTCAAGAGAGAAGCAAGACCAAGTGATGGTGAAGTATTGACCATGCGTTTGGTGGATCGTGTTTTACGTCCACTTTTTCCAAAAGATTACCATTCTGAAACCCAGGTAATGATTCAATTGATGTCGCATGACGAAAATGTGATGCCAGATGCTATGGCCGGTTTGGCCGCATCGGCAGCGATTCAGTTGTCTGATTTTCCATTCGAATGTGCTATTTCCGAGGCTAGAGTTGGTCGCGTTAATGGTGAGTTCATTATCAACCCAACAAGAGCGCAGTTAGCAGAATCAGACATTGATATGATGATCGGTGCATCAGCAGACTCCGTTATGATGGTTGAAGGTGAGATGGATGAGATTTCAGAAGAAGAAATGGCAGAGGCGATCAAATTTGCACATGAGGCAATTAAGGTTCAATGTGCTGCTCAAATACGCTTAGCTGAAGCCTTTGGAAAGAAAGAAGTACGTGAGTACCCAGAAGAGCGAGAAGATGAAGATCTTGCAAAGAAGGTTCACGATATGGCATATGATAAAGTATATGCAATCGCAAAGGCGGGTTCTGCAAAGCATGAGCGTAGTGCTGCATTTTCGGAAATCAAAGAAGAAATAAAGGCAACATTTTCTGAAGAAGAATTAGAAGATTTTGGCGATTTGGTTTCTAAGTATTATCGCAAAGCTGAAAAATCAGCGATTCGTGACCTGACCTTAAATGATGGTTTACGCTTGGACGGTCGCAAGACTGATGAGATTCGCCCGATTTGGTGTGAGATTGATTATTTACCTTCTACACACGGCTCGGCAATCTTTACCCGTGGGGAAACCCAGGCATTGGCAACCGTAACATTAGGAACGTCTAGAGATGCAAATAAAATAGATATGCCATCCCATGAAGGGGAAGAGAATTTCTATTTGCATTATAACTTCCCTCCTTTTTGTACTGGGGAAGCAAGACCTATTCGTGGAACATCCCGTAGAGAAGTTGGTCACGGTAACTTGGCGCAACGTGCCTTAAAAGGAATGATTCCTGAAGATTGCCCATACACGGTTCGCATAGTATCTGAAGTATTGGAATCTAACGGTTCTTCTTCCATGGCAACGGTCTGTAGTGGTACAATGGCGTTGATGGATGCTGGGGTTCAGATGACCAAACCTGTATCAGGTATCGCAATGGGATTAATCTCGGATGCTGACTCTGGAAAATACGCTGTACTTTCAGATATCTTAGGAGATGAAGATCACTTAGGTGATATGGACTTTAAAGTAACTGGTACGGCAGACGGAATTACCGCTTGCCAAATGGATATTAAAGTTAAAGGATTGTCTTACGAAATTCTGGTCAATGCATTAAAGCAGGCTAGAGAAGGTCGTTTGCACATTCTAACGAAACTGACAGATACAATCGCTGCACCAAATGCAGATGTGAAGCCACATTCTCCGAAAATGGTGACACGTACGATTCCTAACGAATTCATTGGTGCCCTTATTGGCCCTGGTGGAAAAGTGATTCAAGAACTTCAGAAAGAAACAGGATGTACTATCGTAATTAACGAAGATCCTGTTACAGAAGAAGGAATTGTTGAAATCTTAGGAACTGACCAAGAAGGTATTGATGCCGTATTGACCAAAATAGATTCATTGATGTTCAAACCACAAATGAACGAGTCCTATAAAGTCAAAGTAATCAAGATGCTTGATTTCGGCGCTGTAGTCGAATACCTCGATGCTCCTGGTAACGAGACTTTATTACACGTCTCTGAATTGGCATGGGAACGAACAGAGAATGTTTCCGATGTGGTAAATATGGGCGATGAGTTTGAAGTGAAGTACTTAGGCACTGATCCAAGAACACGAAAAGAAAAGGTATCCCGTAAAGCACTTTTACCAAAACCAGAAGGTTATGTTGAAAGACCACCTCGTAGCAATGACCGAAACCGTGGAAGAGATGATCGTCGCGGAAGAGATAACAGAGACCGTAAGCCCAGAAGGGATTAGTCAAAAAGACGCTTAAAAATAAAGCCCTGACCTTTCGGTCAGGGCTTTATTTTTGCATAATTGTAAAATTCCCACTCCAAATTGTAACATTCCTGTCATTTTTACGTATAAGTATATGCAGTCTATGCAACTTGAACTTAAACACAGTAGATGAGACAGCTTAAGATTACAAAACAGGTTACCAATAGGGAAACCGCATCTTTGGACAAGTACTTGCAAGAAATTGGCAAAGTAGATTTGATTACTGCAGATGAAGAAGTAGAATTGGCACAACGCATCAAGGCAGGCGACCAGCTCGCTCTTGAAAAACTCACAAAGGCCAATCTTCGATTCGTAGTATCAGTTGCCAAACAGTACCAAAACCAGGGACTTACTCTGCCGGATTTAATCAACGAAGGAAACTTAGGATTGATTAAAGCGGCACAACGTTTTGACGAAACAAGAGGTTTTAAATTTATCTCTTACGCCGTATGGTGGATTCGTCAATCCATTTTACAAGCATTGGCAGAACAATCACGTATTGTTCGTTTGCCATTGAACAAAATTGGATCTATTAACAAAATCAACAAAACCTTTGCCTTTTTGGAGCAAGCGCATGAAAGAATGCCTTCTGCAGAAGAGATCGCAAAAGAATTGGATATGACCGTTGAGGATGTTAAACAATCCTTGAAAAACTCAGGACGCCATGTATCTATGGATGCACCTTTGATTGCTGGCGAGGATTCTAACCTTTATGATGTACTTCGTAGTGGGGAATCCCCTAACCCAGACAGGGAATTGTTGCACGAATCATTACGTACAGAAATCGAAAGAGCTCTGGAAACCTTGACGCCAAGAGAAGCAGACGTTATTCGTTTGTATTTTGGTTTAGCAGGTCAACATTCAATGACCTTGGAGGAAATCGGTGAGACTTTTGACCTAACTAGGGAAAGAGTTCGCCAGATTAAGGAAAAGGCGATAAGAAGGTTAAAACATACTTCTAGAAGTAAAATATTAAAGACATATCTTGGATAAAAACAAGACACAAATGAAATGTTAAATATTCTTAATATTGTAAATTTGGCATATATATTGTAATTTGTGAAACATAACAACAGTTTATCATGACTGTTCGTTTTTTGATTGATGAATAAACTCCGGCTGATTACCGGAGTTTTTCATTTTATAAGGTTCTCCTCAATTATTCAAGGTCTAACTCCAAAATTATTAGACTAAAAAAAGTGAACACCTAATAACAAAACATGCTATTGAAAAGACCAAAGCAGCACTGTTAAGAGGTATAAAATACCATGAAAACATGTTATGGTTTTTTACCCTGTTAAGGTATTCATAAAGTGTCTTTTGTGTAACAATTGTAGCTTTTTACAACTGATTTCAAAATTATCTTTAGGCCATTATTTATAGTTAATTAATAAAAAAAAAGAAATAATGGAAGAACAAATGGAACAGGTAATAAGTATGCCGCGTATAGGCGATGCGGCCCCGGAGTTTAAGGCAGTAACTACACAAGGCGATATTAATTTCCCTGCTGACTATAAAGGTGATTGGGTGATTTTATTTAGTCATCCTGCAGACTTTACCCCAGTATGTACGTCAGAGTTTATGACATTCGCGACTATGGAGGAAAAATTTAACAAAGCAAATTGTAAACTTGTTGGTCTTTCGATTGATGGTCTCTATAGCCACATAGCCTGGTTACGCACCATAAAGGAAAAAATAGAATATAAAGGAATGAAGAATGTCGAAGTCAACTTTCCTTTGATTGAGGACATTACCATGGATGTTGCCAAAAAATATGGCATGATCCAACCTAATGAAGATTCAACCAAAGCCGTTCGCGCGGTGTTTTTTATAGATCCAAAAGGAATTATTAGAACAATCATATACTATCCTTTAAGTTTAGGAAGAAATTTTGACGAACTATACAGGGTCATCATAGCCCTTCAGGCTGCCGATGAATTTGGCGTGGCCACACCTGCGGACTGGTACCCAGGAGATGACGTGATAATAGGTCCTGCAGGTTCTTGTGGAACCGCCAAGGACAGAATGGAAGACGATGAAATTGATTGTAAAGACTGGTTCTTCTGCACCAAGAAACTCGATAAAAACACGGTCTTGGATAAAGTGCTTAAAAAGTAGCCCTTAGAAATAATCATTATTCAATTTTAGTTATAATCAGGCAACAGGTTCAAAAAATCCTGTTGCCTGTTTGGTTTTATAATGCAGAACTAACAACTACATTTGTCATAAGTATTGAAACCATGGATAATTCGCAACCCAATAACCCGCTGCACGGTGTGAAATTAGCGGACATTTTAGAACATCTTACTCAAAATTACACTTGGGAACAGTTGGCCAACCAAGTAAATATCGGTTGCTTTAAAAGCAATCCTTCTATAAAATCGTCTCTTACCTTTTTGAGAAGAACTCCTTGGGCTAGAGAAAAAGTGGAACAATTATATCTTAAATCAATAAAAAAGTAATGCCTCTTAATATTGTCCTTATTGAGCCCGAAATACCCAATAATACAGGAAATATTGGTCGCCTTGCCTTAGCATCTGGGTCTAATCTGCATTTAGTCAAACCCTTTGGTTTTGAACTTAATGATAAACGGTTAAAACGTGCCGGGTTGGATTATTGGCCCCATATTGCACTCTTTATTTATGAAAGTCTAGACGATTTTTACTCAAAACACAACGGTAAAAATCTAGTTTATTTTTCGAGCCACGGCGAAAAAAACCATTGGTCAATTGACTACAAAGATGAAATGTTCTTGGTTTTCGGAAAAGAATCGGTAGGCCTTCCCAAAGAAATTCTCAATACTAATACGGACAAGCTGTATAAAATTCCGCTTTACAGTCCCCATATCAGAAGCTTGAATTTGGCCAATGCGGTCAGTATTGCTGTTTATGAAGGTTTAAAACATATCAAATAGAAGTAGGCTAGAAATTTATTCAAGTTCATAATAAAAAGCATCTCTCAAAACCTCCAAACTTTTTGGAACCGCGATATCGGGGTCCTCTTTCCCTTCAAATTCTAGGGAAATATAACCTCTATAATTATTTTCCCGCATCATTTCCCCAATTTTGGGATAATCAATGTCCAACGTATACCATTTACCACCACCATAGTAGGTTTTTGCTTGAACCAAAAAGGTTTGGGGAGCCAACAATCTCATTTGCTCTTCCCTATTCTCCAAAAAGTTTCCAGTGTCCAAGGTAACTTGCAACCAAGGATTATCTATCGTATCAACGATACGCTTCACCCCTTCTGCGGTGCGACCTAGCCCCCAATGGTTTTCCAAACCTAATACAACACCACATTTTTCGGCAATTGGCAGACATTGCTCAATAGAATCAATGACCCAACCATACCCATCTTCATCAGTATAACCTTTTATAGTTGGTTCTATTCCTTTGTTGGCCATTAATGCATCAAAAGATTCGGAAGTACCCCAGCGCCCCGTATTTAATCTCATGGTCGGAATACCCAGTTTGTACGCCAATTCTATTTGGTGAATTGTCTTTGCAATATTTTCATCCCTATAGGCCTTATCAGGATTCAAATATCCCTGATGTGTAGAAAAACCCATTAAATCCAGGCCTGCATGAAATGCCCTCTTTTTCAATTTTTGCAGATACCCATTTTCTTCCGAAGACATTTGTACCAGCAAAAGTTCAATACCATCAAATCCCATGGCTGCTGCTTTATCTATACATAGCTCCATAGGCACATCTTCCTTTGGTCCTTCAAATTGCCAAAAAGAGTACGAAGAAACACCAATAGGATTATGCTTTACTTTTTTTGCCTTTTCTTGTAAATCAGTTTGCGCAGTTCTTTTGTCTTTCGAAGTAAACCCCATTGTTGTGGCTCCCAAACTCAATGCAGCAGCCCCATTTATAAACTTTCGTCGGTCCATATCCCTTTTTTATTGGTTACTATAAATGTACCCAATTCCTTTTCCTGGTCAAAATGGAATTTAAAATCCAATTAAAAAGATAAGGATCATTCGATTTTAGAGCGGTATAGAATATCACATTTCATTACCTTTGTCAAAAATCATTACATACTATATAATGAGCAAAACCAAAATAGCACCTTCACTCTTGGCAGCCGATTTCGGTAACCTACAGCGTGATGTTGAAATGGTAAATCAAAGTGAAGCCGATTGGCATCATATTGATGTTATGGACGGGGTTTTCGTACCCAATATTTCCTATGGAATGCCTGTTATAAAGGCGATTAAGCAACATGCCACAAAACCATTGGATGTTCATTTAATGATTGTAGACCCTGATAGATATATCAAAGCTTTTGCTGATTTGGGTGCCAGTGTTTTGAGCGTTCATTATGAAGCTTGTAACCACCTTCATCGTTCACTACAAGCAATAAAGGCCGAGGGTATGCAAGCAGGGGTTGCGATTAATCCCCATACGAATATCATTTTATTGGAAGATACCATAAAGGATATTGATGTAGTCTGTCTGATGAGTGTCAATCCCGGATTTGGCGGTCAGTCATTTATAGAAAATACGTATGAAAAAGTAAGATCCCTAAAGGCATTGATCAACAGCAAAAGAGCACAGACACTGATAGAGATTGATGGCGGCGTAACTTCAAAAAACGCAAAAGCATTGGTTGAAGCCGGGGCAGATGTTTTAGTGGCTGGCAGTTTTGTCTTTAAAAGTGATAATCCCACACAAACTATTCAGGAATTAAAAGAGCTTGCAGGATAATGGATCATTATGATATTGTCATTGTTGGGGGAGGCCCCATAGGTATCGCTTGTGGATTGGAAGCCGATAAAAAAGGGCTTAGTTACGTGATAATTGAGAAGGGGCCTATAGTAAACTCACTTTTTAACTATCCAATCAATATGCAGTTCTTCTCATCTTCCGATTTATTGGAGATTGATAACATACCATTTATCAGCAATGAGGCGAAACCAAAAAGGAACGAAGCACTGGAATACTACCGCAGGATCGTTTCAAGCAATAAATTGAGTGTCAATCTATTTGAAAAAGTTGAGGATGTTCAAAAATTTAATGGCATGTTCCAAGTCGTAACCGATAAAAATGAGTATTCGGCTTCAAATGTGATTATAGCAACAGGATTTTACGACATTCCTAATTTATTAAATATCCCAGGGGAGGATTTGGACAAGGTCTCACATTATTATAAAGACCCCCATTTCTATGCCAGTCAGAAATTAGCGGTGATAGGGGCCAGTAATTCTGCCGTGGATGCTGCTTTGGAATGTTATCGTAAAGGTGCAGAAGTTACATTGATCATTCGTGAGCCTGAAGTTGGCCAAAGGGTGAAATATTGGGTACGGCCTGATATCATCAACCGCATTGAAGAGGGTAGTGTAAAAGCTTATTATAACGCCAATGTTCAAGAGATTCAACAAGACAAGATCATAGTTGAAACCACTGAAGGCAGGATCGAATTGGAAAATGATTTTGTACTTGCCCTTACAGGATACAAACCCAATTTTGCGTTTCTTGAGAAGTTGGGAATTCATTTATCCGATGACGATAAAAGACTTCCGCAATACAATCAGGAGACTATGGAAACCAATATTGAAGGGCTCTATCTGGCCGGTGTAATCTGTGGGGGAATGGAAACCCATAAATGGTTTATAGAAAATTCCCGTATTCACGCTCCAATGATCATAAACTCGATTATAGCTAAAAAACT
>CBDUKE010000053.1:0-21153 GCA_965367725.1 uncultured Maribacter sp. | reverse complement strand
CCCAATATTAAATCAAATATACGTTTTTTATTTAATACTCAATTTGTTATTCATTAAGAGAACATATCTTTCACTTTTTCAAAAAATGACTTATCGGATTTTTCGGGTTTTGGTTCAAAATTATCATTACCGTTCATTCGTTCAAAAAACTCCTTTTGCTCTTTATTAAGCTCTTTAGGTGTCCATACATTAACATGAACCAAAAGATCTCCACTACCATAACCATTAATACTCGAAATACCTTTTCCTCTTAATCTTAGTATTTTACCTGATTGTATTCCGGGCTCTAATTTTATTCGCACTTTACCTCCAACGGCATCTATCTCTTTAGAGGTTCCCAAAACAGCATCCGAGAAACTAATATAGAGGTCATAATGTAAATTATCACCTTCCCTTTTTAATGTTTCATGTTCTTGGGTCTCTATAGCAACCAATAAATCACCTGGTATTCCGTTTCCTGGAGCATCATTTCCTTTTCCCGGAACCTTCAATTGCATACCATCTTCGACCCCCGCAGGTATCTTAATAGAAACAGTTTCTTCATTATCCTTTAAGCCATGAGCGTCTGCACCACTTGGTCTTTTGTCGATGGTTTGACCACTACCGCCACAAGAGCTACATGCTGCTGCTGTTTGCATTCTGCCAAGAATCGTATTGGTGACCTTTGTTACTTGGCCTCGACCGCCACACGTGCCGCAGGTTTTGTAAGTAACTCCGGCCGCTTGGACTTTTCGAGGCACTTTGACCTTTTTTTCGACTCCATTTGCTACCTCTTCCAAAGTTAATTTAACCCTAATTCTCAGGTTACTGCCTTTTACCCTTCGTTGGCCACCGCCACCAAATCCGCCAAAACCACTAAAACCGCCGCCGGCACCGCCAAAAGCACCTCCGAAAATATCGCCAAATTGGCTAAAGATATCATCCATGTTCATTCCGCCGCCGCCAAATCCGCCACCGCCCTCAAAAGCCGCATGACCATATTGGTCATATCTTGCCTTTTTATCAGGATTACTCAGAACCTCATATGCTTCAGCAGATTTTTTAAAAAGCTCCTCTGCTTTTGAGTCTCCAGGGTTCTTATCAGGATGGTGTTCCAATGCCTTTTTACGATAGGCTTTTTTTATTTCTGCAGCAGTGGCATTTTTACGAATGCCAAGTATGTCATAATAATCTTCCTTCATACATGATTTTTAGTTTCCAACAACCACTTTTGGATGACGAATTATTCTATCGCCCAATTTATACCCTCTTTCAACGACATCAATGATCTTTCCCTTAAGTTTTTTACTAGGTGCGGGGATTTGGGTTATGGCGTCATGTATTTCGGCATCGAAAGTGTCTCCTTGCTTTACACCGACCTCTTCCATTCCTTTGGATTTTAAAGTCTCTCGCAATTTGCCATTGATTAATTCAACTCCTTTGAACATCTCTTTATCCTCAGATTTTGCCAACTCTTTCAAGGCGCGCTCAAAATCGTCTAAAACAGGAAGCAACGAAACAATAACCTCTTGCCCAGCAGTTTTGAACAAATCCATCCTTTCTTTTGAAGTACGCTTCTTATAGTTTTCGAACTCAGCAAATAGACGAAGAAACTTGTCCTTTTCATTTGCTAAGTCATGTTTAAGTTGTTCTTCCATGCTCTCTGTCCCCTCTTCATTTAAGGCTTCATCCTGTTCACTTTCAATATCTATATTGGCTTGTTCATCAGAGATAGAATCATATATCTCATCAGTTTTATTTTTCTTACTCATTATAGTATAACAGTTTTAATCTTCTTTTCTAAGATGGCAAAAGTACTGCCATTTCTTTAAAAATGTCATAATGTCACCAATCTTTAGTGAAATTTGACACAATTATGGTTCTTGGGGGAAGAATACTTGAAATGAAATAAATTTTAAGGTTGAATATCCTCTGTTTTGAAGTCATTCTGCAAATCATCTACAGATCCGCCATTATAAAAATGCTGAAGTGCATTTCCTATATTAGGGTATTCAAAAATAAATCCTTCCTTGGCAATTTTTTTACTGCTCGCCCTTTGACTGGCATATAGCAAATAAGACATTTCACCAAGGATCAACTGCATCATAAAGCGCGGAATGTTAGGCAGGAATAATGGCATATTCAACACCTTGGCCAATTCGTTGACCATCTTTTCGTGGGTTATAGGATTTGGACTTACCCCATTATATGTTCCACTTAGTTGGTTCTTTACAACAAATAGGAATAATCTTGCCAAGTCAGAAATATGAATCCAGGATTGCCATTGCTTGCCATTACCAAAAGTAGCCCCCAAATAAGATTTAATGGGCTTTGCCAATTCCGGTAAGGCACCACCATCTTTAGACAGTACCAACCCAATCCTGATTTTTGAAACCAAAAACCCAAAATGCTCCAGGGCATCAATTTCCTTTTCCCATTTCTGCACAACTTCACCCAAGAAACTATCATCAATGCCTTGTTCGTCCTCTGTATATAAACCGCTGATAGAATTTGGATAAATACCTATTGCTGAAGCCGATACGAAAGAAGTAATCTTTTGGGTATCGATTGTACCCAGTGCATGGTTCAAGGTTTTCAATGAATTTATTCTACTATAAAGAATTTCATTCTTATTTTCAGCCGTCCACCTTTTAGAAATACTTGAACCCGCAAGGTTGATTATGGCTGTAACACCTTCAAAAGCATTAAGGTCAATTTCGTTGTTCCCAGGATTCCAATAAAATCCTTGAAAGTTTTCATTTGAAATTATCTTCTCCCTTTGGGTGGTCAAATAATTTACTGATATTCCTTGCAGATTGCTTAATTCAACAATCGCCCGCCCAATTAAGCCCGTCGCTCCTGTAATCAATAACTTCATAGTACAAAGGTATGTGATTAATACCCAGTGATAATTAGTTTTAATTTCAATTTAACAGTGATAAACAGCTTATGTTAAACTTATAATAAGGAAAAGCAATATTTAACAAATAAGAAAACTATTCTATGGTTTTGTCGCTCTTAACATTTCACGTTTTCCTGGAGGACCCGGTAGCCTCTCCACTTCAAAACCTACTTTTTGCATAGCTCTTCTTACGCTACCCTTCGCAGCGTAGGTAACCAAAATTCCACCACTTTTAAGTGCTTTGAACATGATTGAAAATATATCTTCAGTCCATAATTCAGGCTGGACACGTGCACCAAAGGCATCAAAGTAAACTAAATCGTAATTTTTTTCGGCTTTGATTTCCTTAAAATCACATTGCTCTTTGTACAACCTAAAATACGCTGAAATTACAACCAAATCTTCCCATGAAGATTGATGCATTTGATGAAACTGTTCGCGAAAATCTTCAGCCTTTAATTCAGAAATATAATTCAACTGGGAAAGTTCCCCAGCGGAAACAGGATATGCCTCCACGCCCCTGTAGACAATATTCAAATCTAATTTCGGAGCTTCCAAAAAAGTTATAAAAGCATTGAGACCAGTACCAAAACCAATTTCCAAAATATTGATTGATTGGTTCTGGAATAAATTAAGCCCATGTTTAATAAAAACATGATAGGCCTCTTGGATGGCACCATGTTTGGAATGGTATTGCTCGTTCCATTCCTTTATTTGAATCGTTTTTGAACCATCAGCTGTGGTGATTATTTCACGCTGCATTATTCCTTAAGAAGAACACCATCGGCCTCAAAGCCAAACGTCTTTTTTGGTGCGATGATTTTTGCGATTTCATCCTCAGATTTACCACCATCCTCAGCATAATGCTTTTGGTCCTCTACACTCATTTCTTCAACAAATGCGGAACCATTGATTATAACTTCCTTACCAGAAATATCTTTAGGCATAAAGAAACCATAATCCTTAAATCTTACCATAGCTTCCTCACCCCCATCCAATTCAACTTTCATCCAACATCCTTTGGACTGACAAACTTCCTTAACCACCGCTGTAAACTTTACTTGTAATGTATCTGCTACTGCCAAGCCACCATATTTTTGCATCATTTCACGACTTGAAATGCTACCGTCGGCCATGATTTTATCACCAAAAGATGCTAATTCCTTAGCATTTTTTGCTTTTACAACAACTTCTTGCTTAGTTTCCTGTGCTTTGCAAGACATAATCAATACCAAAAACACAACTAAAATGTTAAAACCTCTCATAATTCTTAATTTTTGAAAAACTATTGTAAAAATGGGCATTTTTAAAGAAAAAAAGAAGAACGGATAGCGATATTTTCCTAATTTTATTCGATAAATCGTTAATTCAATGGAGACCAGTACAAAGAACTTGAAAGTTGAAAAGTCCAAAACTTCTAAAATTGACCAGGTAGATTTTGATAATCTGGCATTTGGTACTGTGTTTACAGACCATATGTTAGTTTGTAAATACAAAAATGGTGCTTGGGAACTTCCTGAGATTAAACCTTATCAGCCTATTACCCTGGATCCTTCTGCAAAAATATTTCATTACGGGCAGTCTATTTTTGAAGGTATGAAAGCCTATAAGGACAAGAATGATGATGTATGGCTATTCCGACCAAATGATAATTGCAAAAGATTGAATATTTCGGCGAAAAGGATGGCCATTCCAGAATTACCGGAAGCATATTTTATGGATGGCCTGACAGCGCTTTTAAAGTTGGAAAAAAAATGGATCCCACAATCAGCCGGAAGCTCATTGTATATAAGACCATTTATTTTTGCATCAGGCAAAGGGTTTCATGCTTCCCCTGCCGATGAATATACCTTTATTATTGCTTGTGCCCCTTCAGGAGCTTATTTTTCTGGTAAGGTTAAGGTATTGATTGAAGAAACCTATTCTAGATCTGCCAATGGAGGTGTAGGATACGCCAAAGCCGGTGGTAATTATGCCGGACAATTTTACCCTACACAATTAGCTATAGAAAAAGGATATAACCAAGTAATCTGGACGGATGATAATACGCACGAATACATTGAAGAAGCTGGTGCAATGAACATTTTCATCAGAATCAATGACACCTTGATTACAGGACCGACCAGTGATAGAATACTTGACGGAATTACCCGTAAAAGCATTTTGGAAATAGCTAAGGATGAAGGTATTGCTGTCGAGGTTCGTAAAATAACTGTTTCGGAAGTCGTTGAAGCCGCAAAAAATGGTTCCTTAAAAGAAATGTTCGGTGCGGGTACCGCTGCAGTAATATCACCTATTTCCTCCTTTGGTTATAGAAATGAAGATTATGATTTACCGGAAATTCCGGACGGTTATGCCGTAAGGTTAAAAAAGCGAATTACCGATATCCAATACAACAGAAGTGAGGATAAATTCGGTTGGAGATATAAGGTGTAATTCGATGGAATTAATAATAATAAAAGGCCTTTCAAGGCCTTTTATTATTTATCTAAAATACTTTCAATATTGGGTTTAAAATAATTGGGTCCTTTGAGTACTTTCCCATCATCCCTATAAATTGGTTTGCCATCTGCACCTAATTTACTCATATTACTTCTTTGAATCTCTTCAAAGACTTCCTCTATTTTATGCTGCATACCGTGCTCCAATATGGTTCCACATAAAATGTAAAGCATATCTCCCAAAGCATCGGCCACTTCAACCAAGTCCTTATTATTGGCTGCCTCATAATACTCTTTGTTCTCCTCATCCATTAAATTAAACCGGAGCAAATTCTTTTCCTTACCTAAATCAGCCCTCATGGTCTTCGAAACCCCTAGACCAAAGGAATTGTGAAATAATTCAACTGCACTTATTTTATGCTTCATTTTTATACAATTAGATTAGCTTTGTATAAAAATATAAAATACGTATTGAAATGTTGAATGAATTTATTCACAACCAAAAACTGCGCTTAACAATTGGTTAAATAAAAGGAGTAAATTCAATACTTTATGTTTTTTCATAAACTGAATAACTAATTTGAATATCCATTATGTTCAGCACCGGACAATTAATTTTTGCCATTCTTTTTATTATTGCATTTTCTTTGGTCATTGCCTTTACGTATAAAAAGGATAAAAAATTGCATTCAAAAAATTATAAGGGTGTCAAGTGGATAGGAATAATCTTTGTATTCTTCTTATTAATTCTATTTTGTATTAAGTATTTACTTAAAAATTAACATAAAACATACGTATACCACAAAAATTAACGTTTTGACAACAATTGATGTATTTTGACCCGTATATAATACCAAACAACGTAATTTTGCGTTAATCATTCAAAGGGGCAATTTCATGACAACATTCTTTACTATACTTTTAATCCTAATTTGCGTAAATGCCGCAATGATGCTAGTAAGTCTTTACAGTGTTAAGAAAAAAGCAAGCACGACTATCAAAAATATTCCCGATGTTTCGATTTCAAAAATCTACCCTTTCGATTTAGTTCCCTCCGAGTACAATAAAGCCGTTTAGTTTTATACCTTTAATACCATAATCTTAGATTCATATCATTAACAAGTAGGGATTCGGGTTGTTATATGTACCGTTTTCGATTGCTTAGTTATATCTTAATTGTTTTTAATGTACATGAAGCAATTTTTACTTGTTTTTTTAGGTGGTGGTATAGGCAGCTTATTAAGGTATATTATATCAAGAACTTTCAACACCTATTTTCAACACTTTTACCTAGGCACATTTTTAGTCAACATTATTGGTTGTCTTATCATAGGGCTGGTATTGGGTATTTCCTTCAAGAGTAATTTACTTTCCCAAAACCAAACCTTGTTATTGACAACCGGATTTTGTGGTGGCTTTACCACATTCTCAACTTTTGCTTTAGAAAATCAATCTTTACTTAAGTCGGGCGAGATTCTTCATTTTTCGTTCTATACTATTGCCAGCATTGCCGTAGGTATATTTGCTGTGCTTTTAGGGTTATGGCTTTCCAAATTAATCTAATAGCAGCTTTAGGCCATAATGCCTTCAACTTCAACTAAAATTCATTGATCAAGGGTATTCTTTGAAATATCCTTAACAACGGGCATTTTTTACTGATTCATTTTAAAATAGAAAGTGAATTCCTTCCAATTAACATTTTTATATTTCACAATTACTCCTCTTTTTTATCAATACCCTCATTTTTTAGGGGTATAATTTATTATTATCATAATTATTTACTTTCTACCCCTATTTTTTTTGGGGGTGTAGTATTAATTAATATACATTTGGCCCTTTAAACAACAAATTATGAAACAAATCGAGGCAATTATTAGAAAATCAAAATTTGATGATGTAAAGGATGCATTACATCAAATTGAAGTAAACTTTTTCAGTTACTGGGATGTAACCGGAGTTGGTAATGAGAAACAAGGACATGTATATAGAGGTATTTCCTATAGCACCAGCGATATCCAAAGAAGATATTTATCTATTGTCGTTTCCGATGAATTTTTGGAAAGAACGGTAGAAACTATTTTGGAAGCCGCTTATACAGGCAATGTAGGCGATGGCAAAGTATTCGTTTCCGAAATCGTCGAGGCCTATAGGATTAGGACCAAAGAAAACGGACACTCAGGTATCAACTAAATTTTAAACAACTAAACTTTTACAAAATGGATGCAGGATTATTTACAGCGAACAATGTTTGGATGATGGTATGTACGGCCCTCGTTTTCTTTATGCACACAGGGTTTTCCTTATTGGAAATTGGGCTTACCAGAGAAAAAAACACAATTAATATTTTATTCAAGAATGTCTTTATTATATGTATAGGACTTTTATTATACTACGTAGGGGGATTCAATTTAATGTACCCAGGTGATTTTAATGGCTTCTTAGGGTTTGGCGGTTTTGGCCTTCCTATTGGGGCAGATGGACTTACACCAGAATATGCAGATGGCGGATATACGTATTGGACCGATTTCTTGTTCCAGGCGATGTTCGCGGCCACAGCAGCGACAATTGTATCGGGTGCTGTTGCTGAACGCGTAAAGTTAGGTGCCTTTATGATTTTCGTTATTATATATGTAGGCTTGGTTTATCCTATTGTTGGATCATGGCAATGGGGCGGCGGATTCCTTTCTACTTTAGGTGGGGATGAAGGTGGTTTCTATGACTTTGCAGGTTCTACCTTAGTACACTCCGTTGGTGGATGGGCAGCACTTGTCTTCATTTATCTTCTGGGATCACGAATTGGTAAATTTGGCGAAGATGGAAAACCAAAAGCTATTCCAGGCCATAATATTCCATTAGCCGCTGTTGGGGTCTTTATACTTTGGTTAGGTTGGTTTGGGTTTAACGGAGGTTCCGTTCTTTCAGCTGACCCAGCATTAACCTCTTTGGTTTTGGTAACCACGAGTTTGGCCGCTGCGGCAGGAGGAGTTTCGGCTTTTATTACTTCTTCAGTACTGTACAAGAACTTTGATTTAACGATGTTCTTAAATGGTATTTTAGGTGGCCTTGTCGGTATTACAGCAGGAGCGGACCTAATGTCCCCATTAGAAGCTATTATCATAGGTCTTTTAGCAGGTGTAATCATTGTTCTTGGTGTTGCATTAATAGACAAACTGAAATTGGATGATCCTGTAGGTGCGGTAACAGTACACCTTATTTGTGGTATCTGGGGAACTTTGGCAGTAGGCTTATTTGGCGATTTGGCAGGTGTAGATCAGTTCATATATCAATTAACAGGTGTTGGCGCAGCCGCTGTTTTCTGTTGTCTAACGGCCTTTATAATCATCTTTACTCTTAAGAAAACAATGGGTATACGTGTATCTAAAGAAGAAGAAGTTGAAGGTTTAGACATTCACGAACATGGAATGGACGCTTATCCGGACTTTAGGATGAACCAACACTAATATAAAAATACGGAGCGTTTTGCAGAACGCTCCGTTTATTACGCTTTCAATAAACATCAAATTTAAATCATTAAAAACCTCCTTAAATATAGGAGTTCTAAAACAATTACTTATGAAAACGATTTTAACTACAAATTACGTAAAAAATCTAGTTCTTCTGGCAATTATGTTACTAGCAACCGTAGCTTTTGCACAAGAAGAGGAAGTAGAAGCCAAAAAAGTTAGTATTAGCGGAAGTGTCGATGCTTATTACCAAACCAATTTAAGCGCATCTGACACTGAGCCTCAATCTTTTGGAACTTCATTCGCAGACCAATTAGGCTTTGCAATGGGCATGGCCAACATCGTGGCAACCTATGAAGGCGAAAAAACAGGGGCTGTTGCCGATGTAACATTTGGACCAAGGGGCGAATCTGCCACTGGTGGTTTTAATGTAAACCAATTATATGCTTATTGGAATGTTTCCGAAGGAACAACACTAACAATGGGAAGGTTTAATACTTTTTTAGGATATGAGGTAATTTCTCCGGTAGGGAATTTTAACTATAGCACTTCTTATTTATTCTCTAGTGGTCCTTTCTCGCACGTAGGTGCAAAAGCAGATTTTACTTTAGGCGATGATGCCAGTTTAATGCTCGCTGTTATGAATGTTACAGATACTAATAATAACCTTACAGGAGTTTACTCTTTGGGCGCTCAGTTAGGATATTCAGGACAGTATTTAAATTTCTATTATGATGGTGGAGAAGTGCTTGGTTTTGAAGTGGACTACACCGGTGGTTTTGATGTATCGGATGATTTCTTTTTAGGAATCAATGCGGCCTATGCAGATAATGAAGGTGAAGGATTTTCTGGAGTAGCTTTGTATCCGCAATTGGCAACTTCCGATGATTTTACCGTAGGTCTAAGAGGTGAATATTTTGCCACTCGTTCTGATGCAGTATCTGACGATCCCAGTGTATTTGCTACAACATTAACAGGAAGCTATACGGTAGAAAATTTTACAATAAAGCCAGAAATTAGATTGGATTCTTGGGGTAGTGATGTAGAGCCCTATTTTGATGCCGATGGCGCACCATCCAAAAGCCTATCATCATTTTTGATAGCAGCAATATATTCCTTTTAATAATAATTGGTTGATTTATTATAGTTTGAGTTGATTGAAAACCCTGGCATAAAAGTCAGGGTTTTTTTATTTACCCTTTTTAAAATCCATAACTCCGGCCATAACCCTAATGTCCAATGCATTTACACTGGGCACAATGGGGCACGAATATTTTTTATTATAGACGCAGTAAGGGTTATACGCTTTATTAAAGTCTATAATAATTGTATCCCCTTTGGGAATGGATAAATCGATATATCTTCCTCCAGTATAAGTTTCCTCACCGTTTGTCTTGTCGGTAAAAGGAAGAAAGAGATAATCCTTATATTCTTCTTGAAGCATTAATTCTTTGTTTTGATATATTTCCAATTTGTTTACAACACCATTGAGTTCAAAATGGGCAATTCCATAAACTACCTCTTCTGATTTACGATCCGTAGTTGTGGGCATTAAAAAAGGTAGTGCTTCCGGTGTCAAAACAAATTTAGCATTGACTATATAACTGGTGTCTGGCTTAAAAAAGTCAAGACTTTCAAATTCTTTACGATATCGATCAGGTAAAGGGGAGGTCTCTGGATTTTTAAATTCTTCGTTCAAATTAGATTGAAAATCCAAGATATCCTTTAACGTATTGTGGGATACATTTTCAGTTGCAATCTCCTTTTCATCATGGTACTTCTTTCCCTGTTTACAACATAAAATTCCTATTAAAAAGAAAGATATTAAAAGGACTTTTTTCATTTTGATTGAATTTATGACCAAAAATACAACTAATGCTAATTTTAGCTAGATTTGTTTTAAATCAAAATCCACAATGAATCAAAAGTTCATTTATAAAAGATTAACAAGACGTCCATTAAAGTGGGTCCAGTGCTGTTATGATTAAAATCGATTTAAATTTTATAATTTCATAAAGCCCTGATCAAACCATCAGGGCTTTATTTTTGCAATTAATTAAAATGAAGCAACTATACTTAAATTATATAAATTCTTTCAAAGGACTTTCTAGAGAAGTTTGGTGGCTCGCATTGATTACTTTAGTGAATAGAGCTGGTACAATGGTCATCCCTTTTCTCTCATTGTACCTTACCCAAAGTCTGGGATTTACATTGGAAAATGTTGGTGGCATAATGACAAGTTTCGGTCTTGGGTCCTTAGTGGGTGCATGGGTTGGAGGCAAGCTGACCGATAAATTAGGTTATTACAAAGTAATGCTCATTAGTCTGATTGCAACGGGTGTTTTATTTATTGGCATTCAATTCCTTACTGGCTTTTGGGCAATCTGCATAGGCATTTTTATTCTTATGGCTTTTGCTGATGCCTTTAGGCCTGCCGTATATGTGGCTTTAAATGCATACAGTAAAACTGAAAACAAAACACGGTCTGTTTCTTTGATTCGTTTGGCCATAAATCTCGGATTCTCTGCCGGTCCGGCCCTTGGTGGGATCATCATAAGTTCATTGGGTTATAGTGCATTGTTTTGGGTCGATGGCTTAACATGCATCCTTGCCGGAACCTTATTATTGATTATACTCAACCCTAGAAAATCAGTCGTTCTTGACAATGTTCATCATAAATCACCCCAATCGGCATATAGTGATTCAAAATACTTATTATTTATAGCGGCAATGGTATTGTTCGGCTTTGCCTTCGTACAATACTTTTCGACCGTTCCTATATACTATAGTGAAATTCATTCTTTAAGTGAATTTCAAATAGGCCTACTTTTGGCATTAAACGGATTTTTTATTTTCGTTTTTGAAATGCCATTGATCAAGTATATGGAAAGCAGATCTTGGTCAAAAATTTCGAATATTATCATTGGCATCGCATTGACCGCCATTAGTTTTTTAATATTGAATTTAATTTCATGGATTGGGGTTTTGACAATAGGTATGTTATTAATGACCATTGGTGAAATGATTGCATTTCCATTTTCAAATGCCTTCGCCATGGATCGCGCAAAACGCGGTAATCAAGGGGAATATATGGCCTTATATAGTATTTCCTTTTCATTGGCACATGTATTTGGCCATAATTCCGGAATGCGCTCAGTTGCCCATTTTGGTTACGAAATAACTTGGTATGGCATTGCTGTAATTTGCTTTTTGGGAATAGTGTTACTTTTACTTTTAAAGAACACCATAAAAAGACATAAATAGTAACCAAATGAAATATAACTATCTAATACTCTTGATCATCATTTTATCATTGGGATGCAATACAAAAAAAGAGGATTTGCAAACCATTATAAAAAAAGAGAGACATCTACCTGAAATAAAAGCAGGGCGTTACAATGTGGCTTTTCTAATAATGAATGGCACTTATAATACAGAATTTACCGCCCCTTTTGATATATTTCAGCATACCCAATTCAGGAAGGGTATAAAGGCAATGAATACATTCACTGTCGCAAATACCTTAGATCCGATTACTACTTTTGAAGGGGTGCGTATTTTACCTGATTTTGATTATACAAAAGATACTGTGCCCGAAATAGATATACTTGTGGTCCCAAGTGCTGAACACCATCTGGATAGTGACTTAAAAGACACTCTAATGTTGAATTTTGTTAGAAAGGTCGATAAAAATGCACTATATATGACCTCGCATTGCGATGGTGCATTTGTATTGGCCAAAGCTGGCGTATTAGATAGTGTCACCTCCACAACGTTTCCAAGTGATATTGAACTTTATCGGAAAAGATTCCCTCACTTACAAGTAGCGAGTAATGTACTTTTTGTTCATGATGACAAATATATTACGTCTGCTGGGGGAGCTAAGAGTTTTGAGGCAGCACTTTATTTATGCGAAGTTTTATATGGAAAGGAAATTGCAGCGTCCATTGCCAAGGGACTTGTCATTGATTGGGATGTATCTAAAGTACCCAACCTTATTCTTCAATAATTTCGTACCGCGCCTTTTTTAAATATTTCGCCACTAAATTGTTAAACTCTGGTGTTATTCTAAATAAGGCGGTATTTTCCAGGGCATAGAGTTCATCAGTATTAGTATAGCCATTTTTTAGAAGTTCCTCCAGGTAATACAAGGCAGTACCATAATCCTCAACTTTCGCATTCCAGGAAATCACTTTGAGATAATTCGAAAAATCGGCTGGTGATGTTATGGTTTTCAACATCCAAAGAAAATTCAAAGCCTCTTCATCGATAGGGTTATGCATATTGATTATATCTATATTATCTGCAATCAGGGCATTCAAATAACCTTCGAGCCGGACTCCCATTTGTCTTTGAAAATTATTATTGCTATTCTTATGCTTTTTCAATTCACCCATTTGATAATTCCACCAACCTAAATTATTATAGTTATAGGTAAGTATATCTTCTTCTAAATAATAATCGTAATCATCCTTTATTAATGACTCTTTAAATAACCAAGTATTTAGACTTCTTTTTTGTGTTTTATAGGTAGTACCCCGTTTTAGAATTTTTCTACTTGCTTTAAGTGAATCCACATTCTTAAAGTGTCTGTACACTTCCATAATCTCGCCAAGCTCTGTATACGCCTGTACTGCTTTGTCTTGGGCAATCAATTCATTTATATCCAATAGCCTTCTATTATAACTTTCATTGATAAAAGTAGTATCTACCGGAATTACTTTTTTTTCCATCGCACTAAGGTCAAAAAGTTCCATTGCCCGAGAAAGTAATTGTTGTGAAGGCCATTTATGCCCGCCATCAAAAACCAAGGTCTGGTTGGGAAATTTCATTAAATTGAAGAGCTTTTCCAACTTAAGCATCTCTGTATAATTAAAATCCTCATTACCAACCACACCCACAAAATGAAATGGGTTTTTGTTGGACAATACTTCCTTATTGCCTACAGTGGAACCGCATGAAATAACCCCTGCAATCTGGCTCATAAAAGTCGGCATTACAGAAGCAATCCTAGCACCACCATCAAAGCCCGCGGTATAAACCCTATCTTTTTGAATATTAAATAAAGTAAAAACCGTATTGAACATTCTTTTTGATATCAATACATTCTGGGTCAATGATAGACTGTCATTCACATTATTCGATGCTGCCAGTATATAGTTGTTTTTTTCTGCAGCGCCCAAAAGCATATGCAATACCTTTTCCCCTCGGCCTTGCATATCGTAGACAAAGATTATTGGCCAGGCCTTGGAAACTTCAAATTTTGTGGGTAAATAAAGCGCAAAATTTTCAGCAACAGTATCATTTACTGCAATACGCTCCATTATTGCCCCTTTTCTAAGTGTTAGTTGTTGGGCTGTTGATAAGAAGGAAAAACTTAAGGTAAGTATAAATAATAATTTCTTCATGCCTTTTAATACATCAAAAATCTAGCCAAAATATTCATATTAAAGATACAACTAAGGTAATTGAAAATAATCTTATTACCCGATATTACCTATTTCAAATCCAAAAGCAAAGTTACTGAAAATCCTGCTTTTTCAAATCAAGCCCAAACCATGGACCAACTTCTTTACTACGCTGAAGTCAACCCATAAAATAAAGACAGTAAGAAATACTTAAGCAAAAAGTATACGCCATTATCAAAAGCCAATGGTATGTTTTCGTTTATTCTCTTATCCGCAAATCATGGGATGAAAATACGGTGAGTTTAATTGATATTATTTGCTAATGGGAGCGCCAGATATAACATCGGAAAGAATGATATGGGTCCGTGCCTCCCCATATTGAATCAATTTATCGATGAATCTCTCCAAATGAAATTGATCTTTCAAGACCACTTCCATTACAATATTCTCATTGCCTGTAACCCTATAACAATTAATAACTTCATCAAAACCCGTTACCGTTGCTAGAAATGGTTTCAATTTGCCCATAAACGCTCGTAGTGTTATGATTGCTTTAAGCTGATGTCCTGTTAACGTATGCGAAACCATAGCCTTATATCCCTGAATAACACCCAAGTCTTCAAGTTTTTTAACACGCTCTGCTACGGCCGGTGGCGTTAGCCCAACTTTTCTACCTATACTGGCAAATGATTCCCTTGCATTCTGTTGAAGGCATTGTAGAATATGCCAGTTTAATTTATCAATAGCACTATTTAAAGTTTTCACTATAAATTATTTTATAATCAAAGGTATAAATTATATTCTACTTTTAATTCAAAAGATGTTTTTTGAATTTCGAGTGTAACTTTATAGTAATAAAATTGCTATTTAATATCATGTCCCACAAAAATCTAAGAACGGTCCCTGTCTACAGGAAAGCTCTTGAACTCTGCGCTATGAGCAGAGAGATTGCCTCGTACGTTACATTCAACAAAGATTTATTGAAACTTTATAAATCCAATAGTCTTAGGGACATTATTGCAGATTCATTATTGACCGATGCCATTTTGATTCCGCAAAAAATTGCACAGACGGAGTTTTCTTTATCCTATGATGAAAAACTAAGAAATGTATCTTATATCAAGATAATGATTAAGAACATTAATTCATATTGTATTGGTTTGGAGCGCGATGGCGTAAAGGAAAAGGAGTACTTGAATCTACTTCGTCAAGAAATAAAAAGCTTTAGAAAATCATTCAAGAAATGGAGAGGGTCTTTGCCCAACAATGGCGATGTACAATTGCCTTAGCCCAATCCCAGAATCTTCATTCAATAAAAAAACAACAGTATTACAATAGTTTGATCTGTTTTATGTTATAATTTTGAGCATAAAACAATTAGATTGAAAACTACTATATTGATTCATTGCCCCGACCAATCGGGAATTATTAGTGCCGTAACTGGTTTTATTCATTCCAAAGGGGGAAATATCATCTATCTTGATCAACATGTAGACAAAGAAGCAGACGTTTTCTTTATGCGATTGGAAAGTGATTTCGAAAACAATGGGCTTGAAATAGTTGAGTTCAAAAAAGAATTTGCATCAATCTTGGCAGTGCCTTATCAAATGGAGTGGAGTTTACACTTGGATAATGTCTTGCCTAAAATGGCCATCTTTGTTTCTAAATACAACCATTGTCTTTATGATCTATTAAGTCGATTTAATTCGGGGGAATTAAAAGCTGAAATTCCATTTATAATTAGCAATCATCAAGAATTGGGGTATATCGCCAAACAATTCAACATACCTTTTTATCATATCCCTGTCACAAAAGATTCAAAAAAAGAAGCTGAAAAGAAACAATTGAAACTGTTGAAAGAACATCAAGTTGATTTCATTGTCCTGGCCAGATACATGCAAATTGTAAGTAGTGCGTTGATCAACGAATTCCCAAATAAAATCATCAACATACATCATTCATTTTTACCAGCTTTTGCAGGAGCCAAACCCTATCATGCAGCCTTTGAAAGAGGAGTAAAGATTATAGGGGCTACCAGTCATTATGTGACAGAAGAACTTGATGCTGGCCCGATCATTGAACAAGATGTGACCACCGTTTCTCACTCGCATACCATAAAGGACTTTATAGCCAAAGGCAGAGACCTTGAAAAAATAGTGCTTTCAAGAGCTGTGAATTTGCATGTACAACGAAAAACCATGGTCTACAATAATAAAACCGTTATTTTTTCCTAGCAGGAAATGAATTAAAAATAAAAACATGAAAAGAAACCTATTATTACTTATAATTATCCTCCAAAGTTCTGCCTGTAGTGAATTACAGCAAGTTGTGAACCAACTGCCACAAGGAGGAACAGGTGTCAGCAATTTGGAAATTGCACAAGGCTTAAGGGAGGCTTTGAATATGGGTATTGATAAACAGGTAAGCAAATTAACGCAGACAGATGGATTTTATAAAAACGAATTGGTCAAGATACTGCTACCCGAAGAACTCCAAAAAGTTGATAACACTTTGAGAGACATAGGCCTTGGTAATTTAGCCGATGAAGGCTTGAAAGTTTTAAACCGGGCAGCGGAAGATGCGGTAAGTGAAGCTACACCCATTTTCATTGATGCCGTCAAAGGCATTACTTTCAATGATGCTAAAAACATTTTGTTAGGTAGCGATGACGCAGCAACCCAATACCTTACAAATGCTACCCAAACAGCATTGTACGCTAAATTCAATCCAATTATAAAAAGCTCATTCGAAAAAGTAGGAGCAGATCAAATTTGGAGTAATTTAATTAATCGATACAATAGCATTCCACTAACTACAAATGTAAATCCGGACCTTACCGATTATGTGACCAACGAGGCGCTTAAAGGTGTTTATACCATGATCTCATTGGAAGAAAAAGAAATTAGGACCAAGGTTTCATCGCGTACCACAGATCTTTTAAAAAAGGTATTTACGCTACAAGATTAAATTTCAAATTTTAATTTCATTTGCAACAATAAAACCAACTATTATTCGTTTAAAAAATACAGGGCAATTTATACAAATTGCTATTCTTTAATTTACCAATAATAAATAGTACTTAAGGATTTTTGCAACGAATTATTTGAGTTAGTAATTTTTTGAGTTAGTTAGTTAAAACCGGTGGGAGCACCGGTTTTTTTTATTGAACTTTTTCATATAAACCATCAAAAGCAATTCTTACTACTTTTTCCTCTCCCAATATTTCCCATATCTGTCGTACAGTCCCATCCTCATTTTTTGTCCATGTAATCCGATTTCGGTTCAACTCACCATTGGCATTTTCAAACTCATCTGAAATTAGGATCATTTGGTTGCCTACTCTATTTCCCTTGAGTTTTAGATGATCCCCTGAATTATCAATCCATAATTGTTCCCATTGTCCGTTAATTTGGTTGTAGAAATTGGTACTTGTTCCGGTATAGCCTGCTTTTGCACTTGTCCAATTTTCATTTACCACACAATCCCTTTCAGATTTAACAATAGTGCTACTACCAGCCGGACTTCCATCAGGATTTGTAACCAGCCAAGTACCTACCCAAAAATCAAATGCTTTATGGTTTTCAGTACAACATGCACACGACTCTTCCTGAGTAAAACCCATAAACCCAGATAGCGCTACAACATATACGATTAGTTGTTTTTTGAGGAGTTTCATATTGATTTAACAAGGATAAGGATAACTTTTTCAAGAACTAAAGTCGGCCACATAGCCAATCACGACATGATTAAACAACTGGGGTTGTTCCACATTTACTACATGTCCACAATACTCAATGGTCAAGAGACTACAAGCAGCATGTTTTTGCACGATTTTTTTGACCGCTGGAAGAAAAAGATAATCTTCACCACCCATAACATATAAGGTTGGTATTTTAACATCCGCTGTTCTGAATAATCGTAACAATGGATTTATTTCGGAGGTCAGTCTAAACCATCGAGTAAATTCTTTTTGATACAGTTTCTTTGCCTCCCTTACAAATAATGACCTAGACTCTTTATGGTTCCTATTGGGCATTATAATAAATGCAAAAAATTTATATAACCATAAATATGGAACTATGGACTTAAATATAATGCCCAATCGCATTAATATCTGAGACCTAATGTCAAGTTTCATTATGGCGCCGCCCATGATCATACTCTCAACTCGATGTGGATGCTTCTCCGCAAGATTACGGATCAAAATAGTGCCCAAGGAAATACCAATAAAATGGGATTTTTCAATCTTTATATGATCAACAACCTCAACAATGTCCTCCGTTATTGAATCAAAGGTGTATTTATCATTAAACGCATCCTTAAGGCTTGGTTTTGAATCGCCATGACCTCTTAAATCCAACAATAAAACATTAAAGTGTTTTCTGAATTCCCTGACTTGTTTGTACCAAATAGAAGAGCTACCGCCTGCGCCATGCACAAAAGTTACCCAAGTCTTAGACTCCTGGTGTAGATATGTATTGTAATTTAACAAAAGTGTTCTCTTAAAGCCTCCTATTTTAGGAATCTTGCAATGTATTAAATCTTTTTTAAGTCACTTGAACCTATAGTTTTATTTAACACTGTTTTAGACACTTATTTATCAACATTGCTGCTTTTTTGTTAATAAATAGACAAATTACCAGAATAATAGGTGTACATCATGCCAACCAACGTCTAAATTGGCAATTAGCCCGTATATTTGTTATAACAATTAATTATTATGGAAAAGCAATATTGCAGAGTAGGATCAGTTACTCCGATGTCAACAGGAAGGCAAGCCATAACGCTTTTAGAAGACCAGTATCAAAGCTTTATGGAAAAGGCTTCCAATATTAAATATACCAATACCGATTTGGGTGAATTTTTTGAGCGAAAAGCACAAAAAATCCAAAAAATGCTTGAAGAATTGGTTTAGTATTGATTAGCTTAAGGATTTAAGCTCCACTTTCATTTGTTGTTGTAATTCTCCCGCTTTTTTAGCAGCTTCATTTGCGAAATCTTTACTTTTTGAAGCATATATAATTCCTCTTGAAGAATTCACTAACAAACCAATCTGTTTGTTCATTCCGTAATGGCATACTTCTTTTAAACTTCCGCCCTGGGCACCAACACCTGGGACCAATAAAAAACTATCAGGTATTATCTTTCGAATATCTTTAAGGAAGCTTGCTTTGGTTGCGCCAACTACATACATCAGGTTTTGGGCATTTTTATAGGTAAGGGATGTCTTTAAAACCTTCTTATATAACTCAATACCATCTATTTTCTTGGTCTGAAAATCATAGGCGCCTTCATTTGATGTCAAAGCCAATAATATAGTATGCTTATTGTCAAAATCTAAAAATGGTTCAACGGAATCCTTACCCATATATGGGGCAATGGTCACTGAATCAAATCCCAATTCCTCAAAAAATGCTTTTGCATATCTTGTAGAAGTATTCCCAATATCGCCACGTTTGGCATCTGCAATAGTGAAAATTTCAGGATAATTTTCATTGAGGTATTTGATTGTTTTCTCCAATGCTTGCCAACCCTTGATACCATAAGCCTCATAAAACGCCGTATTGGGTTTGTAAGCCACACATAAATGGTGGGTAGCATCTATAATCGCCTTGTTAAAAGCAAATAAAGGGTCTTGCTCAGATAACAAATGCGGCGGTATTTTCTCTAAGTCAGTATCCAATCCTATGCAGAGAAAGGATTGCTTTTTATGGATTTGTTCAACGAGTTCTTGGGTAGTCATAAACCAATGGTTTCCTCGAGCGCAGTCGGGAGGTCATTAATTAATTAAAATCCGTTACGTTCTCGACTGCGCTCGAACGGACATAAATAGTGAATACTTCTAAAAAATCTCAGAAGCTTCTTTTAACTTTTCTGTGTTTTCAACCAAGCTTAACTCATCGATAATTTTCTGGATATCACCATTGATAATATTCTGCAGGTCATAAAGCGTTAATCCAATTCGATGATCTGTAACCCGACCTTGTGCATAGTTATAGGTTCTGATTTTCGCCGATCGATCCCCACTACTAACTTGTGAGTTTCGCTTGGCAGCATCTTCTTCCTGTTTCTTGGCCAACTCCATATCATACAGTCGTGAGCGAAGTACTTTAAAGGCCTTTTCCTTGTTCTTATGCTGTGATTTTTGATCTTGGCACTGCGCTACCAAACCTGTAGGTATGTGGGTAAGACGTACCGCGGAATAGGTTGTGTTTACAGATTGACCTCCAGGACCAGAAGAACAGAAAAAATCTATTCTCACATCCTTTGGATCTATTTGTACATCAAAATCCTCTGCTTCAGGCAATACCATAACCGTTGCAGCACTCGTGTGTACTCGACCTTGTGTTTCAGTTTGTGGAACGCGCTGAACACGGTGAACACCGGCTTCAAACTTTAGTGTACCATAAACATCTACGCCATTTACTTCGAACTGTATCTCTTTATAACCACCACTGGTACCTTCACTTAAATCTATGACATTGGTTTTCCAGCCTTTATTTTCACAATATTTAGTATACATCCTAAAAAGATCACCTGCAAAAATACTCGCCTCATCCCCACCTGTTCCCGCTCTAATCTCAACAACAACATCTTTTGAATCTTCAGGGTCTTTTGGTATGAGCATAAGCTTAATATCCTCTTCCAACTGCGGTATAGCCCCTTTTGCTTCCTCTAATTGCATTTTGGCCATTTCCAACATTTCGGCGTCACTGCCATCAGAAATAATCTCCTCAGCCTCTTGGATGTTGTTGGTTAGTTCAACATAAACATCACGTTTGGCCATAAGGTCTTTAAGCTCCTTATATTCCTTGGTCAGCTGTACATACCTTTTTTGGTCTGTAATCACATCGGGTTGAATGATCAGGTCAGAAACCTCATCAAAACGCTGTTTTACTATGTTCAGTTTGTCAATCATAATCTTACTTCACTTGGATTGCGAATTTACGATAAATTTG
>CBDUKE010000052.1:0-21259 GCA_965367725.1 uncultured Maribacter sp. | reverse complement strand
ACATTTCGGGAGTTTTATATGAGTATTTACAAAAAGTACAATCCTATATTGCACCTCCTATTACCGCGGTTTTCTTATTAGGGATCTTCCATAAAAGGATTAACGGACAAGGAGCTTTTATTACCTTAATAGTCGGTTTTATTGTTGCTACTTTTAGGATAATTCTAGAATTGTTAAAAACCTCATTAGACCCAGATGGTTTCTTATTCAAATTAGGGGACATGAATTTCTTAAAATTTGGAGCATGGTTTTTCTTGTTCTGTATTCTCCTTGCCATCGTTGTTAGCTTATTGAGTAAAGCCCCATCTGCCGAGAAAGTCATAAATCTGACCTTCGGAACTATTTCAGAAAAAGAGAAAGCCAAAAATAAAAATAGTTATAGCTGGGTTGATGTTGTAGTTTCTCTTTTAATTATCGCCATTGTAATCGGTGTAATGATATTTTTTAATGGGAAATAGGTTGAATAAAAGCCATATTTAGTGGTTGAGATTAATCGGAAGTTTTTCAATACATAGGCTATAATTATCAAAGTTGTTTGAATACCCTAAGGAGGAAATCCTGGGCAATCATAAAAGCGAACTTGGTCTACTTGTAAGCGTTCGATTCCCGATTCGAGTATTCAAGAAGAAAGCCGAGATCTAGATCTCGGCTTTCTTCTTTTAGGCACAACAATGAATTAAATTTTTATCATTATTTTCTTTTTATACAACCAATAACAGAGATACCATAAGAAGAAAAGGACAATAGTGCTTAAAATAAGATTGGCCCCTAATTCACCTGTCCAACCAAATAAGGCGTTGGAAAAAGGAAGAACGATTTTCCGTATAAGATCCGCCCCACCAACATGGGCAAATAGATAAATAAACAATGGGTTCATACCCACAATGGCGAAGAAAAGAACCCCTTTTTGGTATTTTTTGATATCTATAACCCAGTAACACAATGCTAGTGCCAGCACTGACCAGCCTCCGCTTGCAAATACAAAAGTACTGGTAGAAATACGCTTGATAATTGGCGTGATCGGGCTAAGTCCATATCCGATGATCAATCCTATAACCCCTGCTATGAGCAAGATCTGCATCTTTTTCTTGTTTGATTGGCTACCCATCAACAACCTACCCGCTAATACACCCCAAATGGTATGTGCTGCGGTAGGAATGGCATTGAACATGGCCCAATGACCACCATCTTCCTCTCCTGAAATAAGAATATTGAACCATGCACCAAAATTCTCTCCGGGAAGAAATGCTTGGTTAAAACCTTCAACAGGGAAAAATCGATATAATCCTTCTGTAATGAGAATCAACAATACCGAAAAACCGAGCTGTACCATCGTAGGTTTTCTCATGATCAAAAAGGCCAATATATAAGTTACAGACAATTGTGCAAGTACATTTTGAAACCTAAAGACGATTTCCCCAGGGTCAATACAATACAGTGCCCAGCCCAATACCAACATAAGAAATGCTCTTTTCAATGCATGTTTAAACACCTGATTATAAGAATCGCCCCTCCCAATTCTCTTATAAAATGATAAGGGCATGGCCACCCCAACAATGAACATAAAAAATGGTTGGATCAAATCCCAGAAACGCAGGCCTTCCCATTTTATATGATGAAACTGTTCCCCCAACGCATGCACTATGGATCCTTCTAGCTCGGGAGCCACCATATATGTAAATAGATGTGAGAACTCCGCTATGAGTAAAAACATCGTTAAACCCCTGTAAAAATCAAGTGAAAGTAATCGATTGTTGGATTGTACCTTTGGCTCGCTCATATCGTTTTGTTTTTTGTTTTTAGTATTTCAATGTAATGCCTATTTATTACCCAATTTCCAAGTATTCCCTTAGCTAATAAGATGGGTTCCTTACTCCCTTAAGAGATCCATATCAAACAAAGGATCTTCTACAGGGCTAGTGCCTATTAGTTTGGAAGGTTCGCTTTTTAAATAAAATAATGACCCTGCCAAGTTTGGATACTTCTTTTTGATGGGGCCATATTCTGGATTTATACAATTTTCGCCCCAAATACCCAACATAAGCTTTAGGCCTTCTTCATTTTCTGGGTATTGCCCCTTATCATCTGTATTTACTATCCATTTATCCAATACATCTGCATATTTTTCTAGCACATCACTGTACTCAGGATTGGCGGCAAGGTTATTTAATTCAAAAGGATCTTCTATTAGATTGTACAATTCTTCGGCAGGTCTTTCGCTAGACATAAATCTATCTTGTACCGGGGAGAGTTTAGCATCCTTATGTAATTTATGCATTACCTGAACAAATTCAATGCCATCAATATCCATATAGGTGGGTTGGGTATACGGTCTATCGGTCATGAAATTCCGGATGTACTTATACTCTTTTGATCGAACAGATCGAATGCGGTCAATGGTAAAATCGCAACGATCTCTGGTTGAGATTACATACTCCCGCTTTTCAGCATCGCCGAACATATTTTTACCTTCCATAGTGTTGGGTATTTGTATGTCTGCCAAGGCCAAAGAACTGGTTCCAAGATCTAGCCCATTGATCAAATCACTATTAACGGTCCCAGCCGGGATATTTTTGTTACGTTTCGTAAAATCAGCAATGATCAGGGGTACATGTAAACCTCCATCATACAAGAATTGTTTGTTTCGCGTTATGCGCATACCGTGATCTGAAAAGAAGAAAACTATCGTATTGTCCAATAAATTATTGTCCTTTAATTGAGTGATGATATCCCCTACTTTTTCATCCGTAAGCTGAATCGCGTCTAAATGATTGGCGTATTCTTCAATAATAACGGGATGATCTGGTAGGTAAGGGGGCAGTTTTATTTTAGATCTATCTACAGGTGTTTTTACATTCCCCTTGAAACTATCCGCGAATATTTCCTTTCCACCATATAACTGTATCTGTCCGAAGAACGGTTGTTTGTCATTCAAAGTTGCCAGATCAAGGTGTACCCCACTTTTACCATATAACGGATGTACTTTGTACTCTTGGGAATACAGATCACTTCGTTTATAGACGAAATTATAATCGTCCTTACCATTGTTGAATGTAAAATACCCAGCCTTTCTGAACACTTCAGGTATCGTTTTTAAGTTATCGGGTAATGGTATTGCGGACTGTTTTGTTCTTGAACTATGGTGGTTATGTGCCCCGAAAGTGGTTGCCATTGTACCGGTGATAATACTGGAACGAGCTGCTGAACAGACGGGAGCAGGCATAAAGGCATTTTTATATAAAACACCTGCTTGTGCAAGACTATCAATATGGGGTGTTGCAATAAGGGTAGTCCCGTAACTACTTAAAAGAGGGGCTGTATCTTCCAAATAAATCCATAAAATATTGGGCCGAAGATCAGTCTCTATTTCTTCTGCTTTTTCTTTACATGAAAAGAAGAAAGCTGCCAACATTATTAATAACAGCGTTGACATCAATAGTTGAAATCGATTTGTGCTATCGGCATATTTCAAGTTCTTCATGTTATTTCGTTATAAGCTTTCTGATCCATTTTGCCCAGGAGCTATGTTTCTTGGGATACCCTCTTGATTTTAATTAGCGGCTTTGAATGAGATCATACCTGCCGATGGTACATCAAACATATGTGCCCCTTCAGATAAATCTATGGTTTCCTTTTTAATTTCGTCCCCAAGACAATTAGATACAACGTATTCAAATTTTCTGGTTTCGCCTTTGGCAACCACAACAATATGGTTGGACCTTTTGGCATTCAATACATCTACATTAGTGTATTTTTCCAATTCAAATTCCACCACTTGGTCATTGAACACGGTGGTTATTTTTTTATCTCCTTTCATCCCCGCTAACATTGGATAATTTGTAAGCGGACTAACTGCATGAAAATCACCATCCAATAAAACGTCTCTATTTTCTAACCAATAAGCAGTGTAGAATTTGATCATCTTAAAATGATCTTCAGGTATATCTTCCAATCGAACCGATATTTGAGGTACCGAATACATAACATTGAGCATTTGCAGTGCGGCTACTTCAACGGGCTCATCATAATGCCACATCAACATATCAGAATGTACGGCAGTTGTGCCGCTTAATAAGCGTAAATCGGAAGTTCTAATTCTATTAATCGAGGCTAGGTTGGGACAATCGGTTGCACGGAACATGTTTCCATATTTTCTCATTGCGGGCCCAACATAGGGCTGCCTAAATTCAATCATTATATCTGGCTTGATATCTTGTAATGATTTCATTAAATCTGTCATCAATACATCTGTAGCCTCATTTACAGAAGCATAATCACGACCGTTGGCCTTGGTTAAATCAGTATCATTCCCTGCGCTAAACCTTCCAATAAAATCCAATTTAAATCCATCTAAATCCCATTCCCTCGTCGCATCTAAATAGGTTTTGATGATGAATTCCCTTACTTCAGGATATCTGGGATCTAATACGTAGGTTCCCTGACCATCCCAATATCTAAGAAACTTTCCTTTCATGAGGTCATAGGCCTTTGATTTTTCCCCGACAAAAGGAACAGCGTACCATAGCATGAATTTCATATCCAAATCATGTACGGCCTTTACGAATTCTTTCATTTCAGGAATTCGTTCCGGTTCCCAATCACCGGTATAGGCGTATCCTCGATTACTATCCATGGTCTGCCATCCATCATCAACAATAATAGATTCAAAACCCATCTTTTTTGCAAGCTTGCACTCCTTCAGCAATTCATTCATAGTTACGTTTTGGTGATAACTATACCAACTTGAATAAACAGGTTTACGAGCCACCTCAGGGACTAAGGATGGTTTATAGAAATCGAAGGAAGCCCACCAATCTGCAACCGCTCTCAATGCCTTGGAATAAAGGTGGGGCCTGGTATCAAAACGTATTTTAACCTCATAGTTGGAAAGGGCACTTTGCTTTTCGGAAAAGAAAGTCATTTCGTTATAGACCATTCCGTCCTCCTCCATTATGCCAGTACTGAGAATTACCGTATTTAACGCTTCTGAAGCTGAGAAGGTAAGTCGATTACTATCGTCATGGCCAAATAAAGCAATGACCGGGGCTTCTTTGGCCAACATAGATTTAATGGATGAAGGCCCCCAACTTGGGCCAATTGTTTTATCATTAAAACTTCCACTACTCCAGTATCCTGCAATGTCGCTTGAAGGCAAACTCCATTTCAAGGAAAATTTTGGAGGTGTTGCGCCCAATTTGTGTTTTAAGGATATCGTAGCTATTTCCAATCCTTCCTCTAATTTTTCAATTGCAAGCTGGGTTTCAAACCCTCCTAATTCACCAGACAATTGAACTTTGTGTCCCGCCAACTCAAAAATTTCACTATGCTCCTGCGCAGCTATACTTCCTCCTATGAAAAATAACAGTAATACAGCTCTAATTTGATTCATAATAGTATCTCTTTTTAGTCTATTCAATGTCAATTTTTTCCATGACAAATCTCCCAATAGCCTGCCCTTGTTCCACTCCTTTTTCAATAGCGGGTTTGTAATGTATGCCCCCATAAAAACGGCTGATGGCCGCCTCTTGGGATGCCTGTAAGAATGACGTATAACTTCGCATTGGCAACCCATAGGGAACCTCGGTTGAATCTATAAATGCATAGTTATCGCCATAGAGATGGGTTAGTACCGTAGCAGCTGAAGCAGAAGCTACACTATGTCCAGAGGTATGCTCTGGAAATGCCGGTGTTTGCAATATTGGACTCCACTCAGGATCCATGTAATTATTGATGAACGTTTCTGGTCGTGTAAGGTTGCTTTTATATTTTTGATCCCAACAACTTATGAAAGCATCTGCCAAAGTGATACTTACTTGGGCCATGGTGGCTGCCGCTTTTACAGGATCTTCCTGTTGTTCTTCCAAAACCTGTGCTGCTATATGAATCCAATGTCCCCCTGGGGATATTTGTTGTTGAAAATACATTACATGTCCCTTTGTATGGGAAATATTAGGGTTGCAATCCCAAAATTTGGCAATTTCCAATTGCTCGGGATTTAAATCAACTACGATTTGGTATACTTCCCTGGCTTCCAGAAAAAACTGGGATTTTTCATCGGTATCAAAAGGAGTTGGTAAGCCTGGATCAAATTGAGTGGCGGATTCCAAAACAAAAGGTCGAAGGCTATTCCAATGGGGTTCAATGGCCTCCATATAATCTGGTGGGGTAGGTCGCCAACGACCGGGATCATCATTTACACTATATCTTGGCATGGCCGTACGTCTTAAATAACCATCTTTACTGGCCCAATTCAATATTTCCTGGGCCAAGGTATTACCATAGGCAATGGAATTTTCATACATCCTGGGATCGATACCAATATCCTGCACTTCCCGCAGCAATTTATTTTGCAATTCTTCCACGCGTTCCAAATCATAGACCAAAGATTTGGCCACGCTGGTAAAAGCAACCATAGAAACCAAAGGATAATAGTATGATTTTCCTGTATCAGGTTGGGTGAGATTTTCAAGGCCATTAAGTTGTCCTGCCAATGATGGTTTGCTTGTATCCATTGGACGAATACCTTCATAGGCCGCAATATTCGGATATGCATAAATTCGACTGGCAACAGGAGGCGTAAAAATATCGGCAACAATCACCCCCGTCAATTCCCGGTTGTAATTCGCCAAGCTATTTTCAAAATACATATCCAATGCTGCTTGGTCATGTTTGGGCCCACAAGAAGATAGTATAAGCAACAGGCCGATTGTTAAGCTAGTTAACTTCCTCATTTATATAAACTATTTTAGAATTACCATTAAAATCAGTTACCCTTATTTCCTTAATCATATTGTTCAGCATAATACTTCGGGACCGTTGTGATAAATATCCCGATCCATAGTAAAATTCCACTTTATACGTTTTGCCATTTTTAAGCGAGATATCGGCTTGCTTGCTATTTGCATCAGCCACATAAATTTGTTTCGGGTCTTTTGTATCGCTGGTAGTGTAAATTTTTAGTGGCCCGTCATTATTCGCCGCCAATACATAAGAATTTCCCTGGGCATTTCGCATTAAACCCAAGCCGCTCCCATCAAAATCAGCTAAAAAACCGCTTTTTTCCAATGCCACTGGAATGAAACTTCCATCTCCATTGCCTTTTAACAGGGTTCCCATATTTGCATCGTAACGACCTGTTGCAGCTTCAGTGGCATAGGAGTTACCTGTTAGAAGCACATCTTGGTGGCCATCATGATCAATATCCTCAACTACGATACCCTCCAAAGGTCCCATCTGGGCATTTAGCGGAAGTGGGCTGAGCGTAAAGGTGCCATCTCCCATATTCTCAAGGTACGCACTCCTAAAGTTATAACTTTTAACGACATAGGCATCCTCTAATTCCTCAGGTAAAAACGATTTTTCAAAGGTCGTTTCAGCATATGATTGATAGGTTTTGAACCTGCCTCTCATAGCATTGACCTGCCCAATGATTTCATCCCTTGAATGCGTAAGATGGTTTACACCGTCGATGTAATAACACATGATTGGGTCTATTCTCCCATCTTTGTCATAGTCTTTGGCATAAATACACAATGGCTCTTCTAACGATGCTTTGTATTTTGTATTCAAACCTAGGTTGCCCAACAAGTAATCGGTATCCCCATCCTCGTCAAAATCCCCGCCTGCAATACTATTCCACCATCCTTCGGTCTTATCAAGACCAGTCTGATCATTAACATTGACCAGTTGTCCATTCTCATTATGAAAGAACGTTATGGGCATGAATTCCCCGCAGGCTATCAAATCCATCATACCATCATCATCGTAATCTGACCAAATAGCAGAGGTTACCATGGTCAATTTTTCCCAACCCTTTACTTTGGCACTGATATCCCTGAATTTTAAATGCGCCGAATCTTCATTGGTCAAATTTTCCAAAAGATAACTTTTAGCAGGCATAGGATATTGACCTGGAACCACACGCCCCCCAACAAATAAATCGAGATCACCGTCCTGATCAAAATCGGTTGCGGTGACAACGGAGCCACTGGCCGTGATTGGAGGGAGTGCACTTGATTTGGAGAAATTTCCCTGTCCGTCATTAAGATACAATCGGTCTTGATACGCCGTATTATCCAATGAATTTATGACTCCCCCGCTTACTACATAGAGATCCGGGTGACCATCGGTATTGGCATCGAAGAATAGAACGCCCATGTCCTCAAAACTACCGTCAAAGTCCCAGTCCTTGGATTCAAAAGTCCCGTTCTTTTGTTGTAGAAAAAGAGCCCCTGTTTGTCCCGCGGCACCCCCAATAAAAAAGTCCTCCAAGCCGTCCGAGTTGACATCGGCAACAGCTATACCAGGTCCGTTTCGTGAATGCATGTGGGGTAAGATAGGTTGCAGTTTAAAATCGACCATCAAATCTTCCTGATGTTTGAATGATATCCCCAAACTATCGGTAATCTCAGTGAACCATTTTTGGTCCGAACTTTTGTTGGTTGGAAAATTCCTCGGCTTGGCATTTGATTGATCTATCAATACCAATTGATTGGCAGCTGTTTGCTTTATAATTTGATAGGTATCATCTGGCCACCAAACCTCAATGTCATTGACCATTTCGTGTTCGCCCAAACCAAAATGAATGGTAGGGTCTACGCTGGATTCATAACCCCTACTCAAAAAATGCTCATAATATTGGGTAGATGACGAAGTGGTGATTTTGAGCCTTGTGCCAATTCCTCCCAAGTTTCCCGTCTTGCCGTTCAGCTTAATACGTAAATGGTTATTGGGTTGCCTTTTGTCACTTAGGTTTTCATAGACAAAGGCGGGTTGGTTGACATTGTTTACCAATAAGTCCAAGTCCCCATCATTATCCAAATCGGCATAGGCGGCTCCATTGGAGCAACTGGCTTCTTCTATTCCCCATGCTTCGGAAACATTTTCAAAAGTCATATCGCCCTGATTTTGAAAGGCATAGTTGACCAATTTAGCGGGGGGCAATTTCCCTATGGATTCCAGTTTGTTTTTAATCTTGGTCTCTGGATCTCCCAAGGGAGTGTCATAGATATTCTGATAATGGATATAATCCAAATTTCCCAAATCGCGAAGGAAACCATTCGTTATATACAAATCCTTGTTGCCATCATTATCATAATCGGCTAATAGGGCACTCCAACTCCAATCCGTGCTGCTAACCCCTGCCAAAAAGCCTATTTCACTGAATTTTCCTTCGCCTTGGTTCAATTGTAGGGTATTGCGACTGTATTGCGGTTCAAAACCTGCTTGTAACATCATTTGAAAACGGTCATAACCTGTTGAGGATATGATTAATTTCTGTCGCTCATTATCGGCTGGGCGCATATCCAAGACAAAAATATCAGGCTTGCCATTATTGTCAATATCAGCGATATCATTACCCATACCCGCATAAGAAGTGTGCTTGATATGGGAGCCTAATTGATCTTTAAATGTCCCATCGTGCTGATTAATATATAATATGTCATTGCCGATAAAATCATTGGATACATAAACATCTGGCCATGAATCGTTGTTAATATCTGAAATACCCACCCCTAATCCGTAACCTTCCACCAATATACCCGCTTCTTTGGAAACATCCACAAATTTGCCATTACCTTCGTTTCGGTAAAGGCGGTCATTATTTACAGAGTTTCCATCCAATTGTCTTGGCAATATATTATTGACCTTTTGTTCATAGGCGGCGGTATTTACCAAAAGATAAAGATCCAGATCTTGGTCCTTGTCATAATCAAAAAAGGCGGCCTGCATGCTCTGACGGGTATCCGCCAAACCATATTCCATAGCTTTTTCACTAAACGTGAGCTGTCCTGAGTTTGTCGAAGGGCCATTATTAATATAAAGCATGTTGGCCTTTTCAGACTCCTTGGCACTTCCTGAAACACAGACATAAATATCCAACAGCCCATCTTGGTTTATATCGACCATAGTAGCCCCGGTACCCCAACGATTGTTCAGCAACCCTGCTTTCTCAGTGATATCCTCGAATTTAAGACCGCCTTTATTGAGGTAGAGCCTCCCTGTTACCATATTGCCGCTAAAGTAGACATCCACTAATCCATCGTTGTTGACATCACCTACTGCGACGCCTGCGCCCGTATAGATGTTCATGTATTCAAAAACATTAATGCTATCGTTTTCCATTATGGTATTATTGAAATCCAATCCGGTCTTGGAAGCATTCAATAATTTAAAACGGGCATGTTCATTTTCTTTACAGGAAAAAATGTTGAGCAGACAACTTACACAAAGAAAGAATAGCAATGCTTTTTTCATTGTACTGGAAGGATTTTGGTTTGCTTACCTTGATTATCAACAATATGTACTGATTTAGCTTTGGTTGGAATAATCAGGTTGCGACTGCTTTGTGAAAGGTATCCAAAACCATAATGAAATTCAATTTTTTGGGTCGTACCATCCTTGAATTCTATAATGGCCGCCGCATCTTCGGGTTTGGGTTTATAAACGTTATTTCTGCTACTTGAACCTACATGGGTCTTTACGCTGCCATTGTTGATGCTAGCCAAAGTCAGTTCTCGATCTCCAGAAAATACATTGACCAAACTTTTGGCATCTCCTGGGACAAAAAATCCACTTTCATTTACTTCCATAGATTTGAAGTTGCCTTTTCCGTCACCTTCCAGCAACCAGCCTATGGAAGCATCATATCGGCCTGAAAAAACCTCCCCGCTATAAAAATTACCCACGGCCAACACATCCAAAAGGTTGTCTTGGTTGTAATCACCGACGGTTAAACCATACATTGGGGCTATTTGTGCTTGTCTCGGCAATGCTTTCAATCTAAATTTTCCTTCGCCCAAATTTTCCAGATAACTGTTTGCAAATGTCTCGCTCTTGACTACATAGGCATCGGCTAGTTCTTCCTTTAGGAATGATTCCTCAAAAGTAGCCTCTGCATAATCGGAATAGGTTCTGAATCGCGCTCGCATGGCATTTATCTGGTCTACGAGGTCATTGCGGGAATGGGCAACATGATTTTCTCCCTCAATATAATAACACATTACCGGATCTATCTGTCCATTTTTATCATAATCATTGGCGTAGATGCATAGTGGTTCATTTTCACTTGCCTTATAGCGGCTGTTTAATCCCAAATTCCCCAATAGATAATCACTATCACCATCATTGTCAAAATCCCCGCTTGCAATACTGTTCCACCATCCATTGGTATGGGTCAAACCTGTTTTATCGGTAACCTCGATCAGTTTTCCGGCATTATTCTGAAAAAAATGAATGGCCATAAACTCTCCCACAACAATCAAGTCTTGCCAAGTATCATTATTGTAATCTGTCCAAATTGCTGCGGTTACCATTCCCAATTCATGGAAGGTTTCATTGATGGTCTGTTCGTCTTTTGTAAACCGAATTTGTCCTTCGGAACTAACGTTCTTCAATAATAGGCTAGAAGGAGGAAGGGGATATTCGCCGGGGCGAACCCTGCCTCCGACAAAAAGATCGAAATCCCCATCTTTGTCATAGTCCGCTGCCGTAACCGTTGATCCACTCACACGAAATTCGGGAAGGGCTTTAACCTTTGTAAATGAACCAAAGCCATCATTTTGATATAGGCGGTCTAGATATAATCCACTCCCAGCCTGAAAAGTGGAACCTCCGCTCACTACGTATAAATCCTGGTCTCCATCACTGTCGGCATCAAAAAACAGCGCCCCCATGTCTTCCTGTTCTTTGTCTGGGAAAACGATTTTTTCAAAAGTATGGTTTGCTTGCTGAACCATAATAACGGCCGATTGTCCTGCTGCCCCACCTATATAAACATCTTCCAAGCCATCACCATTTACATCGGCCACGGCCATTCCCGGACCATTTCTGGAATGCATATGGGGCAAAAGAGCCTGGATTTTGAAATCAACAAACTCATCTTCCTGATGTGTGAAGGAAAGCCCAATACTATCGACTTCCTTAAAAAATGTATGCCTTGTTGCTTGCTGTTCTTTATTATATGCTTTTGCCTCTTTTTGCCACAATGTAATTTCTTGATTGGATGTAATACCCTTTAGTAATTGTGCTGTTCCATTTGGCCAAGTAACTTTTACGCTATCCAATTCATTTACATTGCCCAAGCCAAAATGAAGGGCTTGTTCCACGGTGGACAGATATCCCCTAATTGGGGTAAAGAATTGTTTTTGGAGCTGCCCATCGTAAAAAATCTCAACTTGACTTCCAATTCCTTCCAAGTTCGGCGCTTCTCCTTTAAACCTGAACTTTATATACCTGTTTTGTTCATTCAATATCATCTTATTTTCATACAAGCCAGCCGTATCATCTATATTGCTGATTACAAGATCTAAATCCCCGTCATTGTCAAAATCGGCATAGGCGGCACCATTGGAGAAGGTCGGTTTTGAAAAACCAGCTTTCGCACTCATGTTTTCAAATTGAAGATCTCCTTTATTCTTGAACATAAAATTGTGTAATTTAATACCTGGCAATTTGTTCAGTTCCTCCAGGCGTTGCTTGCGATTGGCCTCCTCAGTACCCATGGTCAACACTTGGTTGCCATATACCATAAAGTCAAGATTAGTAATGTCTTGACGGTACCCATTAGTGATGAACAGATCTTTTTGACTGTCTTGGTCAAAATCTGCAAATAAGGCACTCCAACTCCATTCCGTAGCTGATATTCCAGCAATCTGGCCAACTTCACTAAAAGAACCGTTACCATTGTTCACTTGTAGGGTATTACGGATATATTGTGGTTGATAACCATCTGAAATACTATTTTGAAATTCATCATAATTGTTTCCCATCATGGTTAGTTTCCATCGTTTATTGTCAGGTGGAAGCATATCCAATACCACCACATCCATCAAACCATCATTGTTAATGTCTGCAATGTCATTGCCCATGCCATTAAAGGTAAGATGCTGCATATAACTACTGATTTCATTAACGAAGGTCCCATCCCCTTGGTTTATATACAATAGGTCGTCTGTAAGAAAATCATTGGACACATAAACATCTAGCCAACCATCGGTATTCATATCACATACTTCTACGCCCAATCCAAATCCTTCGATTAGAATATTGGCCTCTGCAGAAACATCGGTAAAGGTTTGGTCCCCATTATTGCGGAACAGCTTATCTGCAGATGGTGCCTTCCCTGTACGATCTTTGGGGCGGGAGGTGTTGCGATTAAAATCAACGAGGGCATTGCTCAACAAATACATGTCCAAATCGCCATCGCCATCATAATCAAAAAAATTGGATTGCACGGAGTAGCTCTCATCGGCTAAGCCATAGGAAGAAGCGGATTCTTCAAATTCCAACTTCCCATCTTTCATGCCTTTATTGATAAATAACAGATTTGCCCGCTCGGCTCCGCTGGAACCACGAGGGCCACCTCTACAAACATAAATATCAGGATAGCCATCTTGATTAATGTCAACTATGGCCACGCCATTGGACCAATGGGTAGAGCCCACATTTGCAGATTCAGTTAGGTCTTGAAACTTCCAATCGCCTAAATTGCGGTAGAGCCTATTACTTACCATATTGCCAGTAAAATAAATATCCTGTAGGCCATCCAGGTCAAAATCGGCCACGGCTACACCCGCACCATTGTACATGTATTCAAATTCCAATACGGTGAGTTCATCTCCGTAAGTAAGGGCATTATTAAAAGTTATACCAGTATCACTTGGTGATAATTCATTAAACAAAGTAATTTCTTTCTCGCTGCAGGATACACAGTTAATAAGAAGACAAAAACAACCTAAATAAAATACCTGTTCTAAACTATTCTTGTGGAACATAAACTAAATATAGTAACAAACTAATGTATAAAAGGAATCCAATCTAATAATTTTTAGATTGGATTCCCAAAGATGTAAACTAACTCAAACTAACTCAATTCACTATCCTATATATAAAATAGGTTTACTGTGTACTAGTAGCCCGGATTTTGGGTCAATAACCCACCAGAACGATCAATTTCAGATAAAGGAAATGGGAAGACGCTATATTTTTCATCCCATGCTGCCCCAAAAATAGTTGCACCAATACCCCACCTAGTGATATCAAAGTAACGATGTGGCTCCAAAGCCAACTCAACCCTTTTTTCCTGTCTCATGGCTTGGGTCAAATCCGCACCTGGGAGTAAGGGCAATAATCCAGCACGTACACGAATATCATTAATCTGTTCTTCTGCAATCCCTAGATCTCCACCACCTTCTATCAAGGCTTCGGCATATAATAGTTTTACTTCAGCAAATCTAAACCAGCGTTCGTTGTTGAAATCTGCTTGTCCGTTGGGAGAGTGGTTACCACCTACGGCATTGGTAGATCCGCGGTATTTTTTCAGGGTATAACCAGTGGACGACCATGTATTGTCGTAGGGCAATTCGTATCGTGTGCCATCAAATGAAAAATAGGTGTCACCATCTTGGTATAAAATAGTCTGCAATCTTGCGTCGCCAGGTTCAAAAGCATCTACCAGATCCTGGGTCGGTGCCCATTCACCAAGTTTCCCACCAGGGGCGCCGTTAGCGGCATCCCAATGCCATCCGCGGCCTGTTCCTTGAGAAGCTTTGAAATCTTCGGAGTGTGTATCGTCAAATACCCAAAGGTTATCATCTGAAAATGGACCACCATACTGCACTTCGAAAATTGATTCTGAGTTGTTCTCATTGTCAAAGGCAAAAACTTGTTCATAGTTGGGAACTAATGTGTATGGTCCGTTGTCAACTACATCGGCTAAGGCGGTAATTGCAGTAGGCCAGTCTTTTTTCCAGACATTGACCTTGCCAATATATGATTTTGCTGACCAAGAGGTCACCCTTCCAGTATTGCCGCTATCCCATGATTCAGGAAGCCCTGTCGCCGCTTCTGCGAAATCGGCAAGAATGGCTGCAAACAACTCGTCTTGTGTCGCATTGGCTATTGCCTGATCATTGATGTCTGTTCGAATTTCAAGCGCCAATGGAGGAGTTCCAAACATTTTCATAGCTTGAAAATGAAACCAGGCTCTTAAGAACTTGGCCTCTCCAGACAAAATGGTTTTATCCTCCGCGGTCAAATCATTTTCTCCATCCAAACGGTCCAGCACCAGATTTGCCCTATATATACCTTCGTATATTTGGGTGTATACTGCAGCGAATGGTACATCGCTTGATCGTAATATCAGATTGTCAATATCCCTGGAACTGCCACCGTTATTGGCATCAGCAGCAACATCATCGGTAATGGTCATTGAGATCTTCCAGAATTCACCGAATTCTCCAAGGTTTTCCGTACTGGTACCCCAAAAATCCTGGATAGAGGAATAGGAGGCAAAAATGGCCCCGTCAAAATCTGCTCTGGTTTTATAAAATGCATCCGTGGATACACGGTCCAAAGGTTGTAGGTCCAATTGGTCACTACAGGAAAAAACACCCACTATGCAGCAACTTGCAAGAAATACATATATTTTTTTCATAATTTTTATTATAAAGATATTAAACTACATCATTAATTAAAAGTCACTGATAATCCCAACTGAATTATTCTAGGTAAGGGTGAAGCCCCTCCATCCTGTCCAGTGGCCAATGTAAATTCCCCTTTTTGGAAACTCTGTGTTCTTCCCACTTCCGGGTCATATCCAGAATATTTGGTAAAGGTAGCCAAGTTTTGCGCTCCCACGTATATTCTGAAATTCGAAACAAAATCATTGGTCCATGATCTAAGAAGATCAGCAGATAGGTTATATCCTATTTGGATGTTTTGAATTCTCAAGTATCCAGAGTCTTCAATCCATCTATCCGAATAACGGGTATTTCCGTTGGGGTCGTTTAATGTTAGTCTTGGATTTGAGCTCGAAGTGGCTGTGCCTTCACCGGTCCAACGATTCAGTACCTGCGTACTAAAGTTATTGCCTCCGGTCATGCCTTCTAAACCTATTCTTGCGGAATTGTAGACTTGCTTATTGCCCACGCCCCTAAAGTTTATGGAAAAATCCAATCCTTTATATTCGGCATTGAAATTCATTCCATAATAAAATCCAGGAAATGGACTCCCTAGAATAGTTCTATCATCTGCATTAACCTGACCATCACCATTGACATCAACAAAACGGATGTCACCAGGAGAAGGGGTGCCCGCTGCATCTGGAATAGCTGCAGCTACTTCGGCATCGTTTTGGTACAAGCCATCGGTTTTATAACCATAAAAATGACCTAAACTTTCGCCAACAATTGTGCGATGTGTTGAAGCCCCACCGATACCTGTATTAATCTGTGTAATATCCCCTAAATCGGTAACCTCGTTCTTGTTGGTCGTTAAATTGCCACCGATAGAATATTTTAAGTCACCGGCCTCGCCAGTATAATTAAGGGATAATTCAATACCTGAATTCTTAACGGAACCGATGTTCGCATCGGGGTCAAGGAAAAATCCTGAAACATAAGGTAACGGCTGTCCAATAAGTACGTCATCATTAACCTTGTTATAATAGTCAAAAGTACCTGTTAACTTGCGATCCAATAAACTAAAATCTACCCCAATATCGAACTGGGTACTGATTTCCCATTTTATGGCTGAATTTGCAAATAAAGTAGGTGCGGGGGCGGTAACCGTTTGTTGGTCATCACCGATGACATATCTAATATTGTTGTCTATGGCAAAAACATAAGGGAAATTGTTTGGCGACGCCTGATTGCCCGATTGTCCCCAACCGGCACGTATTTTCACGTCGTCAAATACACTTTCCTGGGGAAAGAAGTCCTCATCCGAAACTCTCCAACCTAAGGAAACCGAAGGAAAGACATCAACCCTATTATCTGGAGAGAACCTTGAAGTGGCATCTCTTCTAATGTTGAAGGTGGCCAAATATTTACCTTTATAATTATAGGTTAAACGGCCTAACCAGCCTTGCAGTGTTTCATGATCGGCATTACTGGATGCTGCTACCGTAGATCCTGTTCCTGCCAAATTATCGTTGAACAAGTCCCGACCTTGAATACGTTGGGTGTCAAAACGAAATTTTGTTTGTTCAAACCCAAAAAGGGCACCAATATTATGGTCGCCATCTCCGAATGTTTTGTCATATTGTAAGGTCGTTGCAGAAGTCAAGGTGAGCTCTACAGGACGTTCTGATACGAGCAACGAGGTTCCCGTTGAATTGTTCAAATTTGCGTCAGAAGTAAAATAGTCACCAACGCCTACGTTATAATCCATACCAAGTGAAGGCCTGAGCTTTAAACCATCGATAATTTCAAGTTCTGCGTAGAAGTTCGCCAACACCTTGCGTGTTTGAACCGTAGTTTTAGTAAAACGCTCATCTGAGTTAAAAAGATAATTGGTAGCTGAGATGCCGTCACCAGTAGTGGCAGGTGTAATGTCATTATACCCAAAAGCGCCATCGCCATAGGGCTGGTAGTATGGAGCGTTAAGGGCCGAATTAAATCCAGCGAAAATTGCCGGCTCGCTTTGTACCTGTCGATCCGTCTGGCTAAATAGAATAGATTCTCCGAACTTTAATCGTTTACCCACCTTAATGTCTGAATTGGCTTTGAACGAATAACGTGAAAAGCCTTGAGCCAGCTCAATTCCTTCCTGATCCAAATAACCTCCCGAAATAAAATAGTTGGCATTTTCACTGCCTCCGCTTACGCTAACATTGTGGTTCTGTACAGTACCCGTTTGAAAAACAAGATCTTGCCAGTCTACGTAAGGTGATCCCGAAAACTGGGAAACATCCCTTCCTAATTGTCCTTGAATGTCGATAAACTGTTGCACGTTTAGAACGTCTATTCTATCTCTTGTACTGGCCGATGAAATATAACTATCATAAGTTACTCTTGCCGCTCCGCTTTTACCGCGTTTGGTAGTTACAATGATGACACCATTCGCTGCCCTTGAACCATATATGGCGGTAGATGCCGCATCTTTTAATACGTCGATGGATTGAATGTCGTTCGCGTTCAAGCCAGCAAGGGGGTTTGAATCCGTGGTTGATGAGGTGTTTACAGAAATATTAGTGGTCTGTACAATGGGAACACCATCGATTACCCATAACGGATCCGTTTTACCAGCGGTACCTACCCCTCTGATTAAAACGCTTATTGGGGCCCCTGGATCACCACTTCTATTTGTAATATTAACACCGGAAATAGTTCCAGCCAAAGCTTGGTCAGGACTGGTTAAGGGTTTTGAAACAATTTCGTTGGCACCAATCGATCCAACTGCTCCGGTAAGATCCGCCTTTCTTTGGGTGCCGTAACCTACAACAACTACTTCGCTTAATTGACTCGCATCTTCTGCCAAGGATACATTTATAGAGGTTCTTCCTCCAATTGCGATTTCCTGGGTTGCGAAACCAACATAGCTAAATACCAAGGTAGCATTACCGTCCGCCGATATGGTATAATTACCATCAAAATCGGTCTGGGTACCATTGGTGGTTCCTTTCTCCACAATGCTGGCTCCTGGTAGTGGGGAACCGGAATTATCGGTCACCGAACCGGAAATGGCATCTTGTGCATAGATTGATTGTACCCCAAATAAAAGTACAATAATGAATGCCAGGCCAATAGCCCTTGTTCCATTGCTTCTCGTAAGGTTTTTTTTCATGATCAAAAGGTTTAAGTTAGTTATTCTGATAAAAGCACTATAGATTTTCAATACATTCCACTGAATTTATTTTAACTGTATCCTGTTCTATGATACACTATGCTACTCTGTCAAATGTAGCATAAATATGTTTATATGATAAAATAAATGCAAAAAAATCACCTATTTAACAAAACAAGTTCAAAACTATTGCATTTGTTACATCTGCTTAAATATACAATTTTTTTAAAAGCATCATAATAAGATAGATTTTTTTTAGGCTTTGGTATGAATCTGTTATATTATAAACTGCACTCAAAATCCTATATGTTGTTTATTCCTTGGAACTATATTGATAATCCTTGAATCGAATTCAATTTATGAAATGCTTGCGTATTTCTGATTCATCCAAGAAATGTTGATTGTAGGTATATTAATAGTGTTATGGCCAAAAATATAGGTTGTAAACATTCTATTTAGTTTACCTCAAAATTATCTTGATTATATTTGAGTAGTACGATACCTATATTCATATGACATTGATCGATAAAATAATCGAATTAAAGAAAAACCATAGTCTATTAAAACATGAGCAGTTGGTCCATGGTATAATAGAGTCCATTGACGAGGGTATTTTGCAAAGGGGAGACCAACTGCCATCCATCAATAAAATGGTTAGTGAACTGGGGTATGCAAGAAAGACCATAGTTAAGGCTTATGAAGAACTTAAAAAAAGAGGACTTGTAGAATCGAAAAAGTTAAAAGGGTATTTTATTGTAAGTGAAGAAACCAAGGTTACACTCAGGATAGCCCTGCTCTTATTTGCTTTTCAACGTTTTCAGGAAGAATTTTACAACACTTTTAGAAAAGAACTTGGGAAGCGATTTCAAATAGATGTATACTTCCACCATAATAATATGGAAGTCTTTGAAACTATTTTTTCGAATATCCAGGGAAAATATGGAATGTATGTAATTGCTCCCATTCCAAATTCGAAAACCATCTCACTATTGCAAAGCATCGTGCCGGAAAAACTGTTGATAATTGACAGATATCTTGCAATGCCAAAAGACTACTCGTATATATCGCAGGAGTTTGAGGAAAACACTTATGTGAAGTTGGTTGAGCTCTTGCCAGAAATCAGAAAATACAAAAAGTTTGTTCTTATTGATAGTTCTTCAGATTCTCCTGTGGAACTAAAAATTGCATTCAATAAATTTATAGCGGACTTTAAAATAAAAGGCTCCACCCAAAAAAAGTATAAATCAGGATCCCTTAAAAGAGGGACGCTTTACTTTTTTATTAGCGATACATATTTATGGGAAGTACTTAGGGACTGTCGGAACAATGAATATATTGTGGGCAAGGATATTGGTATATTATCACACGATGATCATGTGGTGAAGGAAATTGTTTTTGGAGGCATAACCACTATTTCAGCAGACTTTAAAGAGATGGCGAGAAAGGCTGCAACTCATATAAAACAAGGTAAGAAGACTCAATTTGTTATGCCCTATAAACTAAGTATGCGCAATTCGCTCTAATGATTGTCAACAGTCACTTTATTTGCTCATAATAACCATGACACAAGCTCCTTAATTGAGTAAAATTATAAACCATAAATATCCATTAAAATGATAAATAATATACCTGTATTTTTCTTTGCCTGCTTCATGACCTTCACAATCATTGCACAAGAAGATATCCTATTAAAAGATTATAACCCTGTTTCAATTTATAAAATTCCAAAAACTACGGTTGGCAAAGCGAAATATCCCGTTATTGATATGCACTCACATCCTTACGCTGCAACAGTTGCTGAAATTGATGAATGGGTTAAAACCATGGATAAATTTGGAATAGAAAAAACAACCATTCTAACCAAACAGACGGGAAAAGTATTCGACAGTATTGTTAAAGTGTATTCTAAATACCCAAATCGCTTTGAAATATGGTGTGGCATTGACTTTACCGGGTATTCAGAAAAAGGTTGGAGCAAAAAGGTTGTTGCTGAGCTGGAGAGATGTTTTAAGGTGGGGGCAAAAGGTGTTGGTGAGATAAGTGATAAAGGTCTGGGTATTTCAAACTCAAAACCAACCCCAAAATATGTTATGCATATAGATGATGAAAGACTGCAACCTTTTTTACAAAGGTGCGGTGAATTGGGAATGCCCATCAATGTTCATGTAGCAGAACCCTATTGGATGTACCTGCCAATCGATGCCCACAATGACGGATTAATGAATGCAAAGAAATGGAGGATAGACCAATCAAAGGAAAACTTGCTTTTACACCAACAGTTGATCAATACACTGGAAAATGCAGTTCGTAAAAATCCTGGAACCACCTTTATTGCCTGCCATTTCGCAAATTGTAGCCATGACCTGGGTATTTTAAGTAAGCTATTGGAGAACTATCCCAATTTATATGCCGACATCGCAGCAAGATATGCTGAAACAGCACCAGTACCTCGATATACAAAAGCGTTTTACGAAAAAAACCAGGATAAATTGCTTTATGGAACTGATATGGGATTCGAAGCATCTATGTATGAAACTACCTTTCGTATATTGGAAACCCAAGACGAGCACTTTTATGAAAAAGATTTATTCAGTTACCATTGGGCATTAAATGGTTTAGGACTAAGTGACGTGGTTTTAAAGAAATTATATTCTGAAAACGCCAAAAAAATAATGGATTAAAGAAGCCGGAA
>CBDUKE010000051.1:0-21469 GCA_965367725.1 uncultured Maribacter sp. | reverse complement strand
TCAATGTCTCAAAATACAACAACTGGAGTCATAACCTATACAAACGAAGCTTCTTCTCCCCAATCAGCTAAAGTGGTTTCCTCGGATGCCAACAATTCAATTAGCGTAGGTTCAGATGGTGGGGCATATCTCAATGTATATGAAAAAATTGTGATATGGGCAGAAGAAAACGGCAAGTTGAGCGACAATAATAACCAATGGTCTTATGGTAACGGCGCAACTGGAATTATCGGAATTCCTTTACCGGAGGACTGGGAGGCCTATGCAGTAAGTTTTAATGCAGATAAAAATGGCGGTTTTGATTCAGTTCAAATGGCAGTGATCAATTCAAATAACAACACCAATCTTTTTACTTTCACCGCAACGGGAAGTGCCAATAATATGGTCTATACCGAAATATTGGCAACCCCAGTAGCAATTCCCGCAGGAACAAGTATTGGATTTAAAACAATAAACGAAACTGGAAATGTTGAGGATGCAAGGGTAGCGGTTTTTTTAAGGAGAAGACCTTAATCTTAGAACATAGGAAACATTGATGAACCAAATGAAGTACATTTTAGGTCTTATACTAATAATCACTTGCTCCATAAATAGAGCACAAGATGCTTTTCACAATTATGGCAATCTCCAAGTGCATAATACAGCAAAGGTCGGATTTCATTTGGATCTGATCAATAATGGTAGTTTTGATCAAAATTTAGGTTTGGTGGGATTCTATGGGGAAAACACTTCAATAAAAGTTTCAGGAGCCTTCAGTCCCATATTTTATGATACCGAAATATTAGTGGACAAAGGTCTATTTCTTGAAACATCGATTGGGGTCGTAAACAATGGTAATTTAATTTCAGGAGATGTAATTACCCCAAGAAATCATACTTCCGTCTTTCCCAATTTTATAGACGATGCCTTTTATGTGGGTGAAAACGATGTCTCTATGGTAGATGGTTATGCCGCTATGACCAATAAGGACGTCTTCACTTTCCCAGTGGGTGATGACCATAGATTAAGACCTTTGGGTATTAACTCAAACGGGATAAACCCTTTTGTAAAATGCGCATATTTCTATGAAAATCCGAATACAACATCAATCAATGGAAAAAACTACCAAACAAATAATAAAGCTTCGAAATATATTTCTGTAAGTGATAAGGAATTCTGGCGCTTGGAAGGAGACATACCGTCCTTTATTACCTTAACCTGGGATGAATGGAGCAACGTTGGCGCTTTTGCTGAAAATGTCACTGATATTAAAGTTGTCGGATGGCATAGCGAACAAAAAACATGGGTAAATCTTGGAAATACAAATGTCGATGGCGGTATAGCCTACGGATCAGTTACTTCAGAATTATTTATACCCAATGATTATGAAATTATTACCCTGGGAGGGAATGACCATAAATTGGAAGACTTTAGTACCATAGAATTGGATAATTACTTCTTAACACCAAACGGGGATGGTCAAAATGACTTTTTGGTTCTTGATGGTATTGAAAAATCACCAAGCAACTCCATTCAGATTTTTAATCGATATGGGGTAATGGTCTATTCAAAGGAAAATTATCAAAATGAATTCAATGGAGTATCAAATAGAAGATTAGTAATCGACAAAGGTTCTAGTTTGGATTCTGGAATATACTTTTACATTATCACACTAAATGATCTAAGACAAAAGCATCAAGGGTACCTCTATATCATATCAAAACAATAGAAGTTCCTTTTTAGCAAAAGTTTATTCTATTTTCATTTATCCTTTTTGTTTAGCCATAATCTTTACTGGTTATTATACCAGACTGAATTTAGATCCGCCACATGGAAGGGTCTCTTACATTGAAAAAATACTTCTTACCTTTGGATGGGTGCATAGTTCTTTACAATAATATGCTTTCATTTTTTGAATGCTCAACTATTGAAAACCAGATAAAAAAAGAAATAAATTGAAATTGGCAGAGTTATTGAGATAATCCGTTTTGAAATAAGATAGCATAACCCAGAAAAATCCATAGTAAAAATGAAGCGTAGGTCATTTATTAAAAAGAGCAGTATATCAGGTTTGGCATTAACAATGGTGCCAAGTTGGGCTTTATCCAAGGAGTATGAATATTCGGTATTGGAACTTATGGGCAAAGAAGATATTGAACTCTATGGCGAAGGGATCAATCTTCGAAAAGAGGCACATGATGCCTTTTTGGTAATGAAAAAAGCAGCTTATAGCGATGGAATAGACATAAAGATCGTATCTAGTTATCGCAACTTTGATAGACAGGAAGCAATCTGGGAAAGAAAGTACATGCGATATACTGAAGATGATGGCATGGATCCTTTAAAGGCTATTGATAAAATTATCGAATATTCTACCATACCAGGCACAAGTAGGCATCATTGGGGAACGGATATTGATATTATTGACGGATATCGTAAGACGAAAGGGGATGTATTGGTGCCTGAAAAATTTGGGCCTGATGGCCCCTTTGAGGATTTTAAAAAGTGGATGGATGAAAATTCAAAAAAATTCGATTACCATATGGTATATACCAACGACCCCAAACGAAGAGGTTTTAAATATGAACCATGGCACTATAGTTATGCCCCGATTTCGGTTCCAATGCTTACCGCTTATAGAAGGTTGAATATTGTGCAATTATTAAGAGAAGAAGAATTTTACGGCAGTGAACATTTTACTGCGGGCTTTATAAAGAATTATGTGCGAAATAATATATTGGACATAAATACGGAGCTTTTATAAGTCTTTTTGTAAATTGTGGCTACACTGAACACGAGTAACAATGAGAAGAGGAAGTTGGAAAATCAGAATATTCATCGGTATTGCCATTGTGGCTTTTGCCCTTGTTCAAAGATGCAATAATAAAGAAGAAAACCCTTATACGGGAAGGGTGCAGAACATTAACATGACCTCGGAGCAAGAAATTTCAATTGGTCTGCAAAGTGCCCCTGAAATCGCCCAACAATATGGAGGTCTTTATCCAGACGAACGTCTTCAATCATTTGTTGATTTTGTGGGCAAAAAGTTGGTGGATAATAGCATAGCGCGAGAAACACCATACAAATATAATTTTCATCTATTGGCTGATGACCAAACAATTAATGCCTTTGCATTACCAGGAGGTCAAATTTTTATAACCTATGCCCTATTCTCCCAACTAAATGAGGCCCAACTAGCGGGTGTTCTTGGACATGAGATAGGACATGTTATTGGAAGGCATTCTGCCGAGCGAATTGCTGACAGCAATTTTTGGCAAACAGTTACCATGGGCGCCACAGTGGGTGCAGATGCGGGCGGAATCGTAGGTAGCATTGGTCAGAATACCTTATTGAAAAATGGGCGAGGTGATGAATTGGAAAGTGATGAACTGGGTGTACTTTTATTGATACGTGCAGGTTACGAACCTAAGGAAATGATCAAGGTCATGGAGATTTTAAAAGCTGCCGCTGGGCCTAATCGTGTTCCCGAATTTCAGAGCTCCCACCCAGACCCAGAGAATAGAATTGAGAAAATAAAGGAAGCCATAGCAAAATATAAGAGAAAACAATAATCACATTTAACACATAATATATTATTTTAAGTATTTATTTACTATATTTGAAGCTCCACCAAATCTTTTAATTGCCTCAAATTTAACCCTTATAGCTTTGATTTACAATCATTTAAACAAAACTATATGGGAACACTTTTACATTTTAAAAACATTTACACTGAAGCATTCGAGGATTGCAAACCCAGTTTTGTAGTATTACTCCTAAAAGCGTATTCTATTTTCTGCGGTTTAATGTTCTCCATGGTGGTTTATGCATTTATGTATAGAGCGCTTACGGGCTTTGATTTTTAAAGTTCACCTATTCACTCTTTTACTTGAACACTATTTAAAGTGGATATTGGAATGAAAAAACCCATCACAGAAACTGTGATGGGTTTTTCTTTAAAAGTAAACTGTTCAGCTATGTAATTCAGCATTAATGACCATAAGGGCATCTTTGGCATGAGCTGATTCCGCATACTTTATAATCGAGTATCCCCTATCACTTCTAATCTTGATATCGGCACCATTTTCAATGAGTAGTTTTAAAATCTCAGCCTTGTTATAGCGCGCAGCAAAAATAGCAGGCGTCATACCCAAGGATTTTTGATTTACATCTTCTCCCAGTGCAATTAATTTTCGCACAGTTGCAATATCCCCCTGAATTACTGCCTTACAAAAAGAATTGACAGCTCCTTTTTCATACAAAGCGGTAAGTTCCGCTACATTGTGTCTCACCGGTAGAACTTCGGCAGAAACCCCAGAAACCGTCAGCATCATAGCTACGGCCACAATTAACATTGTTTTTTTCATGATGAATGATTTTACGACTGAACCAGGCCCAGTCTTGATTGATGAATAACTTTTGATTATACTAATATAGACTATGTCTATAGAAATTTGTTTCAGCATTAACTGTTAAATAACTAAAATTTAACAACTTACATTTTTCATAAAGTAGTCACACTATCGCTTTTTATTGTTAAAAAAAGCCCTTTCAATAAATAGTAATACTAATTTTTACACAGTATTTTTACAGAACGAAATAATAGTACCATGAACAAGAAAGTAATACTAATGATTTTAGATGGTTGGGGTAAGTCTCCCGATCCAAAAGTTTCAGCAATTGACAATGCAGACACACCTTTTGTAGATTCCTTATATACTAAATACCCTAACGCAAATTTGCTTACCGACGGCATGAATGTTGGGCTGCCGGAAGGACAAATGGGCAATAGTGAGGTAGGTCATATGAACCTTGGTGCAGGCCGAATAGTATATCAGGATTTAGCAAAAATAAATTTAGCGGTAAAGGAAAATACGCTTAAAGATGAAAAAGTATTAAAACAGGCATTTGCATATGCCAAAGACAATAATAAGGATGTTCATTTCTTGGGGTTGGTCAGTAATGGTGGGGTTCACAGCCACACTTCACACCTAAAGGGTTTGATCAGTGCTGGCAAGGATTATGGTCTAACCAACATGTACATTCATGCCTTTACTGATGGAAGGGATGTTGACCCTAAAAGTGGTAAAGGTTTTCTTGAAGACCTTACCCATTTTTGTATTGGCAAGAGCGCTAAGCTGGCTACCGTAGTTGGTAGGTATTTTGCTATGGATCGAGATAAAAGATGGGAGCGGGTTAAAAAAGCCTATGATGTAATGGTAAACAATGTCGGAGCAAAATATGCCGACATATCTTTGGCAATGCAAAAGAGTTACGACAACAATGTAACGGATGAGTTTATAGAGCCCATCGTAATGACCTGTTCAGATGGAACCCCAATTGCTAAAATCAAGGAAGATGATGTGGTTATTTTCTTCAACTTCAGAACGGATCGGGGCAGGGAATTGACACATGTCTTAAGCCAAGAAGATATGCATGAAATGAATATGCACAAATTGAATTTGTACTATGTTACAATGACCAATTACGATGATTCATTCAAGAAGGTTCATGTGGTTTACGATAAAGAAAATATTAAGGAAACATTGGGTGAGGTCCTTGCTAAAAATGGAAAAAAGCAAATACGAATCGCCGAAACTGAAAAATATCCGCACGTTACTTTCTTCTTCAATGGTGGAAGGGAAATTCCCTTTGATGGTGAAAAACGAATATTATGCCCGTCTCCCAAGGTGGCAACCTACGATTTGAAACCCGAAATGAGTGCTTACGAAATAAGGGATGCAATCATTCCTGAATTAAAAAAAGGAGAGGTTGATTTTGTTTGCTTAAATTTTGCCAACCCCGATATGGTTGGACATACTGGAGATATGAATGCGGCAATAAAAGCTTGCGAAACAGTTGATAGTTGTGCCAAAGCTGTCGTTACAGCTGCACTGGAAAATGGTTATTCCACTATCCTAATTGCTGATCACGGTAATTGTGAAACCATGATCAATCCTGACGGTTCCCCGAATACCGCACACACCACCAATCCTGTTCCACTGATTCTTATCGACAATGATCTGAAAGAAATCAAGGATGGCGTTTTAGGGGATATAGCACCTACGATCTTAAAACTGATGGGAGTTGATCAACCAAAGCTAATGACTCAAAAATCACTAGTTTAAAATTCTAACAGATTGTTTTATCTTTGCTGGCTATGATAAAAATCAAAACTCCTGAAGAGATAGAACTAATGCGCGAAAGCGCCTTGGTAGTTTCAAAAACCTTGGGCATGTTGGCCTCGGAAATCAAACCAGGGGTCAATTCTCTTTTTTTAGATAAACTAGCCGAAGAATTTATTCGGGAACAAGGGGCAGAGCCTGGATTTTTAGGAATGTATGACTTTCCCAATACCTTGAATATGAGTCCAAATGCCCAAGTGGTCCATGGTATTCCCACTAGTGAACCTTTAAATGATGGTGATATCATCTCCGTTGATTGTGGCGCATTGAAACATGGTTTTTATGGGGATCATGCGTATACATTCGAGGTGGGTGAAGTGGCACCGGAAACCCGAAAGCTTTTAAAAGTCACCAAAGAATCACTTTATTTGGGAATTCGTGAATTTAAAGTAGGTAACCGTGTTGGTGATGTGGCCTTTGCGATCCAGAATTATTGCGAGAGTCATGGTTATGGGGTTGTTCGTGAATTAGTAGGACATGGTTTGGGCACAAAGCTGCACGAAGGTCCGGAAATGCCAAATTATGGCAGACGCGGAAGAGGCAAGAAATTCATGGAAGGCCTTGTGGTAGCCATTGAACCTATGATCAATATGGGAACCAAAAATATAAAACAACTCAAGGACGGATGGACCATTCTTACTGCAGACGGACAACCAAGTGCACATTTTGAACACAATGTTGCCATAGTGAACGGAAAACCAGAACTATTATCCACTTTTCAATATATATATGAGGCATTGGGAATAGAAAATGATGAAGAGGATGAATTTCGACAAAAGAAAATTCAACTATAGTACTGAATCGTGGATTCTTGCTTTCGCAAGAATAACAAAATGAAAAAGCTTTTTAAATATTTTCTGAATTTAATACCAAGACCTTTACTTATTAAATTGAGTTATTGGATTCGGCCAATAATGGCCCTCTGGTTAAAAGGATATAAATATACTGATCCAATAGATGGTAAACGGTTCAGGACTTTTTTACCCTACGGATATGAAAACCCAAGGGATAATGTGCTATCCCCTTCTACCCTCTCTTTAGAACGCCATAGGTTACTTTGGTTGTTTCTAAAAAAGGATACTGATTTCTTTACTTCGAACTTAAAAGTATTACATTTTGCGCCTGAGCAAGCATTCTATAAAAGGTTCAGAAAACTCAAGAATCTGGATTATACCACCACCGATTTAAATTCCCCACTGGCAGATGTCGAGGCAGATATATGCAACTTACCTTTTGAGGACAATACCTACGATGTGATTCTTTGTAACCATGTATTGGAGCATATTCCCAATGACCAAAAGGCCATGCAAGAACTGTATCGTATTCTAAAACCTGGCGGATGGGGCATATTTCAAATTCCACAGGATTTAAAAAGGGATCATACTTTTGAGGATGACTCAATAACGGACAAAAAGGAACGGGCTAAAATATTTGGCCAATATGACCATGTTCGTATTTATGGCAGGGATTATTTTGATAAGCTTAGAAATGTTGGTTTTGAGGTGGAGGAAGTGAATTTTGCCGCAAATCTATCTCAAGAAGAAATTGACAACTACAGATTGGCTAAAGAAGAAATCATTCCCCTTGTGAAAAAACACTAGTCCAGAACCGCTTTTTTAAAACCTTCGGTCATAAACTCCCTTGTTTGACCCTCTTTATCCAAATAAATCACATAGGCTTCCAATTCTTTTTGATGGGACAAGAATTCCATGGTTTTATTCAGATCCATAGCCATGAAAGCTGTGGCATAGGCATCTGCCACCGCACATGAATTTGCCAAAACAGTTACGCCCAAGGTATTTGCATTTTTGGTATACCCTGTTTTAGGGTCTATGGTGTGCACATACTTTTTACCAGTAATGGAGTCAATCCTAAACTTTCGATAATTACCAGAAGATGCCAAGGCTTTATCCTGTAATTCGATTACTATTTTTAACCTTCGGCCTTCTTCAACTTGGGGGTCATCTATCCCCACTACCCACGGTTTCTGTTTTATTTTATTGATGCCTTTGGCCACCAACTCACCACCTACTTCTAGGAGGTAATCATCAATCCCTTTCTCATCCATCATCTTAGCTAAACGATCAATGGCGTAACCTTTGGCAATAGCGTTAAAATCCAAATAAATATTGGATTGTTCTTTTACAATCTTATTATTTTCATTCAATTGCACTTTGTTCAGGCCAACCAAACCCATAATACTATCAACCTTCGTGCTATCCATCAATACTTTTTTGCCAGGACCAAAGCCCCATGCATTTACAAGTACCCCTACCGTAGGATCAAAGTAGCCATCGGTTTTTGAATGAATTTCTTTCGAAAGGTCAAAAACCTCCCGAAACATATGGTCAACGGTAATATCAGTATTTCCTTGGTTGATTGCTGAAATATCGGAAGTGGGAATATAGGTGGACAAAGATTGATTCATAACCCCAAATACAGAATCAATTTCACGTTGAAAGTCCAATTCTTTATCAGACAAGTAAATGATGCTGTAGGAAGTCCCCAAAGCCCCACCAACATTCGTGTTTTTAATAACTTGTTCAGGATCCATTTTACAGGACGCCAAAAAAACAAACAACAGCAAGCATGCAGTGTTATTAAAGCTATATTTCAATAAGCCCGTCATAATCAACAATATATTCCTCATTCAAAAATACCGGTAAGCTTTGGTCTATCGCATTGTACAGCCCTACCCCTGCATAAAACATTTTACCCTCATGTTTAATTGCATGGTCTTTCATTTTCAACATAAAGGTCATATCATATTTTTTCGGGTCTTGGGGAAAAACCACATTGCGTACAACAATAAAATATAACTGCTTATCCTTCAAACAAACAAATTGTGGGTTCTTCTTCGGCTTACTATTCACGCCCATGAATTCATAACCCTCAGCTTCAAGCTGTCGCCCAACGATATTCATAGCTAAGTTATGTAATTCTTGTTCAGACAAGGGTTTCATAAACATCCCATATTAAAAAAACCGATACATTTAATATCGGTTTTTAGTTGTTTCAATTTTATTTTCGAATTACCCACCGAAATCATCAAAGCGGATATGCTCATCAGGGATACCATAATCCTCTCCCATTTTTTGAACAGCCTTGTTCATTAAAGGTGGCCCACAGAAATACAATTCAATATCCTCAGGAGTTTCGTGCTTGCTTAAATAGTTGTCGATAACACAATTGTGAATAAATCCAACGAAACCGTCTCCTGGCGCATCAATATCAGCTTTAACCTTCCAATTATCTTCTTCCATAGGCTCAGAAAGTGCCAAATAGAATTTAAAATTTGGGAATTCTTTCTCTAACTGGTAAAAATGATCCAAATAGAACAATTCCCTTTTAGAACGCCCACCGTACCAATAGGTTACTTTTCGGTTAGTCTTTAATGTTTTGAATAAATGATATAAATGCGAACGCATTGGCGCCATACCTGCACCACCACCTACATATAGCATTTCAGATTCAGACTCATTGATAAAGAATTCACCATAAGGTCCTGAAATAACAACTTTGTCACCTGGTTTTTGTGCGAAAATAAAGGAAGAGGCGACACCTGGATTTACATCCATCCAACCATTTTTTGATCTATCCCATGGTGGGGTAGCTATACGTACGTTCAACATGATCTCTCTACCTTCTGCTGGGAAAGAGGCCATGGAATAAGCTCTTTCAACAGTCTCCGGATTCTTCATTGTCAATGGCCAAAGATTGAATTTATCCCATTCATTCTTGAACTTGTCCGGGGTTTCATGTTCTTCAGGGTGTGCTGTAATATCTATATCGGCATATTTGATTTCGCATGGCGGAATTTCAATCTGTATATACCCCCCTGCTTTATAACCCATATCTTCAGGAATTTCAACAACGAATTCCTTAATAAAAGAGGCCACGTTGTAATTTCGTACAACCGTACCATCCCATTTCTTTATACCGAAAACCTCTTCAGGAATGGTGATATCCATATCCTGTTTCACTTTTACCTGACAGGCCAATCTAGCGCCTTCATTCAATTCCCTTTTTGAGAAATGTGGCGTTTCTGTAGGTAACGCTTCTCCGCCTCCTGATAATACATGACATTCACATTGAATGCATGTACCACCTCCACCACATGCCGAAGGAAGGAATATTTTTTGGTTACCTAAAGTTGAAAGCAATGATCCTCCGGACCCTACTTCAACTTTCTTCTCCCCATTAATGGTGATAGTAACTGGTCCTGAAGGAGACAGTTTTTCTTTTGTGAACAATAAAAGAGCGACCAACAATAATAAAAGAATTAGGAACGATATTACCGTAATCAAAATTGTTCCACCTGTACTTGTAGCTAAAATCATTTTTACTTGTTTATAGCGTCATTATATGAGATCTCTTTTTCATCAATCTCTTTTTTATTTTCTTTATCCTCAACCTTCTCGATCTTCTCAGCTGTAATTTTTTCTTCAACCGGTGCAGCCTCGTCTCCGCCAGTCAACATACCGCCAAAACTTTGAAAACCGATCCCCATTAAACCTGTGATGATAAAAGTTATACCAAGGCCTCGTAAAGGAGGCGGTACATTAGAATATCTTATTTTTTCACGAATGGCGGCAATGGCCAAAATTGCCAAGAACCAACCAATGCCGGAACTTACACCATAATTGAAAGCTAATCCCAAAGAAGCTATTTCTCGAGACTGCATGAATAATGAACCTCCTAAAATTGCACAGTTTACGGCAATTAATGGTAAAAATATCCCTAAGGAATTGTATAGTGCCGGAGAAAATTTTTCGACCACTATTTCTACCAATTGCACCATCGTCGCAATGGTAGCAATAAAGAGAATAAAGGATAAAAAACTAAGGTTGTAATCCGCATATTCAGGTCCCAACCAGGCTAATGCCCCATCCCGAAGCAAATATTGGTCTAGCAGCCAGTTTAAAGGAACTGTAACTGCCAGTACGAAAATTACGGCCGCCCCCAAACCCACAGCTGTTGCTACCTTCTTTGATACAGCCAAATAGGAACACATTCCCAAGAATACTGCAAATACCATATTATCTATGAATATGGATCTAAAAAATAATTCTATATGCTCTAACATGATATTTCTTTTAAATAACTATTAGTTGTCTTCTATTAATGCCGTGTTTCTGGAACGTTGGATCCAAATAATGATTCCTACGACAATCAAAGCCGCTGGTGGAATAATCATAAAGCCATTGTTTTCATAACCTGTGGCGTACAAACCTGTTTTTGAAATTGGATTACCTAAAACTGGAAAACCAAATAAAGTTCCCGAACCTAAAAGCTCTCTAAAAAACCCAACTATAATAAGTATGATTCCATAACCTAACGAATTTCCAATTCCATCTAAAAAAGATTTCCATGGACCATTAGCCAATGCAAAGGCTTCAAAACGTCCCATGATAATACAGTTGGTAATAATCAATCCAACGAAAACTGAAAGCGTCTTGCTCAATTCGTAGGCAAATGCCTTTAGTACCTGATCCACAATGATCACTAGGGTTGCAACTACAATAAGTTGTACAATAATTCTAATCTTTGATGGAATAATGTTTCGCATTAAAGAAATAACAACATTCCCAATTCCTAATACAAAGAGCACTGAAATGGCCATTACTACTGAAGCTTTTAGTTCAGCTGTAATTGCCAAGGCAGAACAGATACCCAAGACCTGAATGGTAATGGGGTTATTATCCGCCAGTGGATCTAAAATTAAGCTTGCATCTTTTTTTGTAAGTAGTGCCATATTATTTAACTCTAATCGTTTCTAAATAATCCTTGTACATATTAACACTTTCGCTAATCATCGCAGAAACCCCATTGCCTGTTATGGTTGCGCCCGCGAGCGCATCGACTTCATTGTCGTCTTTTGTTTGGTTCAACGGATCATTATTTCCTTTGGCAACCGCAATACCGGCATATTTTGTTCCAGCCAATATAGATTCACCAGAAAAATCATCCATAAAGTAGCGCTGCTTTATATTAGCCCCTAGACCTGGTGTTTCAGCCGCATGGTCAAAATAAACACCTTGTACCACCATTTTATCGTCTAGTGCCACGAAACCCCAAATGGCATCCCAAAGCCCTTTTCCCCGCATAGGAATGATGTAGAATTTATTGCCATCTTTATCACCTATGAATAAAGGTAATTTTCTAGTTGCCCCGTTTTTGGCCGCCGTTGCTTGTTTCTTAAGATCAATTAAATAGGCTTGGTCATCTTTGGTGATTTTATCCCCTTCAATTACCAACTGCTCTTTTATATACTTTGAAAATTCACCAGCAACCTCATCTGTAGGGATAAATGTAACACTACCCTCCCCTTCATTCTGATTTATGCCCATTGCATAGAGAATGTTCTGTTGCTTTTCCAATCTTTCATTTTCCTTGATCTTATCGCTCAATGAAGACGCTAAAAAGGCTAAAACCGTACCTACAACAACAACCATCACGCTTGCGAAGATTATTGTGTAACTATTCTTTTCTGTGTTAATTGCCATGATTAAACTGTTTCTGCTTTTAATTCTTCTGCTTTACTATCGGAATCCTTTGGTAGAATAGTAGCACTCTTAAGTCGCTTTAATCGCTTCTTAATATTACCCTTTACCACATAGTGATCAATGGTAGGCGCAAATACATTCATTAATAATATTGCCAAGAAAACACCTTCTGGGTAAGCCGGGTTGAACACACGGATCATAACGGAAATAAACCCAATTAGAAATCCATAAATCCATTTACCCCTATTGGTCTGGGCGCCTGTTACAGGATCTGTGGCCATATATACAATACCAAAAGCCAAACCACCAACTAACAAGTGCTGCCAATATTCAAAGTTCATTAATCCGTAGAACTTACTGGTTTCCGTGATAATTCCGGCATCTACAACCATATTGAAAATGATTCCCATAACCAAGGAACCGATTACGGCACTCAACATAATTCGCCAACTGGCTATTTTACTGAACACCAAGAATAATCCTCCTAAAAGAATCAAAAATGTTGATGTTTCACCAACTGATCCTGGAATAAACCCAAAGAACATATCTGAAATTGAATATGTAATTTCAGCGCCATTATTTTGCGCCAAATAGCCCAATACTGTCTCTCCTGAAATGGCATCTGGGGTACCTGCTCTTTCAACAGCTTCATACACCCAAACCTTATCCCCGCTCATCCACGTAGGGTAAGCGAAAAACAAGAATGCCCTGATAGTCAAGGCAGGATTCAAAATATTCATACCTGTGCCACCAAAAACTTCCTTACCAATTACAACTCCAAAAATGACCGAAACGGCCAACATCCATAATGGAGTGTCAATAGGAACGATCAAAGGAACCAACATACCGGTAACCAAATACCCTTCTTCAACTTCGTGTCCTTTAATTATTGCAAAAATAAACTCAACTCCCAATCCGACGCCATATGAAACTACGACTAATGGCAATACCTTAATAATTCCTATCCAAAAGTTATCCCAGGTTAGAAAATGCTCCATTACTGAAAACTCAGAAGGAAAACCATTAATAGCGGAGAAATGCTGATATCCTGCATTGAACATTGAGAACAACAAGACTGGAATCAAGGCCATGATTACAGTATTCATGGTGCGCTTTAAATCGTCTGCTCCACGTATATGTGAACCTGAATGTGTCGTATCATCAGGAGCGAATAAAAAAGTATGGAATGCGTTAAACGCAGGAGCCACTTTCTTATCCCTATAATGATGCTTAAGAATGTGTAATCTTTTCTTAAAGGTCAGTCTTTTATCACTCATCTTTTTAGCCTATTTCTTTTTGTAATAAATCCAACCCTTCTCGAATGATCTTCTGATGGGGTTGTTTTGATATGCAAACAAATTCTGTCAATGAAAAATCCTCTGGTGCAACTTCATACAATCCCAACTGCTCCATTTCATCTAGATCTTTGACCATACATGCTTTCAACAATTGCATGGGAAAAATATCCATCGGAAAAACCTCCTCATATTGGCCTGTAACCACAAAAGCCCTATGCTCACCATTGGTATTGGTGTTTAGATCGTATTTTTTCTTCGGTTGTAACCAAGAAAAGGTCAAAGCCCTTGTTGTCGATATTTTATTGAATACAGGCATGGTCCAACCAAACAATTCATAGTCGTCACCTTCAGGAATTGCGGTCACCGTATTGTTATAAAATCCTAAATGACCATCAGGCTTACTTTTTGAACCTGTCAATACATCGCCATTGATGACTCTGAAATTATCGTCTTTAACACCACTACCATACAAAAAAGTAGAAATCTCAGTTCCGATTTTCGTAATATAATATTTAGGCGACTTTATAGATGAACCGGCCAATGCAACAATACGCTCAGCATTGAATTTTCCAGTCAATAGCAACTCACCAATTATGACCAAATCTTGCGGAGTAACTGTCCAAACCACTTCACCTTTGTTAATTGGGTCAATTATATTGATTTGTGTACCAACAAGTCCGGCTGGATGCGGTCCAGCAACTTTATGTAGTTCTATTCCATTTAAACCTGCCAGTGGGGAATCTGATTTTGTACCTACTGAAACATGGACTTTCCCAGGGGTTAATTTACCTAAAGCGGTAATCGCAGCCTGCAATTCGTTTTCTTTTCCTTGCAATACATAATCACTATCAGCGGCCAATGGTGCGGTAGTGTAACCCGAAATAAATATAGCTTTTGGGTTTGCATCAGGATTTGCAATAATATCATAGGGCCTTTGTTTGATAAAAGGCCAACATCCTGATTTCAATAAATGGGTCTTAATTTCTTTTGAAGATGCCTTGGCTGCATCGAAATTACCATGATCAAAATATGTTTGTGTTTTGTCTGCAAGAATTTTTAGTGATAGAATTTTTCTCCTTGCGCCTCTATTAATCTCAATAAGCTCACCACTTACAGGAGACACAAACATCATTGTCGTATTATTCTTGTCAAAAAAAAGTGCCTCTCCAGCTTTGACCTCAGCACCCTGCTTCACTAACATTTTAGGGGTAATCCCGTGAAAATCATCAAGATTTATAGCATAAACATTGCTTAAAACGGCCTTTGAAATTGTCTTTTCAGCAGCACCTACTAGATTAATGTTCAAGCCCTTTCTTATTCGGATGTCTTTAGACATATAGTGTAGACCTTAGGTTAACAAAATTTCCGCCAAAAATAGCATTTAATAGATTGTATTCATAATTATCGCCCATAAATTTGGGTATTACATCGATGTAAATTTGTAAGGCATGGTTTTTGTCTACCTTTATCGGAAAAATTCACAATAAATGCGCATATTTCTTAAACAAATCTTTTTATTTCTTTTTGTACCTACATTGTTTGCGCAGGTTCAGGAAGAGGTGAATCCTCCGGAAAACATTAAATCAATCATTTTCAAAGGGCAAAAAGAAGACCAATTTCCTGTAGTTCAAATTGGAGAAACAGTTTTTTTAGAGTTTGATGACCTTCTAGCCAATGAACAGGATTACTATTATAAAATCGTGCATTGTGATTACGATTGGACGCCATCAAAACTATTAAAATCACAATATCTCAGTGGTATAGATAACCAACGTATACTGAATTACGAAAACAGTTATTCAACCTTGCAGCCCTATTCAAATTATAAGTTAAGCATTCCTAACGACAACGTACGTTTAAAAGTAAGTGGTAATTTTCTTTTGGAAGTTTACAATGGTCGCAATGAACTTCAATTTTCCCGAAAATTCGTTGTTTTCAAAGATTTGGTTAAAATTGGCGGGGAAGTTAAGCGCTCAAGGGATTTTTCATTCATAAATGAAAAACAAGTAATTCAATTCAATGTAAATGCGGGTAATTTTAGATTGGTAAATCCGAAAAAAGAAGTAAAAATAGCTATCCTTCAAAACTACCATTGGCCAACGGCCCTTTACAATATTGCCCCTCAATTTACCTTGGGCACCCAATTGGTCTATAAGTATGATCAAGAAACCAGCTTCTTTGGTGGTAATGAATATTTGAACTTTGACACTAAAGATCTGAGAGCTCCGAGCTCGGCCATATCACATATAGAACTTGGCGAATTGTACGAACATTACCTTTTTTCGGATCGATTTAGAGTAAATAGGCCATATACCTATTACCCGGATATTAATGGTGATTTCGTTGTTCGCACGCTACAAGGCAGTGATGCATCCCGTGAAGCTGAATACACCTATGTACATTTTAGCCTCCCTTATTCAGATGCAATAGGTCTTGATGAAGTCTATATTTATGGCAAGCACAATAATTATGCACTCACCAATGAAAATAAGATGGTCTATAATGAGACCAATGGCATGATGGAAGGTATTGTTAAAATGAAACAAGGTTTCTACAATTATAAATATGTCATCGAAAGAGAAGATGAACAAGTAGAACTCAATACCATTTCGGGGAATTTTCATTTTACTGAAAACACCTATCTCATATTAGTGTATTACAGAAATTTTGGTGACATCTACGATAGTATAATTGGTGTTGGATCTGTAAACTCGCGAAACATAAGTAATTAGTATAGATTTATCCCTTCCAGCGAAATTAACTATTTACCATAGCTATATCATTCATTTAAAATATATTTCACCCCAAAATGGTTTAGATTTAAAAAACTGTTCAGCCCTCTAGCGCCATCAACGATGTGATTTCAAAGCTTTTGTTTGCCACATTTTTCTGTTTTTCCGTCTTTACAATCTTCATTTGGCTGGCGTACATCAGAAAAAAATATAATTATACCGATCATCTACCCATTAGTTTCCATAATCGGCCTTTGTTATTTATCTTGCTCATTATTAGTTTCTTAGTAAATTCAGTTTTCAATATTTACAGCGGTTGGATTTTCAATTTTGTTTTTTCTATTCACCTGTTTTAGACATTGAAAAAAAAATATAATCAAGAAACTTTTAAAAGAGTTGTTAAATAACTATTACTTAATACGATTTTTTTTATTTTAGCAAGCATTTCGGTCATCTTACTGTTCACTGGAAGCTTAATAACATACAAGGAAGAGCATGATAACACAAGTAACCAAAGGCATAAAAATATCAGTGAAAACGAGTTTTGAAGGCACTTTCTTCAAAAACTATAAAATGCATTTTGCATTTGGGTATACCATAACCATTGAAAACCAAAGTAAAGATTCTGTTCAGTTGAATTCACGACATTGGCGAATTTATGATTCCTTAAATGAAACTGAAATATTGGAAGGCGAAGGGGTTATTGGCAAAAAACCGGTCATTTTACCTGGCGAGTCCCACACTTATAATTCAGGATGTTTATTGACTTCTCCTGTGGGTGCCATGAAAGGCCATTACAATATGGTCAACTTTAGTTCTACCGAAAAATTCAGGGTGTACATACCTACTTTTAAATTCAGTGCCCCTTTTGCTTTGAATTGATTTTTCTTTAACCTTTTATTTTGTTTTTTATCCATTCCCAATTCAGTACCTTTGGGCAGTTTTTTAATTAAAAAATACAATTATGGGTAAAGGTTTTTTTCAAGTACCAACTGCTATTAATGAGCCAATAAAAAGTTTTGCTCCCGGCAGTCCGGAAAGAAAGGAAGTATTGAATCAATACAAAGCATATTTTAATGGCACTGCGGATATTCCATTTTACATTGGTAATCAGGAAATAAAAACTGGCAAGACCAAACCAATATCGCCTCCTCACGATCATAAGCATATTGTAGGCCAATATCATTTAGCTGAGCAAAAGCACGTAACCAAAGCCATTCAAAATGCCTTGGATTCAAGAGATGCTTGGGCAAATTTAAGCTGGGAACAAAGAGCCGCAATTTTTCTAAAGGCGGCAGATTTGATTGCCGGACCTTATAGGGCCAAAATAAATGCTGCGACCATGATCGCGCAATCAAAAACGATACACCAGGCAGAAATTGATGCTGCCTGTGAGTTTATAGATTTCCTACGTTTTAACGTGGAGTATATGTCACAGATTTACGAGGAGCAACCAGATTCTGCTGAAGGCATTTGGAACCGTGTGGAATATCGCCCGTTAGAGGGCTTCGTTTATGCCATTACCCCATTTAATTTTACTGCCATCGCAGGTAATTTACCAGCAAGTGCCGCAATGATGGGTAATGTTGTTGTATGGAAACCTAGTGACAGCCAAATATTTTCAGCAAAGGTAATCGTAGATGTTTTCAAGGAAGCCGGACTTCCTGATGGAGTGATCAACGTGGTATATGGCGACCCAGTCATGATTACTAAAACCATTTTGGATAGCCCTGATTTTGCAGGTTTACATTTTACAGGATCTACCTATGTATTCAAAGAACTTTGGAAACAAATAGGAAGCAATATCCATACCTATAAAACATATCCTAGAATTGTTGGCGAGACTGGTGGTAAGGATTTTATCCTTGCCCATCCAACAGCAAAACCAAAGCAGGTGGCGACAGCTATAGTGAGAGGTGCTTTTGAATTTCAAGGACAAAAATGTAGTGCTGCGTCAAGGGTTTATTTACCAAAATCCACTTCTAAAGAGATTTTGAAACTGGTCAAGAAGGATGTGGAGTCTTTCAATAAACCAGGGTCACCAGAGGATATGGGCAATTTTGTTACTGCCGTTATTCACGAAGGATCTTTTGACAAATTGGCCAAATATATTGACCAAGCCAAAGTTGATACGAAGGCCGAAATTGTGGTTGGTGGAAATTATGATAAATCAAAAGGCTATTTTATAGAACCTACTGTCATATTGACTACAGACCCACATTACACTACTATGGAGACTGAACTTTTCGGCCCTGTAGTTACGGTTTATGTTTATGATGACAAAGATTGGTCTGATACCTTGACCTTAATAGATAACACTTCAGAATACGCATTAACTGGGGCGGTTTTATCAACGGATCGGTACGCTATTGATGAAGCTACCAAAGCTTTACAAAATTGTGCAGGTAACTTTTACATCAACGATAAACCAACGGGAGCTGTTGTAGGTCAACAACCATTTGGTGGAGCCAGGGCTTCAGGAACAAATGATAAAGCGGGTTCTGCACAAAACTTGCTGCGTTGGGTTTCCCCAAGATTAATCAAGGAAACCTTTGTGACTCCCGAAGATTATAGATATCCGTTTTTAGGATAGGATCTATATATAAAGTTCAAGCCTGCCTCCTTTATGGATTGCAGGCTTTTTTTTATGCATTTATTTTTAGTACAAATCACTAATAAAATATTTGTAAAAAGCTCATTTTCATTGTATTAAATATTTTTTATTTGCATTTTACATAATATCTATGTAAATTTAACGTTAAATAATTGTAAATTTACGGTGATTAAATTTTGAATCGCCAAAAACAAGCTAGTATGACTGAAGAAAACAACAATGAAAACATTTCAAACACAAGCATGTTCTCCTATTTGAATAGGGTCCAGAACTATGTAAAGCGTTATGCTGAGAATTGTAGACATTCCTTCAATTCAATGTTGAATCTTTAGGAGGTTAGCCTTTATACTTTAAAGGCAAATACACGACTTTCTTTGTATCAAAAAAATCTTCCGTGAAATAATCGGAAAGGTCAAACATCTCTGCATTTTTATAGTTTTTCAGCTCTTCTGACAAATCCCCTCCCTTTAAATAAAGAATTCCATTACGCCTTTGGTGCTTTGATGTCTTTTTTATTTTTCCCTTTACCCAATGCACAAATGTGGGCATTGCGGCAACCGCCCTACTTACTATAAAATCAAATTGGGCATTCAATTCTTCAACCCTGCAATTGATTGGTGTAACATTTTGTAGTTGCAGCCCTTCAACCACTTCTTCAACGACTTTGATTTTTTTCCCTATTGAATCCACTAAAGTAAATTTTGATTCAGGAAATAATATAGCCAGTGGAATTCCCGGAAATCCGCCACCAGTACCAACATCCAAAATATTACTATTGGGCTTAAATCCTTGCACCATGGCAATCCCTAGAGAATGCAGTACATGCCGCAAATACAATTCTTCAATATCTTTTCTGGAAACTACATTTATTTTTAAGTTCCAATCCTTATACAAGTTTTCCAATTTTATAAATTGAAGTTTTTGATCTTCAGATAAATTGGGAAAATATTTAAATATTATGTCAGCTTTCATCCTTACCTTTGTATTTGCAAAAATAGCATATTCAAAATCATATGTATTCCCCATTTAAGGAAGGAATCGAATAAACAAGCCTATTAATGCGTTATATTTACACAAAGCTTATAACAGATGGATACAAATACCATAAGATTCTCTAGAAAGGATTCTACCCAATTTTTTAAAACTTTGAATAAAAGGGTAAACGATTACTTCAAGGAAAATCACAAACAGAAAACCGGGGATTGGAGACTACATTTAAAGACAATTGTAATGTTTGCTCTTTTTCTTACACCTTATTTCCTAATCTTGACATTGGGCCTTCCCAACTGGGCAAATCTTTTATTGACCATTGTCATGGGGATAGGAATGGCCGGAGTTGGCATGAACGTAATGCACGATGGCAACCATGGATCATATTCCTCAAAAAAGTGGATAAATAAAATTATGGGTGGCAGTATTTATATCCTGGCCGGCAATGTTTATAACTGGCAAGTACAACATAACGTTTTACATCACACCTATACAAATATTCCTGATCACGATGAAGACCTTGAAGCTGGTCGAATATTGCGCTTTTCAAAACATTCTGAATGGCATAAATACCATAAATTCCAACATTTCTATTCTTTATTTCTTTACGGGCTTCTCACCTTCAATTGGGCGATTACCACTGATTTTCAACAGATGTATCGCTATACAAAAAGAAAGTTATCTTTTGGCAAATTCCCAAATCCTGTAATCAACTGGACCACTATGGTCATCACAAAAATACTTTATGCTACGATTTGGATTATATTGCCTATGCTAATACTGGATATTGCCTGGTGGAAGATACTTTTAGGCTTTTTCATTATGCACTATGTTGCTGGTGTAATCCTTAGTGTAGTATTCCAATTAGCACATGTTGTTGACCAAGCCGATACTCCGTTGCCAGATGAAAATGGTACGATGAAAAATACCTGGGCTATTCACCAATTATTTACCACAGTGAATTTTGGAACCAAAAATCGTATTGTTAACTGGTTTACGGGAGGATTGAACCATCAAGTGGAACACCATATTTTCCCCAACATTAGTCATGTACATTACACAAAAATTTCAAAAATTGTTAAACAGACAGCAAAAGAATTTAATTTGCCGTATAACGAATATAAAACTACTAGAAAAGCTATAATTTCGCACTTCAAACATTTAA
>CBDUKE010000050.1:0-22220 GCA_965367725.1 uncultured Maribacter sp. | reverse complement strand
ATACGCCTGCAACAAAGTCTAGGTTAGCATTTCCTTCAATATCATAAATATAACTACCCTTGGCATGGGAAATCTCCAAGGCCATTGGATGGGGCGTAGTTTGGGCTTGATATCTTAGAAAGTCTTCTTTCATGATGTTCATCAATTATCTAATACCCTAAAAATCCATGTTGTATCCTGATAATGTCCACTAAACCCATTATCCCGTGCTTTTTTGGCATCAACAAGTGAATCATAACGATCCAAATACACGTAATAAAACTTGTTAAAACTACGGTAAAAGTGTTTGGGCTGTAACCCTTGTGATTTTAGACTCCTAATAAACTTATTATAATTAACCTTGTCTTTATAAACTTTGGCAATCAGATAATATCCTGACTTGAGGCCATCTTCGATAGGTACCTCCTCATATAGTTCCTTGGTTTCGGTACTATTGGTTGGTTTAACTTTTTCTTGCTGCGGTATTTTATCCACTCCTGATTTTTTTTTGCCCTCTGGTATTCTTTTTTCTTTTTCGGCAGTGGATGAGGTCTCTATTTCATTATCAATGGGATTTGAGATTCCCTGGATTACGGGTAATACGATGTTGTTGTCATCTTCATCGAAGATGGCGTCTTTAGTAAGAATACGTTCCTCGCCTCTCCAAATAAAACCCTTTAATATTCTACTGTTTTCAGGAAGTTCTTTTTCCGGAAAAATATCACCGTCAGGATTGGTGAAAAAGGTAAGGTCTTCAATATCATTATTAGCCATGGTTATGCGAATAGCACTACAGATAGTCTTATCTATACCAATGAGTTCATCATCATCATTGTACATATAATAAATAACTTCGGTATTTTTGATTAAATCAATGACCTTAAGCTGGTTATCCTTGAATTTACCAAATAAATCCTTGCCTTTTGCTTGATTGTATCCCTCCATACCCACACTGTCCAATGAAATGATAAAGGCATTGTTCAGTACTTTAAGGGAGTCCATTTTTTCTGTCTTCAAATCGGATTTTAGATGAATGCTATCCCCCGTCATTTGGTTAGGTCCGTTCCAGAGAATAGGATTTTTTATGAGTTGTGTAATACCCGTTTTTTGATCGGCATGAATAGAATCACATTTACCGCTCAAATCGGTCTTAAAAAATTTGGCATTTCTGAAGGCTCTAAGTATCCTATGGTCTGGTTTCCCGGTTACCATAAGGGTGTCACCATGCATATACAGGGAATCCTGCTCCATTAAAGTAATTGAAACCGCTCGTTTTGTGGCAAAAACAGAGTCTTTAGCTTTAAAAACCTCAGCATAGTGTGCCTTGATTACGCCGTTATTGACAGTGTCTGTGACTGTTATATTATTCGTTGCAGAGGCAAACTCCCTCGCTTTATTAAAATAAACACTATCTCCTTTAATTATTCGATTGTTATAGTCGATTCTGGTGTTTTTAATGAAGTAGCCACTTTCTACCTTGGTATCGTAAAAACCACGCTCACAGTAAATTTTATAGGTTTTCCCTGTAATTGTTGAAGGCCCATATAGATAGGCATTCTTGGAAGTTTCATAATAATCCAGTTGTTCAGAATCCAAAATATAATCAGGGTTTTTCAAATGAACACTGTCCAAGAATTGGAGTTTTTTGGTCTCTAGGAAATATCTGCCGATTTCGCTGGTCAATGTGTTTACCGAATCTACTACAGTGCCGAAATCCTGATAATAGGCTTGTTGTTGCTCTCTGTTGAAGCGTAACGTATCTGTAGTCAGGGTCATTTGGGATTTACTGGTTAGTACAACATTTTCCCAGGCCTTTGCCAGATTTTCGTTGCCATTATAATCAATTTTCCCACTAGTCATCTGAATGGAATCACCCTGCTGTAATAGAATGTTACCGATTGCCTTTAATTTATTATCTTTTTGATAGTAGATAGCGATATCACAGAATAGATCAGCACCTTCATGTTCAAACTGTATTTGCTTATCATCTTTACTGAATATTGAGGCACCAGGGAATTGTTTCTCATCCTTGGTGAAGTTGGCTCCGTAAACAATGTTGATTTGTTTTGCCTTCTCTTCTACCGGTTCTTGCGCGAAGGCTGGTACAGTAATCAAGAAAATAAGTATGTAGCGAAATATGCTTTGCAATGCATTATATTTTGTCCAAAAATAGGATTTTTTAGGGGAGTGAAATAATCATTGGGATAGATTTGGGAATTCGCTATTGCACATGATGACCTATTATCAACAGGCGTGTATTACAAAGGCTGTTCCAATATGTGGGATTTTTATATTTTGGATAGTTTAAAGCACTTTCTTGAGGGTGGGGTAGGTAACCGTCTAGAAAATAAAACCAAACCAAGAAAAGGCTGTTTCAACAAACAGCCTTTTTAAAAGTTTAAATGATTTCAGTATTAAAACTCCCTATAAGGAGCCTCTAAATACTGATTTGCCTCTTCTTCAGCGAATTTTGCGGCACTATTATCCCAGTGTAAGGTCTTGTTAGGGAAACGACCTGCAATCACGCCTAAAAGAATAGTTTCAGTTAATCTGGATGCATAGGAAAAAGGAGCAGTGCATTCCCCTCGTCCTAAACAAGCCTCCACAAATTGGTGGTAGTGTTTAGGTCCTTCAGAGGCATAATTACGGATAGGTTTGCCCATATTATTGGCTTTCTCCACTTCAGCAATTTCTGGGGATATATCAACATATTTCCCATTCACGATTTTCTTGGGTAATTCCATAAAGTGAGGTAACAATAAACGTCCTTTTTCGCCCACGAACATGGCACCTTGTTCGGGTAATACCCCAGCGCTAGTTGTTTTGGTTTCAAGTGACATTTTTTCTTGTACCGTCTTCTCCTTGTTCTGGTCCTTACTTGTTTCGGACATTTTGACTATACTTTTGGGCAATTCAAGGTCCTTGTGCTTTTGCGGTGCTCCAGGGCCATCATACCATACCCATTTCAAACTTTCCCCTGTATGTTTGGTGCCCGGAAATTCATAGGTAACCACGTTATTTTCTGGAAATCCGAAGCCCGTTGGTTTTCTGCATTCATTTTTAATGGTACGGGGAACATCCAGTTCCAAGGCGTTATATGGCGTATCAAAAATATGTACGCCCATGTCACCAAGTGTACCACAGCCAAAATCCATAAGTTTTCTCCAATTCCCGGGATGATAAACATCTTTTTTATAGGGCCTTTCGGCAGATGTGCCCAGCCAAAGATTCCAATCCAAGGTAGCAGGAATTGGATCACTACCTTCAGGGGCCGACCCATCATACCCCCAATTCTTAGGAGACCATGCATGCACGGTATGTACCTTTCCAATAATGCCAGATTGAATTAATAAAGTGGCCAATTTATAGTCGTAGAAAGAATGCACTTGAATTCCCATTTGGGTCACCAAATTTTTATCTGCAGCCAACTTTTTCATGGCTCTGGCCTCAGAAACATGATGGGTGAGTGGTTTTTGACAATAAACAGGTTTGTTCATGCTCATTGCCATCATCGAAGCTGGCGCATGTGTGTGATCTGGTGTGGACACTATTACCGCATCAATCTCGTTCTCCAATTCTTTTAGCATAACTCTATAGTCTGAATATACTTTCGCATTCGGATGCATTTTTTTAGCAGCTGCAAGGTTATTGGCATCAACATCGCATAAGGCCATAACATCGACCAACTCATGTGAGGCAATGGCCTTTAGGTCTTCACCACCCATTGCACCTACCCCGATATGCGCTGTTCTTAGTCGATTGTGTGGTCCCATTTTTCCAATGAAAGATGGTGCTAATGCCAAGCCTAGAATTCCTAAGCTACTTTTTTTTACAAAATCCCTACGCTCTTTATTATGTGTACCCATAATTGTTTTTTTATGCTATTGTTTATTGGTTGACAAGTCTTTTATCCTAATATTTCTAAAGCGAACAACATCGCCGTGGCCTAGAAAGCCGATATGCCCTTTTGTTCTTTGTAGTCCAGGATGGTCCTTTTTATCCATAGTCCCATTTTTACTGGCTTCCAGGAAATCCCCATCCAGAATGATAGTTCCATTTAATATGACCTTTACCTTTGAACCATTTACTTGAACTTCCTGTTGGTTCCAATCCCCAACTTGATTTAAAAACCCACGTTTCGCAGGAATAATTCCGTAAACTGAACCGTGATATTGATAGGGCTGTAAATTAGCATATTTTTCAGCGGTATTGTCCAGAATCTGCAATTCCTTACCAACATAAGCTGCATCGCCTTCAAGCGGTGCATGAATACCAAGTCCATTGTTCCCACCAGGCGTCAATTGAAATTCGAATTTCAATATGAAATCGCTGTATTGGTCTACAGTATAAAGATTTCCTCCACTACCGCCGCCATTTGGGTCAACGACGATCATGCCGTCTATTGCTTTGTAGGAGTCTTTATTGCCGACCCATCCATCAAGGTCTTTACCATTAAAAAGCTCCTTGAATCCTGTGTCTTCCTTTATTTGATGTGAACCACAGGAAGAGACAAAAATCATCAAAACTAAAATCAAAAAGGAGTATCCATATTTTGAGATAAGTATATTCGATATAACTTTCATTGGCTCTTTATGAAATAATTCCTAATGGATTTGTGTCTTTCCAATTTCCTCGTGTAAAATCAGGGAAATTCTGTGGGGCACCACCACTGGCAACTGAACGTTCGCTTAGGGGTGCAACTGCGCTCCAGAAACAACCTTCATATAAATTTTGATCTAACGGAAGACCTTTTTGTAAGCATTCTACGATACGATACATCATCATACCGTCCATACCACCATGCCCTGTATCCTTCGTTGCTTCGTTCAATCTTTTATAAAGTGGATGGTCATATTTTTCATAAATAGCGGCCAATTGATCGCCTTGCGCCCATGAGTGATGGTTTTCAGTGGCTCCCTCAACACCACCTTCCAATGCCACTCTTGTTGGGAAACCTGCCAATGCCCCTTTTGTACCTTGGATCAAGTTATGTCTTGAATAAGGCCGGGGGCTTGTTTCATCCCATTGTATCATAATAGTTCGACCTAATGTCGTTTTTAGAATGGAAGTGTTCAAATCTCCCCCTTTAAAGTCTAATTTATTCCATTTATGATCAGCTGCATAATTTTTCCCAGCGTACAATTTTCTACCTAATGACGGAGTTGAAAATGAAACCAAGCTGCCAAAGTTGTCATCAGTACGTCCCAAGTTCATATACTGGGCTACAGGCCCTAAACCATGGGTAGGATATAGATTTCCATTTCTTTTGGCATAATGGTATGTTCTCCATGATCCGGTTCCCCTTTCCTGTTCTTCCATTTGGCCTCTCAATTCATGAATATAAGCAGCTTCTGCATGAAGGGGCTCTCCGATAACTCCTTGTCGACACATATTAAGATACATGAGTTCTTCCCGGGCATAATTCACATTTTCCATCATCATACAATGCTTTTGGGTGCGCTCAGAAGTATTCACAATCTCCCACATTTCCTCTAGGGTAACAGCTATTGGAACTTCAACAAAGGCGTGGGCTCCTTTTTTCATGGCTTCAATGGCCATTGGTGCATGGTTATTCCAGTTTGTAGCAATGAAAACCACATCAGGTTTCACCTCATCCAGCATTTTTCGCCAGTTGTTTTCATCACCATGGTACTGGGTAATTTTTTGATGTCTTTTTCCGCCACCTATTTTTGTAGCTTCCTTACTCCATTTTTGAACATAATCCTCATAAAGATCACATATAGCAACGACTTCTGTACCTGGTAATGATGCAAAAAATTTCAGATGTCCTGGTCCTCTTGCACCTACGCCGATGAATGCTGCACGCACAGTAGCTAACTTTGGGGCTGCGAAATCACCCATATATTTTGCCTCATAAGGCCGTTCTGGAACTTGATTTGACCCATGCGCCAATGTAGGTGCCATGGCAATGGCCGCACCTGCCAAAGATGTTTTACGAATAAAATTTCTTCTATTGATGTTTTTCATGCCCTACTTTTTAGTGATTATGGCAGAGTACCCTCCTCCGCTAGACAGATTTATTTTAAGTTTAGTGCTTTGATTTACGGGATTCGACGTCATCTTATAATCTTGGGCATTTCTTGAAGCATTAATTCCATCCTTATAGGATTGCATTTCATATTCTCCTTCTCCCAAAAACGAGAAATCCAATTCAAAATCCCGGGCTGTCCAGTCGGTCATGGCACCTAAATACCAATTATCCCCATTTCTTCTTGCCACCACGATGTAATCTGATACCGCACCTTCCAAAACAACGGTTTCATCCCATATAGTAGGAATTTGAGTGATAAAATCAACCGTTTCCTGCTCCTTATAATAAATAGTTGGCGATTCGCATAACATTTGTACAGGAGCCTCAAACACCACATACATTGCTACTTGGTGTGCTCTTGTTCCATAGGCCATAGGTCTTGTGAACAAGGGTGCATAATTGGCCGCCCCAGTTTCGTAGTCAACTTTATTCATATTGATCATTGCACCAGGCGTAAAGTCCAAAGGGCCAGCTGCCATACGTACGAACGGAAGTGTAACATTGTGTTCTGGTGTTATTGCCGAGCTCCATTTGTTGTTCTCATTGCCCTTAACGCCTTCATAATTAATGATGTTGGGCCACATACGCTCAACGCCAGCAGGTTTAAAAGCGCCATGGTAGTCTACCATCAGTTTGTACTTGGCGGCGATTTCCGCTATTTTTTCATAAGATTCCACAACATATTGATCACTACGTTGCATGAAATCTGTTTTAATACCTACAGCGCCCCAACTACTATATAATTGAAGTATTTTTTCTGGATTTTCATACAATGGTTTCCAAAGCACCCATAGTATAATTTCCACATTTTTGGATTTGGCATATTTTATGAGCCCGGGTACATCAATGTTCTCATTATCTTCGAGTATTTCTGTTGTGGATTTTGTCCACCCTTCATCCAGAATTACATATTCAATGCCGTTTTTTGAAGCAAAGTCAATAAAATATTTATAGGTTTCGTCATTTACCCCCGCTTCGAAATCAACACCGTAAATATTGTTGGCATTATACCAATCCCAAGCCACTTGGCCAGGCTTGATCCAATCGGCATTTGGAATTTTAGAGGGTTTGGCAAGTTGTGTTACCAGATTACTTTCAACGAAAGTTTTATCATCATCACTAATAATGAACACCCGCCATGGGTATGAACGTTTGCCATTGATTTTTGCAATATAATCTGCCTCCTCTGTAATTATTTGGTTCCTATCTGGGCTCGAGGCTTCATTTGGTATTGCATTGAGTACATACTTCGGAAAAATTGCATTCATTGTAGTATTATCGCTCTTTTCTAGAAACATTCCAGGATAATTGTGCAATGAGGATTCTGTGAATAAAACTTTAGCTTTTTTTGTATCAAACATTACCGGGAGACTACAAAAATCACCATTTGCAAAATCAGACAATCCTTTATTTATATACTCCCGTTCATTATGTGAATACATTGATTCTTCCTGTGGAAAAAAGGAAGAAGATCCCATTGGAAAGGTCATAGTCAGTTGTTCATTCACAACTTTCTTTGTTTTGGAGCTTTTATCGATAAATTGATAGGCAATACCATCATTGAATGCCCTGAACAAAAGTTGATATCCTCCTTTGAAATTGAGGGCTAACTCATTATAATTATTTTGAATGGTAGCATCCTTATTCGGTATCTGCACAGCTAAGCTCTCTTGAACACTTTCAGTACTCTTGCTTCTTAATTTTGGCGAAGCACCTAGTATTCTGTTATCTCCCATATTCATCGAAATAATGGCTTTTTCGATAATTACGTTGCCATCCAAATAAACATTCCAGTTTATGGTTTCAGATAGTTCTATTGTTACGTTGAGTTTTCCATCGGGTGATTTAAGCGATACGTCCTGGGCGGTTACATTGCCTAGTGAAATTAGAAAGACCATTAGAATGACCGAAAATCCAGTAATTGATTTCATATATTGTGAATAAAAAGTTATTAGGTAGGTTAATTGAACAAGTTACAATAAAACCTATCAAAATTGAAATCATTTTGACGGGATATTGTTATGCTCAAAACAATGATATATAGATTATAGTTAATTTATTAACTGGAGATAATAAAAACCTGTTTCTGTAATTAGAGGCAACCCCATACATTTTATGACTTTGATTTTGAAAGAAAATTTCAATAAGTAGGGCTATAAATTTTCTATTGGCCGTCTACAAAATCATTCAAGCGATCAAAAGTTGAGCCCCATCCGTTATAAAAGCCCATTTGCTCTTGTTGTTTGCAATATGCTGCCGTCTCATGAACTACCTTGAATGTAAACTTGGTTTTATTCCCATCAGCTTCAAAAAGCGCTTGGATTTCAACACCTTCGGTCATAGGTTTAAAGTCTGCAGAAGAAACGATCTTTTCATGTTCAATTATTTCTGAATAGATTCCCTCAGTGATGAATTCCCCACCATTGGGCATTTTCATGACATATTTCCAATGTCCCCCAACCTTGAATTCATGTACAATCACTTTGGTTTCCATTCCTTTCGGCCCCCACCATTGGGCTATATGTTCTGGTTGTGACCAAGCTTCCCAGACCAATTTAAGAGGGGCATTAAATTTTTTTTCTATGGTCAAAGTGCGATTGTTCAAGTCGTTCATGATTTATCTGTTTTGGATTGTAGTCTATTTAAGTGTTGCTCAAAGGAATCTATTTTATCTTCCCAAAGTGATTTGTATTGTTCTATCCATAAAAAGGCAGGAATTAGATTTTTGGGCTGAATTTGGCAATAACGCTCACGCCCTTTTTGGTTGATTTCTACAAGGCCACATTCATTGAGAATACGCAAGTGCTTGGAAATAGCTGGCCTGCTGACATCGAATTTTTCGGCTACGGCATTAATGGTTAGGGCTTCTTCTGCCAAAAGTTTTATGATATCCCTGCGAACAGGGTCGGCAATGGCCTGAAAAACATCTCTACGCATATATTAAGTAACTAATTGGTTACGAATATAAATGTAATCATTCGGTTACGCAAATAAATTGATAGCAATCATGGGATTTTAATAGGATTAAAAAAACGAATGTTGTTGAAGTTTCGCTGGCATGTATCCATGAAAAAAATCCTATTCGATTAAAATAGGATTTTTAGACATTCAATGCTATTAACTATTATTGTTACCTATGGATTGTTTGTGTTCTATCCGGTCCAACGGAAACTATTTTAATTGGTACCTCAAGTTCTTTTTCCAAGAAATCTATATAGGCATTTAAATTTGCCGGAAGTTCCTCGACCTTAGTCATTTTGGTTAAATCCTGTGACCAGCCTTTCATTTCGGTATAAATAGGAGTTACGTTTTGGGCCTCAATATTATAGGGTAAGTGCGTAATAGTCTCACCTTTATAATTGTATGCTGTACACACCTTTAATTTTTTAAAACCACTTAGCACATCACCTTTCATCATCATAAGTTCGGTAACGCCATTTACCCGAACAGCATATTTCAGGGCGACCAAATCTAGCCAACCACAACGCCTTGGTCTACCTGTAGTAGCTCCAAATTCATTGCCAACGCGACCCATGGTCTCGCCATCCTCATCGAAAAGTTCGGTGGGGAAGGGGCCACTTCCAACGCGCGTGGTATAGGCCTTGAAAATTCCTTTGACATCCCCAATTTGATTGGGTGCCACGCCCAAGCCTGTACATGCACCTGCCGCAGTAGTGTTACTGGATGTGACAAATGGATATGTGCCAAAATCAATATCCAATAATGATCCTTGGGCTCCTTCAGCTAATATTTTTTTACCAGACTTTTGGGCTTGATATAAATACTCCTCACTGTCTATGAAAGTTAGTTCCTTAAGTGTTTTTATGGAGTTGAAAAACTCAGCTTCCAATTCTTTTAGGTTATATTGAATATCAACATTATAAAAACCGATCATAGCTTCATGTTTATTGGCTAGAGCACGGTATTTTTCTTTCCAATCGGATAGTTCAAGATCACCAATTCGCATTCCGTTTCTACCGGTCTTGTCCATATAGGTTGGTCCAATACCTTTTAATGTAGAACCTATTTTTGCTTTGCCTTTAGCAGTTTCAGATGCAGCGTCCAATAACCGATGTGTGGGTAAAATCAAATGTGCTTTTCTTGAAATTAAAAGCTTGGATTTTAAATCAATATCATACTTGGCCAAGGCATCCAGTTCTTTTTTGAAGATTACGGGGTCTATGACCACTCCATTACCAACAACGTTCATAGCATTTTTATGAAAAATGCCTGAGGGTATGGTATGTAAAACATGTTTAATACCATCAAATTCCAAGGTATGCCCTGCGTTAGGCCCTCCTTGAAAACGTGCTATTATATCATAGTTTTTTGTGAGTACGTCAACGATTTTTCCTTTTCCTTCGTCTCCCCACTGTAGTCCCAACAATAAATCTACTGCCATTGATAAGTTTGGTTAGTTATTAGTATTCTCTTTTTTGTTTTTAGTACCGTAAAAATATAATGAATGGGTATTGATCTTTATGTCAAAAACCTCTTCTATGGTCTCTTTAATTGATTGTATTCGAGGATCACAGAATTCCATGACCTCACCAGTATCAGTAAGAATCACATGATCATGCTGACGATCAAAATATGATTTCTCGTACTGTGCCTGGTTTTTTCCAAACTGGTGTTTGCGCACTAATTTGCATTCCAATAAAAGTTCTATGGTATTGTAAAGTGTGGCACGACTAACCCTATAATTCTTGTTTTTCATATTGATGTAGAGCGATTCTATATCAAAATGATCATCACTTTCATAAATCTCCTGTAATATGGCGTAACGTTCGGGTGTTTTTCTATGCCCTTTTTCTTCTAAAAAGGTAGTAAAGACGTTTTTGACAATTTCCTGGTTCTTGTTAGGAGCCATAACAATATTCACTGCATTAATATACAAATGTACAGCTAAAATTTAATAAAAATCGATTCAGATACTAAACTCTGGTCACTTTATCGATTCCGTTGATTTGCTTAAGGTTTTCAATCAATTTCTTGAGTATATTGTTGTTTTTGACTACCACTGTTATCCTTCCTGAAAAAGTACCCCCGTCCGTGCTGAAATCCAAGTTTCGTATATTAACATGCATATATGTGGATATGACCTCCGTAATTGCACTTATCAATCCTAAATTATCAATTCCTGTAATTTGAATTTCTGATCTGAACTCTTGTTGTGAGGAATCTATCCATTTGGCACTAATGATTCTATATGCGTAATTGGATTGAAGGGAAATGGCATTTGGACAGTTCTTTTTATGCACTTTAATGCCTTCGTTTACGCTAACAAAACCAAATACGACATCACCGGGAATAGGATTACAGCATTGCGATAATTTATAGTCCAGTTTTTCTTCCTCCTTGCCGAAAACAAGCATGTCATATTTAGCAGTAATCTCATCTTTGTCAATGCCCTCTGGGATAGGGGTTCTTCGTATATTTCTCTTAAAGAAACTAATGAAAGCATTGTTGTAAGAAGATGCAAAATCCTTGATTTTTTGATTATCTATTGCACCAATACCCACACGATAAAACAAATCTAAACTGGTCTGCAGTTTAAAAAAGATGACCATCTTGTTAATCGTATCTTCATTGAAGTTAATTTTCTGCGACTTGAGTTTTCTACGCAGTATTTCCTTTCCATCCATTGCAACGGATTTCTTTTCTTCCCGCAATGAGGATTTGATTTTTGCCCTAGCTCTTGCCGTAGTGGCATAGTCTAACCAGTTTTGATTGGGTTTTGCTTGTTGTGAGGTTATTATTTCAACCTGATCGCCACTTTTTAAAGTGGTGTTCAGAGGCACTAACTTACCATTGACCTTGGCGCCGCGGGTATGCATACCAACTTCAGTATGAATATTAAACGCAAAATCAAGGGGAGTAGCCCCTTTTGGCAATGATTTTAACTCTCCTAAGGGTGTAAACACAAAAATTTCCTTGGAGTATAGGTTCAGTTTAAATTCCTCAACAAAGTCCACAGCACTGGCATTTGAATTTTCCAATGCTTCTTGCAATTTATTTAGCCAAATATCTATGCCCTGTTCTTTTTGATCACCATGTTTGTATTTAAAATGGGCAGCATATCCTTTTTCAGCAATTTCATGCATGCGTTCACTTCGAATCTGAACTTCGACCCATTTGCCTTTAGGCCCCATTACGGTTATATGCAATGCCTCGTACCCTGTAGATTTTGGTGAAGAGATCCAATCTCGCAGGCGCACTGGGTTCGGAGTAAAATGATCTGTTACAATGGAGTATATTTTCCAAGCCAGGAATTTCTCATTTGCTTTGTCAGATTTATAGATGATACGAATGGCAAATTTGTCATAGATTTCATCAAAAGAAACATGCTGCATATTCATCTTCTTACGAATGGAGAAAATGGATTTCATTCGACCTTTAATGTCGTAATTCAGCCCTTCTTTATCCAATGAATCTCGAATTACACCGGTAAAGTCATCTATATAGGCTTGTTGGTCTTCCTTAGATTCCTCTATCTTTCCGGAAATATCCTGATAAACCTCTGGTTCGGTGTATTTTAAACTTAAATCCTCAAGCTCCGTTTTAATGTTGTACAACCCAATACGATGCGCCAAAGGGGCATAAATATACAGGGTTTCAGATGCCATTTTCACTTGCTTGTGCTCTGGCATGGCATCAAGGGTAAGCATATTGTGGTACCTGTCGGCAATCTTGATAATAATCACCCGAACATCATCATGTAGTGTGAGCAACATTTTACGGAAATTTTCCGCTTGTTGCGAAATGTTCATCTCCTTTTTAAGATGTGATATTTTTGTGAGTCCGTCAACAATACGGGCAACGGTCTCCCCAAACATGCGCTCAATATCATCAAGGGTATATTCCGTATCCTCAACCACATCATGAAGAAGGGCAGAGGCAATGGAAACTGCATCAAGACCAATTTCAGAAGCCACTATTTTGGCAACGGCAATGGGGTGGAAAATATAGGCTTCCCCAGACTTTCTTCGCTGTTCTTTGTGTGCGTCAACTGCAATTTCAAAGGCTTGACGAATTAATGCTCTATCATCATCTGACAAAGTCTGGTAACTAATTCGAAGTAATTCCTTGTATTGCCTTGCAATTTCCTTGTTTTCTTTTTCTATTGTCGCTTGCTTCATGCTATAATAAAATTACCACAATCCATATCAATACACAACAAAAATTATGCCTTTAAATTCTTAACTCGTGCGATTAATGGCGGGTGTGAATAATGCATGAAAACGTAAGCAGGATGGGGAGTAAGGTTGCTCAAGCTATTCTTGGAAAGTTTTTTGAGTGATGTTATCAAAGGTTTAGCCGCAAAGGTGTTTTTCGCATAATCATCAGCTTGGTATTCAAACTTTCGGGAAAGATAATTCATGACCAAACCTGTTAATTCGGATATAGGGCTATAAAGAATACCGAATCCGATTAGAGCTGCATGAAAGCTGGGTTTTGAAACACCAATTGCCTTTGCAACCTCTGGATTATTAATAAACAAGGATAAAAGAAACAAGGTGAACCCTGTTAGTAATATAGAGGTTACTATATTGAAAATAATATGATGGCGTTTGTAATGTCCGACCTCATGGGCTAAAACGGCAACGATTTCATCTTCCTCCAAATCATTGATCAAGGTGTCGTAAAGTGTGACTCTTTTTTCTTTTCCAAATCCAGAAAAATAGGCATTCGCTTTTGTCGACCTTTTAGAGCCATCAATAACAAAGACATTTTTGAGTTCAAACCCAACTTTATGGGCATAGGACTCTATTTTGCTCTTTAGACTTCCTTCTTCCAAAGGTTTTTGTTTATTGAATAAAGGAACTATCAATTTACTGTAGAAAAGGTTCATGAACAATGTGAATGCCGCTACCACAACCCAAGCATAAATCCAAAAGTTGGTGCCGGCCCATTCAAAAAACCAAATTATCAAAGCGGTTATACCACCACCAATTATTGCCAACATCAACCATCCTTTCAATTTGTCCATAACAAAGGTGGTCTTTGTGGTTTTATTAAAACCGAATTTTTCCTCAATGACGAATGTTTTGTAATAGCCAAAGGGCGTTGTGATAAGGTCACTACCTATCATGATACTTGCAAAGAACACAAGGGCTATAACAATATTATTGTCTGAAACACTACGTGCGATGTTATCGAGCCATTCAAATCCCCCAAAGAATAAAACCCCCAAGGTTAAGAGCAAGGAAAAACTAGAAGTCAAAATTCCAAATTTGTAGTTGGTCTTTTTGTAATGCTGCGATTTTTGATACGCTTCAGAATCGTAAACGTCATGTAATTCTTCAGGTACAAGATCATTATAGCGTTTGGAATTCAAATAATCGAGGATGGTTTCAATTATGAATTCGATCACCAATATTGCGATGATAATATAAAATAGGGTAGTGTGGGTCATTGTTTGTTTTTGGTATAATCTGGTTAAGGACTTGTTTGGTCACAAATTCGTCCTTTGGCGTTTTGCTTCAAATATAAGTATTGCAGCCGATACTGAAACATTCATCGAATCTATTTCACCTTCCATGGGTATTATGATGTTTTGCGTAGCGGCCTCTAACCATTCATTTGATAAACCCGTTGATTCTGTACCGACAACAATTGCCGATGCTTTTGTGAAATTGACTTTGGTATAATTCTCCGATGCGGAAAGGGCCGCACAAAAGATGTCTATATTCCTGTCCTTGAGGAATGTGATAATATCGGATGTGCTTCCTACAGCTATGTTATTGGTAAACAGACAACCTATACTAGAACGGATAATATTGGGATTATAGAGGTCCCCTTTAGGATTGGCAATAAGTACGGCATCCAAGTTTGCTGCATCTGCGGTTCGGAGCAGCGCACCAATATTCCCTGGTTTTTCTGGTGCTTCAGCTATTAAGATTAATGGGTGTTTGTTTTTAATGGATACATTGGATAAATCATGATTTTTAGAACTGGCAATAGCAATTATGCCTTCAGTTGTACCCCGGTAGGCAATCTTCTGGTAAACCTCCTTGCTGACTGAAAGCAGGTCGGGTACCTCACTAAAATTCTTAAGTACATCCTTATTATTGTAAAGTGAAGGTTCAAATAATATAGTATGAATCTTGTAATTGCCCTTTAACGCTAGTTGTATTTCACGCTTCCCTTCCAAAACAAATAGTCCCGTTTTTTTTCGTTCGCGCGATTTATCCTTAAGTAAAAGAACTTTTTTAATTAAGGGATTTTGAAGACTACTCAAATGTTTAACGTTGTTCATCACTACAAAAATAGTGTTATAAATACACTATTTTTAACCCAACTAAAAAACATAAACTAAATGCAGAATTTTATGAGATTAGTATTACCATTCCTATTGATCGCCCTTTTGTATTCTTGTAAAGAAACTATCAAAAAGCAAGAAGAAAAAAATGATGTTGTACAGGAGCAAATTGTTGAAGAACCTAAATATCCTGAAACCATTTCAAAAATATTTGATGTCCATGGAGGCTTAAAAGCTTGGAGGAAAAATAAAACTTTAACTTTTGATTTACCTAAGAAGGATGTTAAAGAAACACACACAATAAGCCTAATTACTAGAAAGGATAGAGTGGACACCCCTGATTATTCTTATGGTTCTGATGGAAAAAGTGTTTGGAAACTTGATCCTAAGAAAGTTTTTAAAGGAGACGCCGTATTTTATCATAACCTGTACTTTTATTTTTATGCCATGCCATTTGTATTGGCCGATGAGGGTATTGTTTATGGAGAAACCGAACCTTTAGAATTCGAAGGAGTTTCTTACCCAGGGGTAAAAATTAGTTATAATTCTGGAGTTGGAACCTCACCAAAGGACAATTATTATATTCATTATGACCCAAAAACATATAAAATGCAATGGCTGGGTTATACAGTTACTTACCGTAGCGGAGCGGTTTCTGAGAATATCAAATGGATACGCTATAACGATTGGATGAAAGTTGATGATGTTGTTTTACCAAAATCAATTACATGGCATAATTATGAAGGGAGAACAATTAAAGAAGCTGAAAGACCTGTGATTTTTGAGAATGTGAAATTGAGCACGGAAGAAAATCCGGATAGTTTTTATGCAATTCCGGAAGAGGGTGAGGTTGTTTTGAAAGAATAGTTGTTTTAGCATAAAAAAAGGTTAAAATAACACCCCCTCAAAAAGCTTCCTTTAATATTTTGATTACTTTAGAACCTGCTTTGTTTCCTGCAGGTGCTGAGGTACTATGACAGCATTAGCAATAAATAGGGCAACAGGCAGAAGGCATAAGCAACCCTATGTTGATCAGATGAATTAGAGAGAATTGGCAAGTTATTATGGAAGTATTTCTTTTTGGAATTGCAAAGGATATTGCAGGCAAATCAACCTTGGATTTATCCTCATTGAAGGAGAAACCGAATTCGGTAGGTGAATTAATTCAGTTTATGAATGATTCCTTTCCAGAATTCAGTAAATTATCGTCACTAGCCGTTGCTGTTAATGGTGAATATGCTTCCAATGATGTACCTTTGCAGAGCAATGATGAAATTGCTATAATTCCACCAGTAAGCGGAGGTTAATGATGAAACCAATTATAGAAATTGTTGACGATATAGATACTGCTGTGGTATATGATGAATTATCAGATGCTGCAAGCGGAGGAATTTGTGTATTCGTAGGTACTGTCAGGGATTTTACAAATAACGAAACTGTTGTATCCTTGGAATTTGAAAGCTATAAGACCATGGCTTTGAAAGAAATGGAAAAAATTGCTAATCAGGCTTCTAGCAAATGGCCATTGAATAAGGTGGTGATTCGTCATGCTGTTGGCTTGAAAAAAGTACAGGAAGCTGTTGTGGTAGTCGGAGTTTCTGCGGCCCATAGAACTGAATGCTTTGAAGCATGTAAGTTTTTGATAGATACGCTTAAGGAAACCGTGCCAATTTGGAAAAAAGAAGCTTTTAAGAACAAATCCGTGTGGGTATCCGCGCATCCTTAAATATATGTTGATAGACAATCACAATAGAAAAATAAATTATTTGCGTTTGGCGGTTACTGATCGTTGTAATCTGCGTTGCAATTATTGCATGCCTGCCGAGGGTATTGATTTTTCCCAGAATGACAAACTTTTTACGATCAAAGAGTTATCCAAGCTTAGTGAAATATTGGTTTCCCAAGGCATTGATAAAATTAGGATAACGGGTGGAGAGCCTTTTGTGCGTAAAGATTTGATGGTATTGCTGCGTAATCTTTCCAAGATGGAGGGACTTAACGATATTTCTGTTACGACAAATGCTACCTTGATCGGTCCGCATATAGATGAGCTCAAGGAATTGGGTATTACGAATATCAATGTAAGCATGGATGCCATTAATCGCGCTACCTTCGAAAAAATCACCCGACGAGACCAGTATGATACCGTGCATAATAATATTTTACGATTGATTACAGAAGGTTTTAAGGTTCGTATCAATTTTATTGCATTAGAGGGTCAGAATACAGAGGATATACTGCCAATGTTGGATTTGACCAAACATTATGATGTTTGTGTTCGGTATTTGGAGGAAATGCCCTTTAACGGGGGGTCCCGTGAATTCGATGGTATTGCTTGGGATTACAAGCGTATTTTGGCATACATCAAAGAAACATACCCCGATTACGAAAAGCTTCCTTCAGAAGAAACATCAACGTCCATCAATTATAAAATACCTGGCTTTAAGGGCACTTTTGGAGTCATACCATCTTTCAGTAGAACCTTTTGTGGTAGTTGTAACAGATTGCGCATTACGGCCACAGGGGATGTTATTACCTGCTTATATGCGCAAGCCTGTATGAATATCAGGGATATTTTGAGGAGTGATGCATCGGATGAAAAAGTAAAGGAACAGATTTTGAAAGCTGTTGGGAGCAGAGCTAAAACAGGTTTTGAGGCGCAACAAAAATACAAAGGTGTTTTTACCAATTCAATGACTTCAATCGGCGGATAAATGAGCAAGGAACTTTCACATATAGATGAAGCTGGAAATGCCTCTATGGTCGATGTTTCGAATAAAAATAGAACCGCACGGACAGCAACTGCCTCTGGTGCTGTACAATTTCCACAAGAAGTTTTTGAAACCTTGGCTGCCCAGGATTTTTTAGGGGCTAAAGGAAGCATTATTCAAACAGCCGTCATTGCTGGGATACAAGCGGTAAAGAAAACTTCGGAATTGATTCCACTTTGTCATCAACTTAACCTTTCCAAGGTACATATCGATATTCAACCGAAGGATAATACATTGCATATTGTTTGTAAGGTAAAATGTACGGAGCGTACGGGGGTAGAAATGGAGGCTTTGACAGGTGTTTCGGTAAGTGCGCTTACCATCTATGACATGTGCAAGGCGCTGTCCCATGACATTCAAATCTCGAACATTCAGTTGGAGCAAAAAACGGGAGGTAAAAATGACTTCGGCAGATAAAATTTATGGATTAGTGCTTTCTGGGGGCAAGAGTACGCGCATGGGTACGGACAAAGGACTTATTGCCTATCATGGCATCCCACAGCGTGATCATCTCTACCAATTGTTGGAAAAAAGCTGTGACAAAACCTTTATGAGCATTCGCAAGGAACAGGAAGTTGAAATAGCATCGACTTTCAACACCATTGTTGATGAGGACGTTTTTAAAGGTCCTTTTAATGGGATTTTGTCCGCACATAAAAAATATCCCGATGTAGCTTGGTTGGTATTAGCTTGTGATCTACCCTTGATTGATGAAAAATCATTGCAGGAACTGATTGCTGCTCGCATGGGGAGTGCAGACGCCACAGCTTTTGCCCAAAAAGAAAACCCCTTACCAGAACCGCTATGCGCCATTTGGGAACCTCGGGGTCTTAAAGCGGCAGTAACCTATTTGGAAGAAGGAAACGGTTCCTGCCCGCGAAAGTTCTTGATCAATAACAATACACATTTGGTATTTCCTGAAAATGCACACGTTTTAATGAATGCGAATTCAGAGGCGGAGTATAAAGAGGCTATGACGAAATTGGCATAATCATGAATTCGGAACGTTACAACAGACAGACCATCTTGAAGGATTTTGGACTTGAGTCCCAAGAAAAGCTGGCCCAAGCCAAAGTTTTGGTTGTTGGAGCTGGTGGATTGGGAATCCCGGTATTGACCTATTTAAATGCGATGGGCGTTGGTACATTGGGTATTGTAGATGCTGATGAGGTTTCCGTTTCTAATTTACATCGTCAGGTTTTGTATGGTGAAAATGATATAGGGCAATCAAAAGTTGCTGTTGCCATCAAAAAGTTGGCGAGCCAGAATTCAGATACCAAACTAATTCCCCTTCATACTTTTTTAACCCGCAATAATGCTTTGGAAGTTATTAAGGATTTTGACCTTGTGGTCGACGCCTCTGATAATTTCCCGACACGTTATTTAATCAATGACGCATGTGTTATCTTGAAAAAACCTTTTGTATATGGCGCCTTGCATAGTTTTGAAGGGCAGGTAAGTGTTTTTAATTATCAAGGAGGGCCAACCTATCGCTGTCTGTTCCCGAACATGCCAAAGGCCAATGAAATACCTAATTGCAATGAGCATGGTGTACTTGGCATTATCCCTGGTATTGTTGGTAACTTACAAGCATTGGAAGTTGTTAAGGTTCTTACAGGAATAGGGGAGGTGTTGTCTGGTAAATTGTTGTTATATAATGGATTGGAGCAAAGCATACGGAAAATAAAATTCCCCTGTATTACTTTGAATCTAGAAATTGAAGCACTACAATCGGAATACACATTTGATTGTCCTTCAGCATTAAACTCAATTGATGCCTCTGATTTTGAAGTTTTGTATCAATCAAAAGAAGTTCAAACCATCGATGTGCGTTCGTTGCAGGAATATCAACAATTCCACCTTAAAAATGCGTTGTGCCATCCTTTGTCTGAAATCGAAAATTGGAAACAACAGCTTAATTATAATAAGCCTATTTACCTTATTTGCGAATCAGGAATTAGGAGTATACAGGCACAACTATATCTTCAAAATTATAAACCAGAGGCCAACTTCATCAACGTGAATGGGGGTATAAACAAACTAGGATCCCATGCTGCTAAGCATTGAAAGTTTAATTCTATTATGCCTGGGATTTTTCGTGGTCGCCACATTATATTCGTCTGTTGGCTTTGGTGGCGGGTCTAGCTATCTGGCACTGTTGACCCTTTTTTTAGTGAGCTTTTTCGCGATACGATCTATTGCCTTGGTTTGTAATTTAGTAGTAGTTTCAGGGAGCACCTATCTTTACTTTAAGCATGGTCATGCCCGATTAAAAGACTTTCTACCCTTTGTTATCACCAGTATTCCCATGGCATTTTTAGGGGCTTTATTTCGATTAAAGGAAGAAGTATTTTTTATTATTCTTGGGATTGCCTTGATAATCTCTTCCCTATTTTTGATTTGGCAGACCTCTGGTATCAAGTTGACTGATCCTTCTAAAGTATACCCCAAGTATTTAAGTTATGTAATCGGTGCAACTATTGGGTTTCTTTCTGGGCTTGTGGGCATTGGAGGCGGAATTTTTCTGGCACCCATACTCAATCACATCAATTGGGACAAATCGGTCAAAATAGCGGCTTTAGCAAGCTTTTTTATATTGGTGAATTCCATTTCAGGTTTGGGTGGACTGTTTTTGGCAGGGACATTGGAACTCCCTTGGATAGAAACCTTGGTTCTTGGTATAACCGTTTTACTTGGCGGACAGCTGGGTATAAGGCTAAGCCTGAAAAAACTATCCGCCAAAGGCATTAAAAGAATAACCGCTATTTTGGTTTTTGTTGTTGGCCTAAGAGTATTATTTGTAAACGGCTTAGGATTGTTTTAAAAGGCTTATGCCAAATGGTTAATCGGGTAGACCATACGTATCCATTACAAAATCGAGATCTTTATCACCTCTACCACTTAAATTCACTAAAATTGATTTTCGCGGATTTTCTTGCGCCAATTTAAAGGCATATGCAACAGCATGGGCACTTTCCAGCGCTGGAATAATACCCTCTAATCGACTTAGTTCGTAGAAAGCATCGATTGTTTCTTTATCTGAAATCACATCGTAAGTCACTTTTTTTAAATCCTTGAGCATACTATGTTCTGGACCAACACCAGGGTAATCCAATCCACTGGCAACGGAATATACAGCACTGGGATCCCCGTTTTCATCCTGTAGGGTATAGCACTTAAATCCGTGAATGACACCCGGTTTGCCCAAGGTCATGGTTGCGGCATGTTCTCCATATTCCAAAGAACGACCACCTGGTTCCACACCATAAAGACTGCACTCTTCATCATTTAAAAAGGCTGAGAATATTCCCATGGCATTACTGCCACCACCCACACAGGCAACGACATTGTCCGGTAACTCACCTGTCATATCAAAAAACTGTTCTTTGGCCTCTATTCCTACAACACGCTGAAAATCGCGTACCATCATAGGAAAAGGATGTGGCCCAACTACTGAACCAATACAATAAATAGCAGTGATAGGGTCTTTCATATATGCTTCGAAGGCGGAATCAACGGCTTCTTTTAATGTTTTTAAACCGTGGGTCACAGGAATTACTGTTGCACCAAGAATGCGCATACGCACTACATTGGGGTGTTCCTTGGCCATATCAACCTCACCCATATGAATTTCACATTCCAATCCAAAATATGCGGCTGCTGTAGCCAAAGCGACACCATGTTGACCCGCCCCAGTTTCTGCAATCAACTTCTTTTTACCTAGGTGTTTGGCTAAAAGTGCCTCTCCCATACAATGGTTTAATTTGTGGGCCCCAGTATGGTTAAGGTCCTCTCTTTTAAGATAGATGCGTCCTCCATATTTTTCTGATAGTCGATTACAGTAGTACACTGGGGTAGGGCGACCCTGGTAATGCTTGCGAATACTACGAAGCTCAGAAATAAAACTATGCGATTTACTGATGGCATAATAAGCATCCGTAATCTTTTTCATCTCATCTTCGAGCATTGGGGGTATAAATGCGCCGCCATATTCTTTATAAAATCCTTCTTTGTTGGGGTAGGTCTTAAAATAATTCTCTGCCATAATTTAATTTCTTGGAATTGTTGCTTCAATTTTAAATAGGGTATTAAATGTAAGCAAATAGTAGGTTAAAATGATTTTAAATAAAGGCACTTATGGGGTAAATTATCTCCC
>CBDUKE010000049.1:0-22679 GCA_965367725.1 uncultured Maribacter sp. | reverse complement strand
ATCCAAAAAATCCGAATTCCATTTACAATTGTATCACAAATGCCAGGGAAAATGCGAGGGCCATACGCCCTGAAATAACCAAGGAAGTATGGGAACAGATAAATTCCATCTACTTTTTTGTATGCAAAGGATTGGAAAAAAAGCGATGGAAAAACGATGATCCTAGAAGTTTTTTCAAAAAAATCAGGGAAGACTGCCAGTTGTTATATGGGATTTTTGATGCAACCATCTCTAGAAATGATGGATGGCATTTTGGAAAAATCGGTCAGCTGCTCGAACGTGCAGATAAGACCTCACGGGTCATCGATGTCAAATACTACATTTTGCTTACGAATACTGAAGCCATTGGAACACCCTTGGATGTAATGCAATGGGCCGCTTTACTTAAATCTGTAAGTGCCTACGATATGTACCGAAAAAAATACGGGAAGCTTACGGCCTTGAATATCTCTGAGTTTTTAATTTTGGACAAGACTTTTCCGCGTTCCATGCTGTGCTGTCTTATTCATGCCGAACAATCTTTGAATGCGATTACAGGAAATTCAGGAGGGTTTAGTACCAGTGCTGAAAAACAGTTGGGCAAGCTAAAATCGGAATTGGAATTTACTGAAATAGCTGATATTTTCAATAGCGGGCTACATGAATATATTGATGATTTTCAACAACGACTCAATGCTATTTCAACACATTTCTATAATTCTTTCTTTACAACACAAATTGAGCAAATACAACAATAAATTTAGCTTGGGGAGATTGTTTATCGAAACGACAAAAATCGTATCCATCTGTTTAATGGACACCTCTTTGAATAGCTCGCCTAAAGAAGAGATTAACCTTGTACTTAATTAGTATCGCATAAATGAGAATAAAAATAGTTCACGAAACGGAGTACAATTTTACCAAGGAGGTGTTTCTAGAACCCCATTATTTGAGGTTCAAACCTAAAAGCATGCCATTTCTTGATTTGGAATTATATGGTCTAGAGTTATCAATAGTACCTTCAGGAATTTCAGAACAGTTGGATGCTGAAGGGAATGTGGTACATTTTTGCTGGTTTGATGGGATGCATAAAAACATCAACATCAAATCGGAAGCGGTGCTTAAAATCAAACCCTTTACACCCTTCAACTTTTTAATATACCCGGTGAGCTGTAGCACAATTCCGTTTGAGTATCCCAAGCAGTTGCATACTTTGTTGGCCCTTTATTTGACATCGACCAAAATTAGTGGTTCGTTACTTGATTATGGGCGAGACATTCTTAAAACTGTTGAATTAAACACCATTTCCTTTTTATCGCAACTGACCACACAGATACATCAAGATTTCGTCTTGGAAATAAGGGAAACGGGGGTCCCATTTCATCCAGATGAAACATTTGATGGCAAAACAGGTTCTTGCCGCGATTTAAGCTGGATGCAAATACAACTATTACGCAACCTTGGCTTAGCCGCAAGGTTTGTGAGCGGGTATTATTATGTTGATGTAGAAGATCCCCAATATGAACTCCACGCTTGGGTCGAAGTTTTTGTTCCTGGTGCCGGATGGATAGGTTTTGACCCGAGTAACGGTATCGCTACTGCGAATATGCATATACCTGTTTGTTCAAGTGTATATTATGGGAATACGATGCCGGTTTCTGGCTCAGTACGTGGGGATGCGCAAGCACAATTAAAAACCAATTTGCTGATAGTACCTATCGTTTAAGAGTCTATTTAAAAAACTGTATTACATAGGCAATCAGGATACTTACAATCAAACCAATATTTACTTTACCGAAGTCTTTAAGAATATGCGCATATGAAATCTTTAGTTTCTCTTGGTCCAATAAATAGTTGATGGCAATTTCCCTTCCTGCCAAAATTCCGATAAAAGTCCATGTAGTGCTCATAGGGATTGAACTTAGTGTTCCTAAGAAATAGAGTAGCAAGCCGTAGCACAAATCAATCAATGTGGCCGAGCGAATATGTTGCGTATTTGATTTCTGATTTACGATGCCCTGAATCTTCCCACCCTTCTTATTGAAGATATAAGCCATGATCAACAAAATAACAACTATCGAAATTGTCAATTCTTGTAAATCGAGTTTACGGGGTAGAAAAACAAAAATATTAGCGAAATCCTGAATCAACCATTGCGACCACAAAAAACCTGTTGAAAACCACTGTGCAATAAGCCAATACGGTTTATGTTTTTTCTTATCCATCAAACGTAAGGAGGCTTTTGACTCAAAACGTTTGGCAATAAAATAATAGAGCAACAAAGCTGACACAAAGGCCAAGGCATACCCAAATACAGACTTTAAGATCATCTTCTCAATAATCTGTCCTGAGGAGAAAACGCTCAATATCATAAACGTAGTACTCACTGGAATTCCAAACCGCGTAATGACCAATAAGGATAGCGGTGCCAATAAATACCACCATGGCATGTGCTCCGGTAATGGAATTTTATCCAATCTGCCATAAGAAACATCCCCCATATTGACATACCACCCGTAGCACAAGGTAATCACTAAAATGGCTGAGGCGAAAGTCCATAAATACCACCATTTGGTTTTTTCGTTCGATGTAATAAAGGTTCCTAAAGTTTGTATGACATCGTTGGCTATGACGGCATAAGCAGTAATCAGGAAACCCACATATACCAAACTAACTTCTAACATTATACTGTTATTTTCCCCAAACCTGGATGTTCGCTCGGGTATAAAACCCCCTTTTCAAGAGTGAAAAGTTGTTTAAATGGATCATCCTTAATATCTAAATGCCCATCAAGGTCGGCATATTTGATATTTGGGCGTGATAAGGCAAAATGAAGTCCAGCGGAAATACCGAGGCTGCATTCATCAATACAGCCGACCATAGCATCCAGTTTTGCGGATTTTGCGACAGAATTAATATGCAATCCCTCTAAAATTCCACCTACTTTTTGCAGTTTAATGTTAACCATATCCAATCGTTCATTTTGCGCCAAACGAAAGGCATCTCTCAACGTTTTAAGACTTTCATCGGCCATCACGGGAATAGCCACTTGATTGGTCACAAGACCCATTCGTTCATCTTTTCCGACTTTGGTGGGCTGTTCAAAAATCTCGATTCCTACGACCTCAGTACCTTTTACAAAAGCTAATGACTCTTCAACGCTATAACCCTGATTACCATCAAATCGGAGAATTAAGTTAGGATATACCTCGCGAAGTCTAATCATCTTATGAATATCTTCTTCCAAGTTCACTCCACCCTTTACTTTGATGATTGAAAATCCGCTAGCCACAAAATCCGCTGCGCGTTTAAGCGTTTCCTGTAAAGGAAGAATCCCTATGGTAATACTAGTGGCGATACTGCTTCTATATCCTCCTAGAAATTGATATAGGGGCACATCGCATTTTTTGGAAACCAAGTCCAAAAGTGCCAAATCGACCATCGCCAAGGCCGAAGATCTACCTATGAGCATAGCTCTTAATTCATCAATGATACGAGCATAGTGAAAAGGATTTTTATTTTTCAAATAGGGAATAATAGTGCTTTTGATTGCCTCCTCCACATCCGCTGCCGTTTCTTGGGTTACTTCTTTGTCCGGTGCAGCACAGCCGTAACCAACAAATATGGTATCCGTTTCTATTTTTAGAATAAAATTGGTTGTCTTCGAAATGGTTTCATACGCTATGGTATAAGCTTCGGAAAGTTTTAGGTCTAACCGTTCATAAGACACCTTAGTAATTCTCATACTTAATGTTTATTTATATCGAGATGCTTTACAAGCACATCAATTAATTCATCCACTCCATTTGCAAGTACATCAAATGCCGGTAAACCTGTTTGCTTTGTAATTGCATCACAAGCCGGAAGAATTTCATCATTGTTCATACCTTCATGATTTACAGTTACAGCAATCACTTTCTTCCCTGAAATCATTTCGATAGCGCTAATCTGCTTTTTTAATGAGTGTAACTTGTGTCCAGGGAACCCATCATATTCCAGACGTTTTGGTGCGTGTTGTAGCACCACAAAATCTGGACGTCCCGCGGCCAAAATTTCAAATCCTCCAGGATACGCCGGGTTCATTAAACTACCTTGTCCTTCAATAACAAGGACGTCGGGTTCTTCATTTTCATAAGCACTAACAACTGCATGCTCAATTTCGCCGGAAACAAAATCGTTGATACAACTGTCCATGATCATACTGTACTTAGCACCTTGCATCCAAGCGGTTTGCCCTGTACCGATCATCTGGGCACTATAATTATGATCTCTAAATCCCTTAACAATCAGCCAAGCGGTAGTACGTTTACCAATGGCAGAATCTGTTCCTAAAACCGCCAATTTTAAACAATCCACTTTAGCAATAGCTCCTGTAAAAAAATGGAGGGTATCCCTATCAGGAGTTCTACGTACATCGCGCACTCGACAGTTATTTTTTTTAGCGATAGCCATTAACTTCTTGTCATTACCAATGAAGTCATGAAGACCACTATCAATATTCCAGCCGAGGCGAAGCGCTTTTTCTAAGGTAACCTTTGCCTCCATTGGTAAACGGCCACCATCTGGTGCTAATCCCACAACAAGTGTTTGGGGTATACTACCTGTTTCTTTCAGTTCTTTTATCGCAGACTCAATGCCGCTGAAAATAGGAATGCCATTGTTTTTTCCATCTAAAACTTTACCCGCATCCTTACCAGCATATTTACTGTCAATTACACCAACAATTTCATATCGTTCCGTAAACCTGACCAATCCGTGTGCTGTTTTTCCATTTGGAGTATTAAAAGCACCTTCACAAAATACCAATGCTTTACCATCTATCTTTTTTTTCATTTAATCTTAATTTTTTGCTGTTAATACCGCTACAAAACGGTCTGGTTCAAAGTTTAATTTTTCATGCAAATCTAAAAGGCCTATCAATCCCGCGGTGGAAGCTGGCAGAATACGAAAGCCTTCTTTTTTCAATAAAAGGGAACTCATTTCCTTCATTTTTTTATCACTTACATTGTAAGCTTGACCCTTAGATTTCTGAATAGCATACAAGGCCTCTTCCCCGTCAAAGCTATGCCAATTAATCAAAGGTTCATTGTATTTGGTCTCTTTTATAAGTTCAGGATTTAAATCCTTACAATGGTCCAATCCCTGAATAAAGGATTGTACTATGGGGTTTTTTCTGGTTGAGGAAGCGGCTACCATTTTTGGTATTCTCGATGTCTTCCCCTTCTTATAGAGACTTGCAAAGCCCCTGTAGATTCCTGCAAACAAAGTGCCGTTTGAAACTGGTGCTGCACAATACTTCGGGGCATCGCCCAAATCCTCATAAATTTCATAGGCAATTTGCGCATAAGCAGAAATTTGCAGTGGTGTATTGGCCCCACCAGGGTTGGCATCGTACCATCCATGCTGTTGAGCCAATTCACTGCTTCGCTTCACTACTTCTTCATAACTTCCAGGAAGTCTGATAATTTCCGCCCCCAGTACTTCCATTTCAATAACACGCTCTGTGTGAAAGGTTTCCGGAATGTATATTTTACATTGAATGCCACCTAAACCAGCAGCTAATGCCATAGCAACCCCATAATTGCCACAGGTAGCGAGCGAAACTACTTCATATTCCCGTCTAAGGGCATCATATATTTGCGCAAATGCGATGCGGTCTTTCTGCGTGCCCGTAGGATTATCACCTTCATATTTGATATAAAGTTGCCTAAGGTTGAATTCCCGTTCAAGGGTTTTCGCTCTTAAAAGACCTGTATCGCCAACTTCAAGACTGATGATATCTTCAAAACTCTCTATTCTATCGACCAAAGATTTGCTTTTATCCTTGACGAAAGTCCCAAGTTTATTGCTTTCTAAAGATACCTTGTTATCGGCATTCTTTACGCCGTCCCTTAAATTCATTGTTATTGTTTTTCCTGTGAATATACGTCAAAACAAATCTTGCAAATACTATCTGAGCCAACTTTCAGAAGTCTACAAATGTACCTTTTGGATTTTGCAAAAACTGCTACCTAAGTAGCTGTTTGAGCTTTCGCAAACGACTATATTTATTGACAGTAAGAAAGAATGTTTTAATATGAACAAATACAGTCCTCTTGCACCCATATTAACTTAATAAACGATAAAAAAAATGAAAACGCTCTTTGTATTTTTAATTGCAATCACTTCAATGGTAACAACAGTAGTTGCACAAGACACAGTTAAAGCCACTTTTAACGAACATTTGGATGGTATCTATTATTTCACCGATAAAGATGGGTATGCCATGGAGTTTGCCCAAACACAAAAGGATGTATTGGCACAATTTGACCTATTGGGCGAAGCATACAAGGGCAAGGTTTTTATCATTACCTATACCACCGATACAGAAGAAGACGAAGATGGGGATGAGATCAGCATCAATATTATCGTGGGCTTGAAACTTGTCGAATAATCAATTGGAAGTCACGTTTTAGCAGAAATTGAATCGTTAGGGTCGAAAAAATTAACAGATTTTTTAGACCCAAACTTTTCATTAAGGCATTTTTGTTCGATTTTTCGAGAAAAGGCACTTCCCTAATATTAACAGTAATACAAACGTTATATAACGTACATTTGAATTGTTTTAACCCTTAAATATCAATGAAAATAAAATCTATTTTTTTTATACTCTTTTTGATGATCGGCTTAAGTCTGATTGCACAAAACGATTTGCCCATTCAAACGGATGATGCTAAAATCATGCCCTTGCGCAGCGTGGTCGATACCTTGCTCCAAGAAGATTTGGAACGGGAGCTTAGGTCGAATTCCCAATGGAAATCTTTGATCGACCAAAAGAAAATGGCTGTAGGTATCGTTGATTTGAGCAATCCTGATAAGGTGCGATTTGCCCGTATCAACGGCAGCCATATGATGTACGCAGCCAGTTTGCCCAAAATAGCCATCTTGTTGGCGGCCATGGATGCTATTGAGAAAAGTGAGCTCATAGAAACCCCCGAGGTTAAAAAAGATATGCGGTTGATGATCAGTAAATCGAACAACCAAGCCTCTACCAGGATGATAGACCGGGTAGGCTATGAAAAACTAGAGGCGGTCATGACCGATCCCAAATATGAATTTTATGACGAAGAACAAGGTGGGGGACTATGGGTCGGTAAACGTTATGGCGGAGGTGGGAAAACCAATAGAGAGCCTTTAAAAAACTTGAGCCATGCGGCATCTGTTACCCAAGTATGTCGGTATTACTATCTTTTAGCAAATGGTAAATTGGTCAATGAGAAACGGTCTGAGCAAATGTTGGCTATTATGGAAAATCCAGAGTTGCACCACAAATTTGTGAATACCCTCGACATGATTGCTCCCAATGCCCGTTTGTTCCGTAAATCGGGATCTTGGAAGACCTATCATTCAGATTCTGTCTTGGTATGGGGAGAAAACCCAAATCGGCGTTATATTCTAGTTGCCTTAATAAATGATGCGAGAGGAGAGCAAATTATGAGGAATTTAGTGAAGCCAGCAGAGATAGCATTGAAAAAACATTCGTCGGTCGGCAAGCTAAGTAGTTTTTGAAATTCCTCAAATAATTTTTAACGGCATTTCAAGCAATCCAAATTCTACCGAATCCATATTTAGCTTTGTATGTTATTTCTTTAAAATTGGATATCTTTAAAATTTAGGTCATAATTTCTACTAAATCATCAGATACATTGTACCTATTCGTACTTGCTAAGAATTACGGCCAAAAATATTATTTTTAAATGTTCATAATTAAAACCTTAAAGGTATATATATTACAGGTTTTTGATATTAAAGAAGAAGAGCTTCGTAAAACCCTTTTACTTCAGCTTAACATTTTTTTGCTGATTACTACTTTACTAATAATCAAACCTACCATTAATTCGCTTTTTCTTTCTGAGCTGACTTCAGATGCTTTACCTGTAGGATACGTTTTAACTGCAATTATGGCCATTATCGGCTCTTATTTTTATGATAGGGCGTTGGAAAAGTATCCCCTAAACATTATAATAGAACGAACTCTTATAGGATCGGTCGTTTCATTGCTGGTCTTCGCAATTATCTTTAATTTGAATATTGCCCATGGTTTCATTTTATACATCCCCTACATTTGGGTTGCCATTTTTGGGTTATTAACCGCGTCACAATTCTGGATATTGGCAAACCTGGTATATAATGTAAGAGAGGCCAAGCGTGTTTTTGGTTTTATAGGAGCAGGTGCCATAGCAGGAGGAATATTTGGAGGCTACCTCACTTCTTTATTAGCCAGTTTTATCAATACGGAAAGTCTCTTGTTTGTTGCCGCCTTTTTGTTGACTTTCTGTTTACCGATTATGCGGTACATATGGAAAAATGAGGTGGTAAAACTTAATTCTTTTCAGGTCTCGCACCGTTCTGAACCAAAAGGGGATTCGCCCCTAAAATTGATAAAGCAATCCAAATTATTGACCCTTATTGCCACCGTTATCGGTATAAGTGTGTTGGTTGCAAAATTAGTAGATTACCAGTATAGCGATTATGCCTCAAGACTCATCGATGACCAAGAAAAACTAACCGTTTTCTTCGGTTTTTGGTTTTCTACACTAAGCGTAATTTCTTTATTGATCCAGCTGTTGGCCACTAAAAAAATCGTCGGCATTTTCGGAGTAGGTAAATCTTTACTTTGGCTACCTTCAGGCATCCTCATAGGGTCTTCATTACTTCTCTTTCTACCTCAATTGTGGGTAATTGTATTTATCAAAGTGGTTGATGGAAGCTTAAAACAATCCGTGAACAAAGCGGCTACAGAACTGCTTTCCATACCAATTCCCATTGATATTAAGAAGAAAACCAAAACTTTTACAGATGTGGTCGTGGATAGTATTGCAACAGGGTTGGCCGGATTCATTCTTATTTTCTTCATTAATGCCCTTGATATATCTTCTACTTATGTCAGTTTAATCATAATCACATTGATAATAATCTGGTTGTATTTCATACATCATTTAAGAAAGGAATATATTGTTGCCTTCAAAAAGTTATTTGAATCAGCGAATGACAAGAATGAAAAGAACAATAAACCTGAAATAGTTGTTACCTCCATCATAGATTCTGTTATAAGGGTTTTTCGAAGTGGTTCAGAGAGTCAGATATTGCATATGCTTCGCAAAACTTTAGAGGTCAAGGACGAGCGATTTTTTCTGGCCATTAAACAATTGTTATCACATGATTCAACCGAAGTAAGGGCTTTGGCGATTGAGAACCTCTACTTTTTAAAAACTGAAAACCTTTCATCCCAAATCGAACTGATGGTTTATGATAAGGATCAAAAGGTCACCACATCGGCTTTTAGGTATTTACTCAAACACTACGATAAGGATACCGTTGAACTATTTAACAAATATCTGAACAGTATGGACCCAACGATATCCAATGCCAGTTTAATTGGGTTGGCTTCGGAGTTAAGAAACAAGGAGTCGTTGCAACAACAGTTTGGTCTTGATATTTTCTTAAATAAGGCAATAAAAGGTTGGCAAGAACTAAATTCAGGATATGAAAAAACAAATAAACTAGAGGCCCTTCTTGAAGCCATAGGGCAGTCAAAAGCAGAAAAGTTCTATGATATTATTACCCAAAACTTATTATCAACAGACACCCAAATATTGAAAACCGCAATTTCCGCTGCGTCAAAAACTCTTGACCATCGATTTATTGTTGCCATAGTAAGTCATTTATCGGGTAAGGACACTAGAAAAACAGCTGTGGATGCATTATTCAATTTTGGCGAACCCGTCATAGACATCTTGGCACAAAAGTTAAGGGAAGAATCCATTGATTTGGAAGACGCCAACTATATTGTATTGGTTATTGAAAAATTTGCTTCACAAAAGGCGGTCAAAGCACTTATGACCTTAACTAAGGGAACCGAGCATTCTATCAAGATAGGGGCTATTGAGGCGCTTGGTAGACTTAAATGGAAGCACCCGAATTTAAAGATCAAAGACAGATTCATTATCGATAATGTTCTGGATGAATGCCAACTTTATCAAAATACTTTATCGGCCATCCATTCCCAAATTGTTATTCAATACAAAAAAAAGGATCAGAACAATGAAAACCTAGAAGAAGTTAAAGCCAGAAATGGCTTGATACATCTTCTAGAACAGCGATTAGATCGCCAACTTGCTCGAATCTTCAGATTTTTGGGGGTAAAATATCCGCCTCATGATGTTGACCCCTTACTTGATATCATTTTAAATGGCAAGGAGGAGCAACGCTTACATGCCATAGAATTTTTAGATAATATTTTGGATTACCGACTTAAAACCGCATTGATACCTATAGCAGAATCTGTATTAATAGACACCTTTTCGGAAGAGAAAATCAAGAAACTAAACCTGAAGGTCTTTAGGGAGACGGAGTGCTACCATATATTACTCGATAGAAAAGATGTGAAATTAAATTTGGCCGTACTTTCCTTGATTGAAAAAACCAATGACAAAAAATTTAAACCAATTGTTGAACTGTCCTTAACGGATAGTAATAAAAAAATAAGGGAAAAGGCTGCCCAAATACTTTCTTCCTTAAGTTAAAAATTTTTATTCCTTAATAAGTTTATCGATTTTTGATGCCAAGTACATATGATCGCTTGCTGAATTCTTGCGAAGCACGTTGGTCATCAATACCACCATATACTTACAATTATAGGGTTGTTCAACGATAATCACTGAGTTCATAAAATTAGTCACATTCCCCATATACTTGCCACAAGCTTCGCCCTTTGATCGGTCACATTTGTACAAGCTACCCGATTTAAAATAAACCGCTGCCTCTTTCAATTCCGGGGCTTGTGCATACCGAATTCTTCTATCTGTCATGTACATTAAACGTTTCATTTCAAGGCTGGAAGCTTCATCAACGATCTTGCCTTGTTCCAATTGCACCAAAAATTTCATCAGTCCAACAGGCGTGCCTATACTACCACCCTTGTCACCAACGTAGGTATTCGCACCTCTGGTAAAAAAACTTCCTAAACGCCATTCATCAAAAGTGATTCCCAAATCACGTAGCGGAAGGTTTACCACATCGTTGCCCAAATCCGTGAGCTCTTTTTTGGGAGTGGTTTTAAAGTATTCCAATGCTCGCTCCTCAGTCAGTTGGGGATATTCTTTCCCGAAAGCTGCCATCAACAACACTTCTCGCCATACGATACTGGCCGCACCGTTATTACTAACTGATAGCATATGATCTGTCCATTCGTAAAGCGTAAAAACATCGCTGGCAATCACTTGTCGTTTGACCAAAGTATTCTTTTCGATGTTGTAAATTGGAATGGTATGCTCATCGGTCAACCCCCAAACTCCAGCCTTAACTGATTTATCGCGTAACAACTGCGTACGCTTTTCCCATGAATCGGGATAAATCTTGGCCAATTGTGTAAACAGCCCTGCTAGTACTGCCAATTTACCAACACTTCCCGGTTGATAGCCTGCTTTTTCGTTCCTACTGGCATAGCGAACGCTATCGATATTTGAAATATCCAAAACGGTTAGGGAGTAGCTTTTATCGAGCCCCTTAAAAAGTCCACTAATCTCTTTTTGAAATTTTTCATCCGGTACCAAGAAGGTCTCCACACTATCAGTGGTTCTTGATACCAGGTTCAGTTGAATTTCGCTCCAAGATTTCATGGCACCTTCCGGGAGTTTTGAGGTTTCCTTTATTTCGCCACTTTTTACGAGTTCCAATCGTTTTAGACGCTTGATGCCCGTATGTTCATAACCGTCTATGGGGTAATGGTTGATTACGATAAAACCGAAAGAAAACAGAACCGTAACCGCTAGTAGTATATACTTTTTCATATTAGATTTTTGTGGATAGTAAGATTTCTTTTCGCCTGTCTATTTTTGGGGTGATGGATTCCAAATATCCAGAACTCAATGCTTTTTTGTTTTCTACAAAGGGTCGAATTTGAAACAACCATAGTTTATTGTTTTGAAAACCGAGCTCAACATCATACGCCCCTTTGTAATCAGATTTGGTGGCTTTCGGAAGTGTTTTTCGAATATCTTGGGCGAAAGCCTTTATTTCATTGATATTTTGTGCATTGAGGACAGAAGCTTCAAAAGTTGCCGCTTTTTTTCCCGTGCCTCCGGTGGGCGGTAAAGTGTTATGATATACTTCACGCGCTGGAGCCAGTAATTCATAACCTCCGGATTCTTTGATAAGATATGATTCGGCTGACTGCCCATCGACCGCTCCTCCTGCGCCTCTGCTAAAGGCGATGGTCAAGTCTTTTTCGTTACCAGAACTAATGCCTTTGGTGATCAATACCCCTGAATAATCCACATCAACACTCGGAATAACCAAAATAGATGGGAATACGTTCTCTGGATTGAGCAGGTATTTTTGCCGCCATTTAAAGCTTCGTTCAGTATAGGGCGAGGCCCATACATCTTTGATTCCTTCGAGGATTTTATTTTTAACTACCGCATTGAAAATCGTAAGGTTCAGCCCTGCGCCGGTAAAATCTTTTAGGTCTTCCATATTGGTATCACTACGAAGAAATACAGGCACTTCCCCAAGACTTTTTCCCAAGATCTCTTGAAATCCCTTTTCGAGTTCCGATATAAAAACAGCTTGTAGCTGTATCTTTTTAATGGCGTCACGTAGGGTTTCCAATTGCTGAAGTTGATAGTTTTCGACCTCCTGTTCAGGAACCGACTGGCCGCGCATTTTTTCAGCTTGGGCGAACATCTCGTTTAAAAATGTCCAGTAAGAAACAGATTGTCCCGGCATGCTTTGGTCCATATGGGACCTGAATATTCCAAAAGGTATGACCAAACCTTCTACAACCTTATCAGGAAACATTTTTTTTAACTGCCCTAAGTTGGCCGCTTTCGGTCCACAGAGTTTGCCCGAATCACTGGCATCGACATCTCTTAGGTTCAGGATTTTCGTTTGTTCCAATCGAATGTTTTCAATAGGCACGGCTATTTTCTCTTCTTTCCGCTCTTTTTTTGCGAAAAGCGCACGCTCATCGGTCGACATGTCTTTTTCCAGTTTTAAGATCACATTTCCTTTATTGGACACCGCATAAAAAACCCGATTGCCATCATACTTCTTCAAATCTTGTAGGTTTTCATCGGAAAGTGCCGTATTGGGTATGCCCAAATTACGGGCCAACAATTGTACATGTGAGACCATATTACCCTCAGCTACTGTAGCGATACCAGCAACTGGTTTTAAATCTGATGGAGGACGTTGAAAGATATAAATTTTATCGGACGACACATCCACGTCATCTGGAGAGCCTCCGATGACGACCAATTCACCAAATGCGTACCCTGGATTCAAACCCCTAACCGAACTTTGGTTTTGCACATCGAGTACTTTATTGGTCAAAGATGATTCGGTCGCTATAAAATCACCCAATTCACCCACACTTTTTCCCAAGTAAAGGGCAACGGAACCCCGAATCTTATCATCGATAAAACCATATGCCTTTGGTTCAAAAGCTGTGTATGTGTTCACCTCCTCCTGATAGCTGGCCTTTACCATTGAAACACTCCATTCTACTTGTTGACGGGCGTTGTCCAATACCTTGGTCAGTGATTCCAAAGACATTTTGTCGGTCTCGTACGAACTAAGGACCTGCTGAATTTCTTCCCACTCCCAAAGTTCAATGTAGCCAGAGCCTGTGGTCGCCATCCCCAAATAACAAATTTTGGCCATTAGCTCCTTTATATTTTCTGCCTTCCAAAGTGGTGCGTTCTTGAATATAATTTCTTCCAGTTTTATGGAAGTATCAAGCAATTGTAAACGCGCCTTAGGTTGTTTTTCGGAGGATAAACTCTCCCGAATCTGTAAGAGCAACTCTGCCGTTGCCGGAATCAATTCGTTTGGGTTTGTGGTACCACTATTTGTTGTGGCATAGTTTCGTATCGCTTTGCCAATTGGGGTATCCTTGACCAAAGAGGTACGCCCCTCGAACGATTTGATATCGATGGGTTTATAAAAATCGGTCATGGTAGCAACCAAGGACTCCAACTGTTTGTTGAGGCTTGTAGTTAATTTAGCACCATTTCTTTCTTTAAAGTCTTTGACTCTTTTGATATCATCAAATTCGGGCTGCCCATGAATTTTTACACGTAGATCCATAAAACTAGGGAAGACATCCGAAATCACTTTCGATTGGCTTCGCATTAGTTGCGCCAAATTATCATCTCCATTATGGGGAACATCTTTTAACGATTGTCGAATCAAAAAGTAGTTTTGCGCTAGGGTTTTGTCATCTTTCAGCAGCCAAGTATAGAAATCGATGCCCCAGGCCTCTTCATCCTCGGCCTGTACGGCACCACGATAGAACTGCCCTTTTTGATTGACCCAACCATTATCTACCGTACGCAAGTATTTATCTAGCTGGTATTGTTTTAATCGAGAATGGTTGTTTGCAGCATCCCAAAATTCTTTATTATCCGTGTATGCCAGGATCTGTCCTAAAAAAATATGTTTTTCCTTCCCGAGTGCTACTACATCATCTTTGTAACGGGCATGCTGAACACCTGGACCTATAGTTTCTGGACAGGGATCTTTCGGTGCACGTATGCTTCCGTCGGTACAGAACCAACGAATATCCTTATATGGACCTCGAATATCGGTTTTGTATGCTGTAATCTGTTCGGCTATTTTCGCTCCCGCTCCGCTTTGCGAAAACACAACAGCTGAGAACAGGAATAAGCAAAGTGAGTACAATTTTCTTATTGTCATAGTTTTACTAAAAATTATTAGTTGGTTGATGGGGTATAAAGGTACTATCAATCTTGGTGTTACTCCGAAAAAATATTTAAATCCAAGAAATGGTTGAATAAACAATACTATTGGCTTCAGACCTTATTGAGTCCAAAACCAATAGTTAGTAAACCTTTATTTACCCACATTATTGGGGTTGAGCAAATCATAGAACTGATTCAATTTCGGTAATATTATGATTCTTGTTCTTCTGTTTATAGTTCTTCCTTCCGCGGTATCATTGGTGCTTAAAGCATTGTATTCGCCTCTTCCTGCTGCGATAAGCTTATCAGGATTTATCCCGTAGGAATGCTGTAGTACCCGGACCACTGAAGTGGCTCTCTTTACACTAAGGTCCCAGTTGTCTTCCAAACAGTTGCTTTTCACGGGAACGTTATCAGTATAGCCTTCGACCATTACATCCAGTTCAGGTCTTTTTTCAATGATTTGTGCAATTTTCCCAAGAACTTCGTTCGCTCTTGCTGTTAATTTTGAACTGCCACTTTCGTAAAGCATTTTATCGGAAAGATTTATGAAAACTACCGTTTTATCAACGTTTATCTCAACATCCTTATCCTCGATACCATCTTTAAGCACGCTTTTGAGATTGATGGCCAACGCTAAATTAATTGAATCTGCCTTGGTTCTGGCTGCATTTAAGAGTTGTATGTATTTATCTTTCTTTTCCAATTGAGAAAGCGTCTCCTTAATATTATCATTGGCAGATTTTGATAATACAGTAAGATCGCCCACCTGCGTTAATTGTTTGTCCCTTAGGCTTTTGGCATCTGAAACCTGAGCCTTCAGATCATTAATCTGTTCTTGCCTCAGCGATAGCGTATTTTCATATCGGGCAGTTTCAGATTTAAGGGTGGTCTTACAGCTTTCCAGTTGCTTGGTGGTACTTGTAATCTCTCTTTGCAAACTGGTCTTTGTCTCGGTGAATTTTTTGTTACTAACACAAGAGCTTACCAAAAATGGCAATCCGGATGCAAGTAGAATAAATGATTTGAACTTCATATGTATCATTAATTTAGGGTTAAACTGAATTGATAATCCAAATAACAAATACAGCTATTTTTATAATGGCCGATGTTTTGAAAATCATAAGGCAAAAGTAGTATATGAAATTTAGGTAAACAGCTACCTGGGTAGCTGACCAAATACCCTGAATATGATATTTTTACAGTGTTAGTTTATATTTCAAATAGTCAGGTTACCTATTGGTATTTGTGTTAATGATTACTATATAGCGAACTGGTTGTTGTTATCCAAAATATCGTAATCCTATGAAAAAGATAGCTGTTAATTTTGAGGATATTACTACTGAGGTTGTGCAGGCAATTGCCAAACAATATCCACAGGGATTTATCGAAAGTGATATTGTAAGTTTCAGTGGCTTCAATGAAGCCATGGAGGACCGTGTAAAAATAGTACTGAATGAAACGGTTTATCTTATAAAAAAATCCGCAATAGAAGATTGGTCAGCAACTAGGTATGAAGAAGGTTATTTTAAAACTTTTGGAAATGAGGAGGAGCAGGAAGATGCTGACCTATAAATCTTTTTCAGATAATCTATAACTAATTTCCAAATAATTCATCTGCATTCCTTTTCTTTGATTCATAATTCCGAGAATTGGGATATATACCGAAATTGATTTAAAACCCAGTAAAGTATATTCCCAAAACAATATCTAAATTGATGATTCCATTCAGTGCATCTTTTGACCCAACAATTGGTCTAATCTCAATCATGGCCATAGTCATTATGGCGGTTGGCCTGCTTCTTAAAAAATTAAAGCAACCCTATATTATAGGTTATATTTTAATAGGTGCCATTCTAGGAAAATATGGATTTGGATATATAGAAGATAGCATTATAATTGACCGCTTGGGCGAAATAGGAATCATACTGCTGTTGTTCTTCGTTGGCATGGAGATTAGCTTGCCTGAAATAATAAAGCAGTGGAAGGTCGCAGCCATCGGTACATTTTTACAGGTTTCAGCAAGTGTTTTGATACTTCTGGGAATTGGCTATTTTTTTGATTGGAGCATTGAACGATCCATAATAATCGGGTTTGTAATAGCGCTAAGCAGTTCTGCAGTTATCATCAAAATACTCTCAGATAAAAATTTGATAAATTCCCGTATCGGAAAGAATGTATTGAGCATACTTTTGATGCAGGATATTATCATCGTGCCGCTCTTGATTATAACCTCAGCTATAGCTGGAAAAGAAGAATCAGCAGAGAATATCATTACTATGGTTGTCGGCGGTCTGATTATCGTAGGTGTGCTCATCTATATTTATTCAAAAAAGACCATTCATCTACCATTTTCAAAAACCATTGAAAAAGACCATGAACTTCAGGTTTTCCTGGCCATTTTATTTTGCTTTGGTGGAGCTTTGGTGTCCTCAGTATTTGGGCTTTCCGCTGCGTTGGGAGCATTCGTAGGCGGAATGGTAATGCATGCCTCCCAGGCTACCCATTGGATTCATGATACGCTAGATTCATTCAGGGTCCTTTTCGTGGCTATCTTTTTTATCAGTATCGGATTACAATTGGATTTTAGTTTCATCTACGAACATGTATTTGCACTAAGCGCAGTTATTCTTAGCGTGTACATTACCAACCACTTTATCAATACTATTATTCTTCGTTTATTCTCATCCCCATGGAGTGAGGCTTTTTTAGGGGGTGCCCTTCTTGCCCAGATTGGGGAATTGGGTTTTTTGATAAGCGCATCTGCTTATAGTTTGAATATTATAGAAAGTTATGGTTACAAGTTTACCATTAGTTTGATTTCGCTTACCCTAATTATCAGTCCCTTTTGGATAACGTTAACAGAGCGATTAATAGCATTTAAAAGGGCTAAAAAACTTGACCAATCAAGAAAACGAAATACGCTTAAAACTACTGACAGGCTAAATTAGTATGGTGTCCTAGATGTTCTTAAGTACTGATTTTTCAAATTAACCAGTTCATCGACATCTGGATTGACTTTAAAATAAGAACTAATTGGAAGTTGTAAAAATAATTAGGTGACTAAGGCCTAAGACTAATTATTTTTTACTATTTACCTTAAATTGTTTTAAATTGAATCATGGATAAAACACTTGCTTCAACGGAATCTAAATTTGGCACCCTGCCGGTATTTTTAACGGCTATTTCTACCATTTTAGGAGCCGTTATGTTCCTGCGTTTCGGATTTGCTGTAGGTTCTTTGGGTTTTACTGGGACTGTGTTTATCATACTCATTGGTCATATGGTAACCTTTGCTACTGCCATGGCTTTAGCCGAGATTGCTACTAATCAAAAAGTAGAGGGTGGAGGGGAGTATTTTATCATTTCACGTTCCTTTGGTATTAATATCGGAGCAGCTATTGGTATTACTTTATATCTCTCACAGGCCATCAGTGTGGCATTTTATATCATAGCATTCGCAGAGGCGTTCGAAGCCATTAAACCATGGGTTGCCACAGAGTTCGGTTATGAATTATACGATAACCGTTTGTTTAGTATCCCCGCATTGTTACTTATAATTTGGTTAATGGTGTCTAAAGGCGCTAATTTGGGAATAAAAGCTTTGTACGTAGTGGTTACTATTCTTGCCATATCATTAGTGCTTTTTTTTATGGGTTCCACATCCTATTCTGAAGCTTTTGATAGTTCCCAAATATTAAAGAACGTATCTACAGACAAAGGATTTTTTTATGTTTTTGCCATAATCTTTCCCGCGTTTACAGGGATGACTGCCGGCGTTGGGTTATCAGGTGATTTACGAGATCCCAAAAAGTCTATTCCCTTAGGAACACTTTCCGCAACTATATTGGGAATGATCATCTATGTATTTATTGCCTATAAATTAGCTTCTTCAGCAAGCCCGGAAGATTTGATCAATGATCAGCTAATTATGAGCCAGATCGCTTTATGGGGTCCAATAATTCCTATTGGTTTGGCAGCAGCGACAATTTCATCCGCACTAGGTTCATTTATGGTCGCTCCGAGGACTTTGCAGGCGATAGGCGCTGATCAAGTATTTCCAAACAGATTTGTCAATTTTTGGGTGGCTAAGGGAGCTAAAAATAATAATGAACCTAGAAATGCCACAATTCTTACCAGTGTTATTGCGCTGATATTCGTACTTATGGGTGATGTTAATGCAGTAGCAGAAATTATATCCATGTTCTTTATGGTAACCTATGGATCATTGTGCCTGATCTCTTTTATGCAACACTTTGCCGCAGATCCTTCGTATAGACCTTCATTCAAGTCTAAATGGTATTTATCCCTTTTTGGAGCAATCATGTGTATTTACTTGATGTTTAAAATAAATACGGTTTATGCCTTTGCCGCAATAATGGTAATGGTTTTGTTATACTTCTATATCACATTCAGAAGTGATAATAAAAAAGGGTTGGCCAAAATTTTCCAAGGTGTCATGTACCAATTCAGTAGAACTATGCAGGTATTTCTTCAAAAAACAGAAAAGGAAACTGCCGAAGAATACTGGCGTCCCGCTGTAATATGCTTATCAAAGGAAAGTTTTGATAGATATAGTGCTTTGGAAATTATGAAATGGATTTCATATCGTTATGGTTTTGGCACCTATATTCATTTTGTGCAAGGATATTTATCAAATGAATCAAAAACCAATGCAGAAAATAAATTAAAGAAGCTCATAAAAATAGCTTCTTCAAGTAAATCCAATGTTTTTTTGGAAACTATAGTTTCTCCCTCTAATACAGGTGCCATTGCTCAAGCTATACAGCAACCGGGCATCTCCGGACAGCCCAACAACACAATGCTCTTTGAGTTTAAAAAGGGAGAACGGGAATGGTTGGGAGCGATTATAGAAAACTATAGTTTGCTGAAAGTTGCTGAATACGATTTGTGTATTCTAGCCAGTTCGGACAAAGGGTTTGGTTATAAGAAATATATCCATATATGGATTCGAAAAGAAGATTATGAGAATGCAAATCTAATGATTCTACTTTCATATATTATTCTGGGTCATCCTGACTGGAAAAAGGGCGAGATAAAGATTTTCGCAACATTCCAGGAAAAGGATTTAAAACGCGAACAGGAGTATTTAACAGAACTAGCCACGAGTGGGAGATTACCTATTTCTGCAAATAATATCAGTGTCCTTTCTTTAGAAGCAGGTATTAAAAGAAAAGACTTGATCAATGAGTATTCTGTTGATGCAGATCTTACTTTGATTGGGTTTCATGGTAGTATGATGAAATCCGAAAAGGCTATTGAAATATTTGAGGGATATGATAAAATTGGCAACATCCTTTTCGTGAATACATTAACCTCAAAATTCATTAAGTAGTAACACCTTTGACAAACTTTACATTGTTGTACTACATATTGGTTTCGGATACCACATCAGCATGAGTTTCCCCTTCGTAAGAAGTAATATATTTTAAGTCGTGAAACCAATAGGATGAAGAGATTACAGTAAACACAAGCTCATTTTCGGCTTTTTTTTCTGCAGTAAGCTGCCAGATAATATCTTTCGCATCTTTAAATTCATAACCATCTACCTGTTCTTCGAATAAACGGAAGATTAGTGTGTTTTCTGATAATCCTGCTACCAAAAGTCGAATCAATGCGGCTTCTGGAAAATCATCGAAAACCGACAGATCATCTTTTGAATTGGCCGTTACCTTTACTTGAAACATTACCGCCTTAGGGTGTGGAAATTTTCCATTATAGGCCTGATATAACAACTGGGTTGCATTGAAAAACGCTTCATGCATGGAGAGGTCCGCATATTCTTCCCACATTTTTTCATCTAAAATTTCATTGGACAGATTATCGATTTGACCTTTGCTAAGCCTGTCCTTAAAAATATATTCCAACACGATTTTAGCAGCGTCTTCGGGGTCGTTGTCCGTTAAAGACATAAGACACATTTCTTTCAGCTCCATTGGTGCGAGTGTTGAGGTGTCACCATACTCCATTAAATCCAACAATTCCAGGTAGTTCTGGTTACTCCATGAATTTGGCAATTCTTGAATGGAAACGAATTGTAGTTTCTCTACCTTAAAAAATACTTTCATATCAACAGTTTATATCCAAATTTTAGTCTAAATAGCAGCAAGGGATTTTAAGTTATGCGATAAGCTTACCAACCATTTTTCCTGAATTATCATACAAGAGTTTCCATATAAAAACACCATTGGTCCATTTGATTTCGTAAATGGTTCCATTGGCCATTTCTATTTGTCGAATGTTCTTAATCCCGGATATGGTAAAGCTCTTTATAAAAATTTTCTTGACATTTTTAGGAATAGCCTCCAATGATATTAGCGTCATGGTTTCCAACCAATTGCCATGGCTGTCGAATAATGCAGAATACCACTTATTTCTTAAGATAAAGTTGACTTCCCATCTAAAAACATCAATTTGTTGCCAATGAACAGTCTTTGCATTTGGGTATTTTAATTTGAAGGCATTATAGACCGTAGGACTGGATAGTTTGGGTCTATTTCGTATAGACCGCGATGAGCGTGCAGTCATCATATACCTTATTTTTTTCAAAACACCCATATCTCATCTGTATATTAATTTGCACAGATTAAATCCTGGGTTTTACCCAAAAAAAATGGACTAAAACCATAGTATTCAGTTGACGCTGGGACATACTTCTTAAAAAAGAGAAATAATCAAGTCTATAGCAATCTGTACAATAATACCATAAAAGTACTATTCAAGATTACCCGGCACAGCTACCTGAGTAGCACTTTGAAGGCAAAAATTATATCTTGAAACCGTATATTCTTAAAACGTTGAGTTCCATTAAAAGGGATTAATCACTATACTTTTCCTCAGCGACCGCGAGCAGTAACTCTAAATTTTTCACGTTGATTTGTTTTCTGCTTACCGAAATGGCACCGCATCTTTTTAGCGCTTGAATATGCCTACTAACTACGGCACGAGTAGTACCGATCAAACCTGCAATTTCTTCGTTGGGCAAATTGTTGATCAACTCAAGTTGGCGCGTTTCCCCATTTATGTTTTTGAGCAGGAGGTTGGCAAGACGAACAAGCGCACTATGAAGGGTAACATCAGTGGCTACATCCATTAATTGTTGCATTCGTTTCCCTAAATAATACAGAATCGCTTTATGCACTGCAGGGTTCTGATTTATCCATTCCCGCATTTGATTCATGGGAATCTTCAAGACTTCAAGTGTATCAAGGGCTTCCCAATAGACGTCATGGGGCTTGGTGTCCAATAAGGACAACACGTCAAAAACGTCTCCCGCTGATAATACGAACACGGTATGTTCCCTGCCGGTTTCAGGGTTGGACTTAAAAACTTTGAGCCTTCCTGAAATAATGAAGTGAAACGTAGAGGAAACCTCTGCACTGCTTTTATAACTTTTTGCAATCCATCGTTCTGGAACCATGGATTCTAACAATGTCTGTATGGACTGGTCGTTTGAATCTCTATAAAAAGCGGAACTCGATAAGGCCCGTTTAAATCTTGGAAAATCGGGGTTGTTTTCAAGCATGGTTTTTTTTTGATAATGATGATGGAAAGTTAATGAAATTCTAATTAATTGAGCTACCAAAGGAAATTACCAATAATTGCAAAGAATCCGCAGTTATGGCTTAAGTATAGTGGCAGCCTACCCCTTAACTAAATTTCAAATCTGAAAATCTGAATTTATTTTTTCTTTCAGATTCCTCCTCGACTACGTTCCGCCAAAATAAAATTTCGTTCAGTCATACTGTTAGGTATTGTATTAACCAATGTAAGGGTAGATAGTTAATGGCCATGACCAATTAAAATAAATTATTGATTAGGCTTTTGGGGTTTCATTCAACGGCCGATTTACGAATTGTAGTAATCGGCTTATTGAAAAAGTATATTTTAAACTTTGTTCCTTAACTTAGAGGTGCATACCAAACAGAAATATAC
>CBDUKE010000048.1:0-22903 GCA_965367725.1 uncultured Maribacter sp. | reverse complement strand
CAAGTTTCCAATCAACTGTACTTTGTTTCTAAGTGCGTTCATAATTTCTAATTTTTAATATCCTGATTTAGTCCAGGAACGGTTAAACAGTTAATGCAATCGAACCTCCTTGATCCGACAGGGCAAACATATAACGGGGTGGAAAAACTATTCGGTTACAAAATACTTACTTTCGTTTGTAACCGTTTGTAGTCATTTGAAAGTATTTTTATTATTGATTATCAATGTATTACAAAATATAAATTGTAATAACTAATCATTATCTTTATAAGGTATTATCTAAATAAAGAGGCATCTTTATGCAAAGCGGGACAAGAAATGTAAATAAATTATCAAAATACTGCTTACGGAATATTAGTCAAATTGGAGATATTTCTCCATAGTACTGAAAAATCTATGGGATATTACAGTTAAATTACCAATCTTTAAGACCAAAATAAACAAGTAACCACCATAAATGAAAGAACTGATACTTAATAGCATTGAATATGTTTCAATTTTTGTTGGCATTCTTCTAATAACAATTGTTGTTGCATTTTTAGTAAATCGTTTTTTCAAACGGTTGATTCGGCGTTCGACGGATGACATGATAAATGACCCAACGAATTACCAATTTTTACGCCATGCAATAACTGCCTTAATATACATTGTCGGATTTAGTATTGCCATATATGCCATGCCAAATTTAAGGGCTTTGGCAAGTTCACTTTTGGCTGGTGCTGGAATCCTTGCTGTGGCCATCGGATTTGCGTCGCAACAGGCATTAAGCAATATAATAAGTGGGTTTTTTATAATCGTTTTTAAACCATTCAGGGTAAACGACAGGGTTAAATTAAGAGACATGGTCGGTATCATAGAAGACATTACTTTAAGACATACCGTAATCAGGGATTTCGAAAACAAAAGAATCATCATACCAAATTCATTGATTAGCGAAGAAATCATTGTCAATTCCGATTTCGGGGACGACAAAATCTGCAAATGGATAGAAATTGGAATCAGCTATGATTCAAACATTGAAAAAGCAAGGGCTTTAATAAAAGAGGAGATTTTAAATCATCCACTACTTATTGATCCAAGAAGCCCAAAGCAAATTGAAGAAGGAGAAGAATTAGCTCCCGTAAGAGTTATTGGATTAGGGGATTCCTCGATTAACTTGAGAGGATGGGCATGGGCAAAAGATTCTGCAGATGCATTCAAAATGGGATGTGATTTATACGAAAAAATCAAAAACAGATTTGACAAAGAGGGTATTGAAATTCCCTTCCCCCATAGAACACTTGTTCATAAAAATACCGCCTCTAAAGAAAATAAAATCTTATGAGCAAAAAAAGAAAAAGAAAACCCGGATTACCTCCTGGTTCCGTAATTTTTACAGGCAATAAGAAAGTTGAAAAGATACTGATCCATTATCTTCAGTATGATGGTGAAAATCTAGAGGAAAAAGTATTGGACAACCACGCTAAATCAATGTTTCATCAATCTTCTGAAGATAAGATAGATTGGTATGACATACGTGGAATACATGATTCAGAATTGATTCAATTGTTAGGAACAACATTTGATATTCACCAATTGATCTTGGAAGATATTGCCGATGTTCATCAACGACCCAAGTTTGAAGAATACGAAAACGGAAACTTCATTACCATTCGGGCATTGCAATTTGACAAAAGCACAAACAAGGTTTCAACTGAACAGGTAGCCCTATATTTCAGAAAAGGTTTTGTTGCAAGCTTTCAAGAGACAGCAAGTGATCTTTTTGATGCAGTACGACAACGAATCCATAGTGGCAGAGGTAAGATCAGACATCGTGGAGCAGACTATCTGGCCTATGCTGTAATAGATGTTATCGTAGACAACTATTTTTTGGTCATGGAAGAAATCGAGGAAGTCATAGAATCCTTGGAAGATAAATTAATTAATGTTCAAGAAGCTAATATCAAAGGAGAGATTCATGGGCTCAAAAAAGAATTACTCGTATTGCGGAAATCCATTTCTCCTTTAAGAGAAGCCATAGGGCGTTTTTCGAAAACAGATAGTTCTTTTGTCGAAGAGAACAGCATCGTTTTTATTCGTGATCTTTACGACCATACCATACAAGTCATGGACATGGTAGAAACTTATAGAGACATGTTGAATGGGCTGCAAGACCTCTATTTAACCGAGGTCAGTTTTAAAATGAATAAGGTAATGCAACTGCTTACATTGATTGCCACAATTTTTATTCCACTAACTTTTTTGGCAGGCATTTATGGGATGAATTTCGACTATATGCCAGAACTGCATTGGAAGTATGGGTATTTTGTTTTGCTAGGGCTAATGCTGATTCTTTTTGTTTTATTGTTAGGATATTTTAAGCGAAAAAATTGGTTTTAAATGACCAGAAATAATATATACTTAGCACTATTTATAATTTCAAAATTTGCACTTCAGTTTATTCTATTAAGTCCTGAATACGAATTGCAACGCGATGAGTTTCTTCATTTGGATCAGGCCAACCAACTGGCATGGGGGTATTTATCCGTTCCCCCAGTTACTTCCTGGATTTCTACCATTATAAAACTCCTGGGAAATTCTGTATTCTGGGTCAAGTTTTTTCCAGCACTGTTCGGGGCATTGACTATTGTTATTGTTTGGAAAACCATTAAAGAACTAAAGGGCAACACATACGCTTTGATCCTTGGCGCCACTTGTGTCTTGTTTTCTGCCCTGCTACGATTGAATACACTCTATCAACCCAATTCATTGGATATATTGTGTTGGACCACTTTCTTCTACTTGGTTATTAAATACATTAATTCGGAAAATCAAAAATGGCTCTATGCGATTGCGATTGTATTTGCCATAGGATTTCTGAATAAATACAATATGATGTTTTTAATTTTCGGGCTCTTCCCTGCTGTTGTATTGACCCAACAACGAAAAGTGTTAAAAGTGAAAGGGTTTTATCTGGCTATTCTGCTCGCATTGATCCTTGTTTTACCTAATGTTTTATGGCAATACCAACATGATTTCCCTGTGATCCGTCACTTAAAGGAATTGTCCGATACCCAATTGGTCCATGTAGACAGAATGGATTTTTTAACATCACAATTACTATTTTTCTTTGGTTCATTGCTAGTTATTTTGGCTGGTTTTTATGCACTGCTCTTTTACAGACCCTTTAAAAACTATCGCCTTTTCTTTTGGGCATTTTTGTTTACAATATCCGGTTTTCTCTTTTTCAAGGCCAAAGACTATTACGCTATTGGTCTATATCCCGTTTATATAGCTTTTGGCGCTGTTTATTTAGAAAATATGCTGAAACAGGGTTGGAAAAAATATCTAAGGCCCGTATTGATTGCCTTCCCCCTATTATTTTTCATTCCCATGTATACTTTGGTTTTTCCCAATAAAAGCCCGGAGTACATCATGAAAAATGGGGATCGTTACAAAGCAATGGGAATGCTGCGTTGGGAAGACGGTAAGGACCATGAAATACCCCAGGATTTTGCTGATATGTTGGGTTGGAAAGAACTGGCGGCAAAGGTGGACAAGGCTTACGCCGCTATTCCAAATCCAAATGAAACATTGGTTTTATGTGACAACTATGGCCAGGCCGGAGCCATAAATTTCTATTCGGAACAAGGTATTCAGGCGGTATCTTTTAATGCGGACTATATCAATTGGTTTAATTTGGATCAAAAGTACACCAACATCATCAGGGTAATAAACTATTCGGAAAGGGAAAATGAATTCCTGGAAACCTCAGCTTACTTTAAAACCGCTGCAGTTGTGGATTCAATTACCAATAAATTTGCGCGTGAAAAGGGCACAACAATTAATATCTTCCTAGATGCAAAGGGAGACGTTAATGAGGCAATTAGGAGTGAAATCAAAGAGCGGTTGAACAATCACTGACTTAGGCAAAAGTCAGGACGGATTTAACTGGTAAATTGTAATTTGATGATACATACGAGCGACTTAAATCAAAAAGAATAAAACGCCCTCCAGGAATGCCAACCCAATGCCCAGGAATTTGTCAGCATAGTAGTGTAACCCATGAAGGATTATAGTGCCAAGCAAATGGGATATCATAAATTCCATAAAAATCTAAATCCCAATGCTTCATATAACCCCAACAGGTTCATTATGCTTTGGCAATATGATAATGATGTATGGAAAATAACAAGAGTCATTTACTACATTGAAAAAATTAGGGGCAAGAAAATCGGAAAGTGTATTGCTAATATTCTAATAGGTTTAGTATCTTTCACAGACACTATCAAAACCGAATTGTTGATTTATAAAACCAATTAAATGAAACCACTTCAATTATTATTGATTGCCTTACTTGTCTTACCCATTACATTACAATCCCAAAGGCGAAAAAAGAACACTCCTCCTCCAGCAATAGTCCAAGACTCTATGTTCCATGGCCTTAAATGGCGGAATATTGGTCCATTTCGCGGTGGGCGTAGTGTTGCCTCCAGTGGCGTTGTTGGCCAACCCATGACCTATTATATGGGAACCACAGGTGGTGGTATTTGGAAAACCGTTGATGACGGCATTACTTGGAAAAATGTTTCTGATGGCTTTTTAAAAACAGGCACTGTTGGCGATATTGCCATAGCGGAAAGCAACCCTAATATTGTTGTTGTAGGTATGGGCGAACATGCGGCTCGTGGCGTAATGACCTCAATGGGAGATGGAGTTTACAAATCTACCGATGCCGGTAAAACTTGGAATCATATTGGCTTGGACAAAACCCGCCATATTTCAGATGTTATAATACACCCAACTGACCCCAATATTATTTTCGTCGCAGCCCAGGGAGCACAATATGGCCCCTCACCAGACCGCGGTGTTTATCGTTCAACCAATGGGGGTTCCACTTGGGAAAATGTGCTATCTGTTAATAATAAAACGGGGGCCTCTTCCCTTTCTATGGATATGAAAAATCCGTTGATATTATATGCGGCCATGTGGGAACACCAGCGATATGCATGGACCATGGAATCCGGAGGCAAAGGTTCAGGGCTTTATAAATCTACCGATGGCGGAAGCACTTGGGAAAAAATGAAGGAAGGTTTACCCAAGGAATTCGGTAAATCGGGTATTTCAGTTTCAAGGGCAAATCCGGAACTTGTCTTTGCCGTTATTGAGGCTGAAGGTGATAAAGGTGGGGTGTATCGCTCAGATGACGCAGGTAAAAAATGGACACAAGTCAATAAAGACCGCATCAATATTGCACGTTCTTGGTATTATATGGAAATCTTCGCCGACCCCCAGGATGAGAATTTGGTCTATGTGTTAAACGCACCTGTAACAAAATCCATTGATGGCGGTAAAAGCTTTAAACCACTTTCTACCCCACATGGGGACAACCATGATCTCTGGATCAATCCACAGGATAATTCCAAAATGATAAATTCCAATGATGGCGGTGCCAATGTTTCCAACAATGGCGGCAAGAGTTGGAGTTCACAACAATATCAACCCACATCACAATTCTACAGAGTAATTACCGATAATTTGGTGCCTTACAATGTCTATGGCGGACAGCAAGACAACTCGGCCATTGCTATTGCCAGTCGAACCAACGGCCGGGGCATAGATTGGAAGGACTGGTATTCGGTTGCAGGTTGTGAAAGTGCCTACTTGGCCTTTGATCCCGATAATCCAGAAGTAATTTTCGGTGGATGTTACCAAGGTATCATCGAAAAATGGGTGCGGGCTTCCCGTGAAGGAAAATCAATCAAGGAATATCCTGAATTGGCATTGGGCAATGCCCCCAAAGATTTTAAGTTCCGTTTTAATTGGAATGCCCCTATCATAAGTTCCCCACATGACAGAAACACTATTTATCATGCTGGAAATGTGGTTTTCAAATCAGCGGATAGCGGTAATAGTTGGGATATTGTGAGCCCTGACCTTACCCGAAACGACAAATCAAAACAAGGCCCAGGTGCTGGTCCCTATACCAACGAAGCTGCAGGTGGTGAAAACTATAATACGATCATGTATTTGGTTGAATCACCCCACGAAAAAGGGGTGCTTTGGGCTGGTAGCGATGACGGACTGATCCACATAACCAAAGATGGTGGGCAAAACTGGGATAATGTTACACCACCCAACCTACAAGAGGGGATTATAAATAGCATTGAAGTATCTCCCCATGACCCAGCAACGGCTTATGTCGCTGTTATGCGCTATAAGTCTATGGATTTAAAACCCTATATTTTCAAAACTTCGGATTACGGTAGTACATGGTCAGAGATTACCACTGGTATTACTGGTGAACATACTTTTGTTAGAGTGGTGCGTGAAGACAAAAAACGCAAAGGATTATTGTATGCCGGTACCGAAACCGGATTGTTCATTTCTATGGATGATGGCCAAAACTGGCAACCATTTCAATTGAATTTACCCGTTGTACCCATCAATGATCTGATTATCCAGGACAATGATTTGGTCGCAGCAACTGCCGGACGTTCGTTCTGGATATTGGATGACGTAGCCGCAATCCAAAATATTAATACCCCAAAGCAGCCCGTTAAAATCTTTAAACCCAAAGACACCTATCGTATTTTTGGAGGAAGTGCGGACAAGCCTGTTCCCGGTTTGGGTCAAAATCCGAAGTCGGGGGTTACTTTTGACTACTATTTGGATAAAAATGCCGACAGTCTGGATTTGGAATTGGAGGTTATGTTCAACGGTAAGCTCATACGTACCATTACAAATAAAAAACCCAAGGATTTTAAGTCCTGGCCAGGTGGACCTTCTAAACCGCAAGTATTGCCTTCAAAAAAAGGGTACAATCGGTTTACATGGGATTTTAGAAAAGAGACCTTGCCAGCAGTGGATAAAGTGTTTGTTTATGGAAGTTACGCAGGTACTAATGTAGGCCCTGGAACCTATGTCCTGCGTTTAACTTTGGATGGATTGACTTCAGAAACAGCGGTGAATATCTTGCCTAACCCAAAGGTGAAAGCGAGTATGGATGAATATGCAGAACAACAGTCCGTTTTAGACCAAATTGAAATGGCCATTAAAAACATTCACGAATCGGTCACTTCCATGCGCTCAGCCAACTCGCAATTAAAAGGGTATGCCAAATTGTTGAAGGAAAACGAAAAGGCAAAAGACTTGCTGGAAAAAGGTAAATCACTTATTGAACGTATTGATACCTGGGAGCAGAATCTAATTCAACCCAATCAAAAGACCTTTCAAGATGTAATCAACTTCAATAATCAATTGAACGCAGAATTCATGGAACTTAAAAGCTATGTTGATGCTGCTGAGCCTAAAGTTACAGAAGGCGCTAAAGAACGATTGAATGATCTTCTGGCGGATTGGAAAACTTACGAAAACGAAAGGAATGATATCGTTGATAAAGAGATGCAGGAATATAACCAAATGTTTAAAGGTTTAGACCTGCCAGCCCTAATACTGGATAAATGATGTCATTCCCGCGAAGGCGGGAATCCACTTTTAACCGAAAACATGGATTCCGTGTCAAGCACGGAATGACAAAAAAATCAGAATTCAGACAACATGAAAATTTAAAAATAGGTGTAGGGTTAATGGTTTTCATTCTCCTGATTTTAGGAATAAGTGCCTATTCTATGATTCAAGGAGGAAATTGGGAGGGTTTATTGCCTATGCTATTGTTTATCATTTTTATTATCTATCTATTTACCCAAATGTCCTACAGCATAGAGGGAAATATCTTAAAAGTAAAATGCGGCTTTCTAATGAATAAATCCTTTGAAATAAGCCGTATTACTAAAATCACTGAAACCAATAATCCCAAAGGTGCACCTGCAGCTTCATTGGATAGATTGGCAATATCCTTCGACAATTACGAAAGTGTAGTAATTTCTCCGAAACAGAAATATGATTTTATTGATCAATTAATAAAAATAAATCCAAAGATTACAGTTAACCTTAAATCAAAAAAAAGGACAACCAATCATTAGGATTAAAATCCAATCATACACCAATGAATAATCCCTTTATAGCAGATCAAATCTTCAAAGGACAGGATTTCACTAAAACCCGACTCCAAAAAGGCGAATATGAAAACTGTGTTTTCGAAAGCTGTGATTTTTCCAATGGATATGTGGACAATCAGAATTTTATGGAATGTGAATTCATTGAATGCAACTTCAGCAACGCCAACATAATGCAAACCATATTCAAGGAAGTGACTTTTTCCCATTGTAAAATGATGGGTTTGAAATTTGAGGATTGTAATGACTTTTTACTGTCATTCAGTTTTAGCAACTGTGTTTTGAACTTCGCTTCTTTTTATCAATTAAAATTGAAAAATACGTCCTTCAACGAATGCAAACTTATTGAAGTCGATTTCACAGAAACCGATTTAACTGAAGCCTTATTCAATGCATGTAATTTGGAAAAAGCCATTTTTGCAAACGCTATTTTGGAGAGAGCAAATTTTATTTCCGCATTTAATTTTAACATAGACCCTGAGCGCAATCGCCTAAAGAAAGCTAAGTTCTCCAAAGAAAACATTGTTGGACTACTCGCGAAATATGATATCATAATTGAGTAAAAACACCTTAGTCGTTTGTAATCGGATAATTTGTATCTTGTTATTATCAAACCTGTGTTGTTTATGAAATCACTTTTAGCACTTCTTTTTTGTATTTCTATTGGCTGTAAAGCGCAAAATACCAAGTCTTTCACTGAAGGGGGCAAATCTCCTGAAGCGACCTTGGATGATGTCTCTTGGATTGCCGGTCATTGGAAAGGCGAAGCTTTTGGTGGTATAGCTGAAGAAATATGGAGTCCGCCTCTTGGTGATTCCATGATGTTCGTTTTTAAGTTGGTATCTGAGGGTAAAGTACAATTCTATGAAGTGGGGCATATTCAACAAATAGGGGAAACCTTGCTATTACAATTAAAACATTTTCATGGTTCGTTGAAAGGCTGGGAAGAGAAAGATGATACTGTCGATTTTAAATTAGTACAAATCGATGGCAATCGCATATATTTTGATGGGTTTACCATTGAGAAAATCAGCGGGAACGAAATAAATATGTATGTCGTTGTGGGCGACGAAGATGGCTCATCTGAAGAAGTGAAATTCAATTACAAAAAAGAAAATTAGTATGGCAAGGAAGTGTCTTGAATGTGGCGACGAGATTAGAGGTCGTGTAGATAAAAAGTACTGCTCGGACCATTGTAGAAATGCCTACAATAACAAAATAAATAAAGACAGCAAGAACCTCATTCGTAATATTAATAACCGGTTAAGAAAGAACTATCGGGTTTTGGATAGCTTCCCACTAAAAGAAGGAAAAACCAAAACAACACGTACTAGATTGATTGATAGAGGCTTTGATTTTGAATTTGTAACCAATCTCTATACCACCAAAAAAGGTACTACTTACTACTTTGTTTATGATTTGGGTTATTTACCCTTGGATAATGATTATTATATGATTGTTAAAAGGGAATAAGATCCTTACTTCCAATTTTCTCCACTGAGTTTTAAAGCGGCTATAACAATATCCTTACGACTGATCTGGCCCACAAGGAGTCCGTCTTTCATCACAGGCAATCTTCTTCGATTATGTTTATCAAAGATTCCGGCGGCATCGAAAATGGAAATGTCATGAGGTATGGTCTCGACCCCCTTGGTCATATACTTCTCAACACTTTTGTCCAGGATGGGTTGGTTAAAATAGCGACTTTCGGAAATCTGTTTCATGCAGTCGGCTTCGGAAATAATTCCAACCAAAAAACCATTATCATCCAATACAGGTCCCCCAGAAATATGGTGTTTGGCAAATTTTTCCATCACCTCAAGTATAGATTGTTCTGGAGAAAATGTTACCAATTTTGTAGTCATATAATCAGATACCAGTATAGGCGCGTCAAACTCCTTTTTTGTCGCCTTTCTGAACCCTTGAAAACTTTTGATTCCCATATAATTTGAATTTGGTTGATTTTAAAGATAGAAAAATTAATCGAATTCCATAAAATACTCGTTGTAATGCGCCATCAAATCAGAATTTTATACTTTTAGGGACAAGTAAAATATATGAAAAGGTTCTTCAAAATCACTACGCTTTTATTGATTCTCCTCGCTGTTTATTGGAGTTTTAAATCATCAATGCCCACCTATAAAATTGATAACAAGGCATCTGAAAATGTATTTTCTACCGACAGGGCACTAACCCATGTAGAAAAAATATCCAAGAAACCCCATGGTGTAGGATTCCCCGCCCATGCCGAAGTACGCTCCTATATAATTTCAGAACTGGAATCCTTAGGTTTGAAAACCTCAGTACAAGAAGGATACACCGCTGGGGATTGGGGTAATTTGAGCAAAGCCATCAATATTTTAGCCCGCATTAAAGGAACTGAAAATGGCAAGGCCTTATTATTGCTTTCACACTACGATAGCAGTCCACATTCATCTTTGGGAGCAAGCGATGCAGGCAGTGGTGTTGCAACTATCCTAGAGGGCATTCGAGCATTTTTATCTGAAAACAAGCAGCCAAAAAATGATATCATTATCCTAATCACCGATGCGGAGGAATTGGGATTAAATGGAGCCGATCTTTTTGTTAAAGAACATCCCTGGGCAAAAGATGTTGGTTTGGCTTTGAATTTTGAAGCTCGTGGTAGTGGTGGTCCAAGCTATACGCTCATTGAAACCAATCGCGGCAATGCTAAACTCATTGAGGAATTCACGAAAGCCGACCCTGATTATCCCGTTGCCAATTCGTTGGTGTACAGTATCTATAAAATGCTTCCAAATGATACCGATCTAACCGTTTTTAGGGAAGATGGCGATATTGAAGGCTTGAATTTCGCCTTCATTGATGACCATTACGATTACCATACTGTCCGAGACAACTTTGAGCGGTTGGATCGAAATACATTGGCACACCAAGGCAGTTATTTGATGCCCTTGTTAAGTTATTTTGCAAATTCCGATTTGAACAACTTGAAGAGTCTCGATGACTCCGTTTATTTTAATGTACCGTTCTTTAAATTGGTATCGTATCCGTTCGAATGGATTTGGCCCATGTTTGGTTTGGCAGTATTGTTTTTTATCGTTTTGGTGGTGCTGGGCATAAAGAAAAACATATTGAACATCAATGAAGTTATGAAGGGCTTTGCACCTATGTTCATCGCTTTAATTATCAATGGCGTAGTAGGATTTTATTCCTGGACTGCCCTCAAATGGTTATATCCTGATTATAATGATATCTTACATGGTTTCACCTATAATGGCCACACCTACATACTAGCATTCGTTTTGTTTTCTTTGGCAACTTGTTTTTGGATTTATAATAAGTTTAAAAAAGTTGAGACACCTAATTTATTAGTCGCGCCAATATTGTTATGGCTGGTCATTTGTGGTTTGGTTTCAGTATATCTACAAGGGGCAAGCTTTTTTATAGTTCCTGTTTATGCCCTGTTGGTTTCGTTTATGGTGGTCATTAATCAAAAAGAACCAAGTCCTCTATTATTGATCATTTTGGCCTTACCGGCACTTTGGATCCATGCCCCATTCATAAAAATGTTCCCAGTAGGTCTAGGCCTAAAAATGATGGTAGCCGCGACCCTTTTAACCACCTTGACCTTTTTCTTGCTACTTCCCATTTTTGGATTTTATAGGAAAAAGAATCGATTGGCAACATTAGGTTGTTTACTTTTTCTTGGGTTACTGGCTTTAGCACATTTCAATGCTGACTTCACCGAAGAAAATGCAAAGCCTACTAGCCTTTTGTATGTTATTGATGCCGATACCAACACCGCAAAATGGGCGACCTATGAACACGAAATATCAGATTGGACATCACAGTATATTGGTTTGGATAAAAAGGTTCCTGAAAAATTGGCCAATAAAACCCTCAGCAGTAAGTATAGTTCAGGGTTTACCTACATTTCAAATGCACCCATAAAAGAAATTACGCCTCCCAAAATTGAAACCACAAGAGATACTATTGTCGGCGATGAACGTATTTTGGAACTATGTATAACCCCACAACGTGACGTAAACCGATTGGAAATTTTTACCAATGACATAACGATCAAGAAAGCCAACATCAACAATATACCCTTGTCGGATTATTACCTTGAAAATCGAAAACACGGCAAACTGATAACACATTATATAAGCGATAACCACTTTACCGAAATTAGTTTGGCTATACCTAAGGATTCCATCTTGGAGCTCACCTTTTATGAATCATCTAATGATTTATTGGATAATAGGTTATTTACGGTCCCGCTAAGACCAGAGGATAACATTCCCATGCCATTTGTGTTGAATGATGCCATTCTACTAACGAAAACCATAGCCTTTGAATAAGACCGTTGCAATTATGGGTTGTGGCTGGCTGGGCCTTCCTTTGGCCAAAGCATTTATAGAAGATGGTTACTTGGTTCGTGGCACCACCACATCGGCAAATAAGCTCGGCACGCTTCAAAAAGAAGGAATTACACCCTTTCTGATTTCACTTTCCGAAGAAAAGATAGAAGGTAATATTTCAGGTTTTCTTGCAGACATGGAAGTCTTGGTCATTAACATTCCTCCTAAATTAAGAGGCGGAAACAAGGAGAACTATATTAAAAAAATGCAGTTGCTGCTTGAATCCCTGAAAGCCGCTAAAACAAAAAAAGTAATCTTTGTTAGTAGTACTTCGGTCTATGGGGATATTAATACAGTGGTTACCGAAGAAACAATTCCGCAACCCAGTACTGAATCAGGTAAACAATTATTAGCATCCGAAAATGTATTCAAAAATAACCCTAAAATACGAACAACTATTATTCGTTTTGGAGGTTTAATAGGGCCAGACAGACATCCTGTCACTATATTATCAGGAAGAAAAGCCCTAAACAATGGGAATCATCCTGTGAATTTGATTCATTTGGATGATTGTATTTCAATAATAAGTTCAGTTCTAAAGCAGCATTGGTGGGACGAAATATTCAATGCTGTTTACCCTTTTCATCCAACTAAAAGGGAATATTATTCCCAAGAAGCTGTAAAAAGAGGCCTAAAAATACCTGAATATTCAAATACTAGCCCACATCATGGCATAAAAATCGACTCCCGTAGGCTAATTCATGTTAAAAAATACATATTTAAGACATCCATCCAGAGTTAATTCACCACAATTAGGCGAACTTTCACAACAAAGTAGGTCATATTATGTTAATTATACCCTTGATTTTAAACACTTTATCGATGAAATGCATAACTTTAAGTGAACGTAAAATTCGATTGCCATGGAAAATTCAACATTAAAAAAGAAGATTGTAATGGAAATTGATAACTTAATTTCCAAAAGTTGTGCCAACCAGCAAACGACCGACAAATTTGAAACCCTTCATATAGCACTTTTAAAAAAGTACTATAATGCCGCCGAGGTTTCAATTGATTATCATAGGAAAAGGGTAGAAATGGACATTGTAATGGATGATGATATGTATGATCCCCAAAAGGTGAATACGTATATTCCGACCTTGCATGCCAATTTACTTTTTAGAAACTTAAATGACTTTTTAAAGTCATGTGTCGAAATGGATGCTAAAAGTTTAGGATTTTATGCAGGCCTGTTACGCACCTTCACTAAAAAGGATGTAACATTGACTGTGGCATAAGTTGTAAAACCACCAATAAAAAAAGAGGCGCCAATTGGCGCCTCTTTTTTTTATTCCATTTTTAAGGGTTTCGTTAACAGATTCATAACAATAAATTTAATAGTTTAGCGCACCAAAAATCAACAAAACTGAAGTAACATGAGAAAGATTGCATTTGTGGCACTATTTATCGTAAGTTTTATGGTCAATGCCCAATCTAATACCGAATTACAAAAACATTACGAAGCCTTTTATAAAGAAATGAGACTGCAGTCAGATGTAAATGGTATGATCAATGCCATTACACATCTCAACGTACTCTCGCCATCTAAAGCAAGGAAAGATACTTTGGCCTATATCTACGCAAATAATAATCAACATATGCAGGCCCTCAATACTATAGGAATTGAAAAAAGTGAATCAGATTCAGATTTATCAGTACAGGTAAAGGCAATTTCTTTAAAGGCCATCAACCAGCCGAAAAGAGCTTTGGAGCAATTTGAGATTTTGAACATGAGAACCCCTAATGCTTATTTGGCTTATGAAATTGCAGATTTAAAAATACAAACAGGAGATAATGCTGGGGCAATAACCAATATAGAATATGGTATTGCCAATGCAAAGGACGACATGAAGTATGCTTTTTATGAAAGACAACAACCCTATGAAGCCTCTTTAAAAGCGGCCTTTTTTCATTTAAAAGCCCTTGCCGTATACAATCAAGATAAAGAAAAAATAGATGAGGCAATTGCCCTTATCGATGAAGCCTTGAAAATTGACCCAAATTTTAATTTGGCAAGCTTAAGCAAACAAGCCTTAACGTCCAGAAAAACGACCCCGGCTGAGAAAAAGGAATAATTTTATTATTCTTAAGTGGTTTTGGTTTCTCCGCTTTTGGTAACGAAATGCATCAAACCATTTAAACCTTTTGATGCATTCTTTTTGAATACCCTGTTTAATAGTAGGTAAGACAATATTTTCCTTGGAATTGATTTCGAATCCCAATACATTTCCAATCTTAAATTACAGTGGGTAGATGTAATTGGGGTAATAACATAAAATTGGTAAAGTTCTTTTACCAAAGGTGCATTTGTTGTTAATTCTCCATAAACCAATTGTCCTGGTTCTGAATTTTTGGTCACGGTAACGAAATTTAAATGTTTGCCTTTGATGACACACACATGTTCGGTGCCTAATCGGGTAACTTCATTGGTATTGTACTCAAACTTATCTACGCCCTTCACCCAATGATGGCGATAGGTATAATTGGTAATGTACTCTAGGAGGGATTCTGCGGCAAGAGGAAACTTATTTTCCAACACGATATTCGGGGTATGGTCAAAACCAACTTTTTTGGCTTGTGAGAACGAATTAAGATTTAGTTTTTCAATATCAATCAAGGAATATATGTATTCTACTTCTTTTCCATCGTAGAAATTCTTCCCTTCCCTAAATTGATACACTTTACTTTTATAATTTATGGGCAATTCCAAATCATTGGCGAGCTCCTTACTGATCAAAGCATAATTATCACTATCTACTGAATTCTTCAATAGTCTATGGGCCTCAATTACGTGTTGCCCAAATGGCTTTCGATTTCCCTGAACATGAATAAACTGCAAATCCCCAGAATGGGCAACAACTTTCAATTGTAGATTAGGTGCCGTAGCACATGCATTACAAGGACAGATACGGTTCTTTTCCAATAATCTTAAATGTCCGTAAAAGGCAGTGAACATAGTTTCGATCTGCGCCAATAATTTTTCCTGTGAGGTAATCCCATCTTCCTTATAAAAAAATAGCGCATCACCTTCAATTTCAGCAAGTTTCAATTCTTGGGTATTGGCACTGATAAGCACCTCTAAAAGTTCTGAAATAACATGTTGGCTGTGCTCAACTTCTGTGGTTTGCACAAATTTTGTAAAACCCGAAATATCTGGAATAAAAAGAAGAGATCTTGGCATAACAAGTTATTAGTCCAACTTTAAGATGAACATTACAGGAGATTCACTTTGGAATTACAAAACCTTAGCGATTCTTTAAATTGGGCGCCTAAATTTATAATGATGAAACAAGAAACAACAAAAGGATTTTATGCTTCATCTAAAATTAGTTTAGTATCCAAAGTATTGTTGAGCATTACATTGAATTGATTGCGAAGAGCATTATAAGCATTGATCATTTCAAGTACTGAAGCCTCATGATCTAAACGATAAATTAAATCACCTTTAACCTTCAGTACATAGGTTTTAAACACCTTTTGCCTACTCCTAATCTGCGGCTTATCAAATTCGATTGGGTATTTGGAATCTTCAAGGAGTTTTTGCTTTTCAATTATATTTTCAAGAGTCAATCTTAAATCTTCTATGTTGACAGCATTATAAATGGCATCAAAACTAACATCCATAGCACTATATTCAGGCCATTTACCTAGTATGGCTTTCACTTTTGGATTTACACTGAGTTTATTGGGCCATTTCTCGGTAGATATCCCGTATCCCGAGGTATCGTCAACGGTCACATCCTGAGCCTTTTCTTTACAAGAAACAATCGTGAACAGAAGTAATCCGAAAATTAATATTTTATGCATAAAGCGAATGTACAAATTTTAATAAAAGCTATATTTACCATGAATTCATTTAACTTCATTTTAATGCAGAAACCCATTTTAATATTAGGGGCATGCGGGCAAATTGGTACAGAACTCACCTATGCTTTGCGCGAAAAACATGGTAATGATGTGATCATTGCAAGTGATATTCGGGAGGGTAATGAGGAATTGACGAATTCAGGCCCTTTTGAGTTGTTGGATGCCACCGATTATGATGCATTGGAAGATATTATTGCCTATTACGAGATAAGCGAGGTTTATCTAATGGCGGCAATGTTAAGCGCAACAGCGGAAAAATTTCCGATGCGCGCCTGGAACTTGAATATGAATTCACTATTCAATGTTTTAAACCTTGCGAAAGAAAAAAAAATAGACAAGATTTTTTGGCCTTCGAGCATTGCTGTTTTTGGCCCCAATACTCCTGATACCAATACGCCTCAAAATACGATTATGGAGCCTACAACAGTATATGGCATTAGCAAACAATCGGGGGAACGATGGTGCAATTATTACTATAATAAATTTGGGGTGGATGTACGAAGTGTACGTTACCCAGGACTGATCAGTTGGAAAACAATGCCTGGGGGTGGCACCACCGATTATGCCGTAGAAATTTTTCATAAAGCTTTATCCGAAGGCCATTACACTTGTTTTTTAAAGGAACACACTACGTTACCCATGATGTTTATGGATGATGCCATTCGTGCAACTATCAAGTTAATGGAAAGTAAGTCGGAGGAAATTAAAATTAGGTCTTCGTACAACTTGGCAGCAATGAGTTTTGCGCCTCATGAGATTGCAAAAAGTATTCAGGGAATCATTCCTGATTTTAAAATTACCTATGCCCCTGATTTTAGGCAGGATATTGCAGATTCTTGGCCGAGCAGTATAGATGATTCCAAAGCACAAAAAGATTGGGGTTGGAAAGCGGAATTTGATTTGGACAAAACCACGGAAGCGATGTTGAAAAACCTTAATCCTAATTGAAAACAAGGTATCATTTGTGCCTGAAACCCATTTTAATGACCAATTCGCTTATGCTATCATACGCAAAACAAAAAGATCAACAACCTCAACTAAAATGAGTATGATAATAATCCACTCTAATCGACTGCTTTCCCTGTGATACATGATATCTTTGAAAAGTTCAAGATTTTCCTTGATTATCTCTGTTCTTTCATGAACATTGCGATAACGGTTTTTTAAATCAAAAGTTTGCTTTAGCTCCTGGTTCAGTTGGTTTAATTTTTCATTTTCCCAAGTAACATCCGGTGCATCGAAGATGTACAGGTTCTCAGATATCTGGTTTTTGATATTCAAGACCTTACCAATAAAGCGCTTTAATTTATTGCCGCCAATATCCAATTTACCATGTTCCTCCAAATATTTGGTATGCTCATTGGTCTCTTCCAATAATTGCTCCGTAATTTTGCCATAACGGTCCAATGCAACGGATTGTGATGCGTTTAACATAACCATACGAATGGCTTCTGTATCAAATTCAGGAAGTATTACCCTGTCAAAGTCCACTTTTCGCTCATCTTTCCTGATTTCTACTTGAATTTTCTCAGTAAGAGCTTGACTAAGGGGGCCTTTCGTTGCTTTAATGATTTTATCAACTACTTCTTGAATCTCTTTTTCGGTATGGTTAAAGAATGACACCATACCATACTGAAATATATAAATAAACTTGTCTTCGCTTTTTTTTAGGTAAAGCTCATCACTATCAGCGAAAAGCACAACCAATGGTAATATCTTTCTGGATTGTCGAATGTTTATGGAAGTTGAAACTTGGTACGCAACAACATCAAATACATTTTTCATTGATCATCGTCATTATCTTCATCCGGTAACTCAGGGTCAGGAACTGCCTCTGGATCATCATCGTCAAAATCCTCATAGTCATCGGCATCATAATTCTCCATGGTAAATTCAAGTTTTTCACTGATTTTGACCAAATATTTGGTATCCACAGTCAAAACTTCAACAGCCTCTACCCTTTCGCCATTGGCATTTTTGAAAGTAATGATATCGCGGTCATCATACCCATCCGGATACCTTTCAACCAAAAGTTTCAGAACTTCTGGCGTGAGTTTCTTAAAATCTACTATTACTCTTTTTAGATTATCCATAATTACAAGTTTAAAAGGTACGCAAAAATTAATGGCGCCACAATTGTCGCATCACTTTCTATTATAAATTTTGGAGTGTCAATATCGAGTTTTCCCCAGGTTATTTTTTCATTGGGAACTGCCCCAGAGTAAGAACCATAACTAGTAGTAGAATCACTGATTTGACAAAAATAACTCCAGAACGGGGTATCCGTGCGTTCCATGTCCTGGTACAACATAGGTACGACGCAAATTGGAAAATCACCTGCTATACCCCCACCGATTTGAAAGAAACCAATGCCTCTACTCGAATTATCAGTATACCAATCAGCTAAAAAAGTCATATACTCTATTCCTGATTTCATAGTATTGGCTTTCAGCTCTCCCTTCAGGACATAAGATGCGAAAATATTTCCCATGGTGCTATCTTCCCAACCTGGACATACAATGGGCAGATTTTTTTCTGCCGCTGCATACATCCATGAATCTTTTAAATCTATTTCATAGTATTCCTCGAGCACTCCGGAAAGCAACATTTTGTACATGAATTCATGAGGAAAATAGCGTTCACCCATATCCTCGGCCTCTTTCCAAATTTTATAGATGTGCTCCTGCAATCTACGAAAGGCCTCCCCCTCTGGAATACAGGTATCTGTAACCCTATTGAGGCCTTTTTCCAATAATTTCAATTCATCCTGTGGTGTCAAGTCACGATAATTTGGCACACGCTTGTAGTGGGAATGTGCCACAAGGTTCATGATGTCCTCCTCTAGATTCGCACCTGTACATGAGATGATTTGCACCTTATCTTGACGTATGATCTCAGCAAAAATCTTACCCAACTCAGCCGTACTCATAGCACCTGCTAATGATATCAACATCTTGGAACCGTTTTTTAATTGCTCCTCATAGCCTTTTGCCGCATCGACCAATGCCGCTGCATTGAAATGTAAATAATATTTCTCGATAAAATTGGAAATAGCTCCTTTAGTCCTCGTCATCTTCAAATTTTGATTGCGTGTTACCAGATTTATAATTCACATCATAGGTATTGTCATAATTGTCATCAACGTCTTCACCCATGAACTTAAAACTTAGCATTTTATAATACAATTTGGCAGCCAAAAAGTCCGAAGATCTATCCGAGCCATTCGGGCAGAGTTCTACAATATCAAAACCAACTACATTTTTTTCTTTAAAAACCTGTTTTAAGAAATCCAATGTCTCATACCAAAACAACCCTCCCGGTTCTGGTGTTCCCGTAGATGGCATAATAGATGGGTCAAGGGCATCCAAATCAAAAGTGATAAATACATTATCGGTCATTAAATTAATAACCTCATCCATCCAATACTCATCATTAACCATGTCATGTGCAAAAAAGGTCTTTTCATCATCCATGAAAGTTTTCTCAATCGCATCCATGGAACGAATGCCTACTTGAATCAAATTAGTGGTCTGGCTAGCTTCATTTACAGCACATGCATGGTTATATTGAGTTCCTTCATAAGTTTGCCTTAAGTCGGCATGCGCATCAATATGCAACACTGTAAGGTTGTCAAAACACTCATTAAAAGCCCTAATACTACCAATAGAAATTGAGTGTTCTCCCCCGAAAAGGGTTACAAACTTATTTCGCTTAATATAGTCCTTTGCTATTTTATGGACTTCATTGACCATGCCTTCAGCTGATTTATTTTCGGCTACGGCATTTGCTAAATAAATACCTTGTTTATAGACTTCAGAATTTGTTTCAATATCATATAATTCCATATTTTCCGAGGCTTCTAAAAACGCCTTTGGACCCTTATCGGCCCCTTTGCCCCAAGTGCTAGTACCGTCATAAGGAACAGGAATCAAAACCACTTTGGCCGTTTCCAATTGTGCGAATTCGTTGGTTATACCCGCATAATTCTTCTTTGTACTCATGATAGAAAATTTATAGTTTACATTATTAATACCCCTAAACAGATATGATTTGTTTTTCTTTAGCCTTAAGGGATTCTTTTATAGGTTCTTGATAATCGTATCCTAATATTTGTAGCATTTGCTCAGCTTTTTGCTGTGGATTGAATAGAACAGTAGTCAACCCACCTTTTTCATCCCGATCAATCAATATATGTTTTGGTTGTGGAATAAGACAATGCTGCAGACCACCATAGCCACCGATTGTTTCTTGATAAGCACCTGTATTAAAGAAGCCTATATAAAGGGGTTTGTCTTTTTTATATTTTGGCAAATAAATGGCGTTTAAATTTTGTTCGCTATTGTAATAATCATCACTATCACAAGTTAGCCCTCCTAATAATACCCGCTCATATTCATCATGCCAACGGTTGACGGGCAACATAATAAAGCGTTTATTTATGGCCCAAGTATCGGGAAGTGTCGTAATGAAGGAAGAATCTATCATATTCCATTTTTCCCTATCGTTCTGTTGTTTTTGATATAGAATTTCATAAATGGCGCCGCCGCTCTCACCAACCGTAAAACTACCGAACTCAGTAAAAATATGCGGTACGGGTACTTTGGCCTCTTGACACGCAATGTTGATTTGATTAATAATCTCGTCTATCATATACTGATAATCGAACTCAAAAGCCAAAGAGTTTTTAATAGGGAATCCGCCACCTATATTAAGACTATCCAAAGAAGGACAGATTTTTTTCAACCTCACATAAACTTTTAAACATTTAGCCAATTCGTTCCAATAATAGGAATTATCACGAATACCCGTATTTATGAAAAAATGAAGCATCTTTAGCTCAACTTTTTCATTATTCTTGATTTGGTCTTCATAATACGGAACAATGTTCTTATATCCGATTCCTAAACGTGAAGTGTAAAATTCAAATTTAGGTTCTTCTTCAGATGCGATTCGTATACCCACTTTAAAGCTATCATTTATCACATCTGACAACAAATCCAACTCCTCATAGTTATCAATTATGGGAATACAGTTTTGATGTCCGGAATTGATGAGTCGGCCAATGTTATCAATATACTGCGCTCTTTTAAATCCGTTACAAATTATATAAGTCTCATTTTTTAGCTTGCCTTTTTCCTTTAGATTCTCAATAATATTCATATCAAAAGCCGATGAAGTTTCAATATGAATATCATTCCTCAAAGCTTCCTGCATAACATGCTGAAAATGGGAACTTTTAGTACAATAACAATAATGGTACTCGCCTTTGTATTGATTCTTTCCCATGGCATTGGCAAACCAATTCTTTGCCCTCATTATGTTTTCAGAAATTTTGGGTAAATAAGTGAACTTCAATGGGCTTCCATATTTCTTTACAAGCTCGTTCAACGGAATGCCATGAAATTGCAAATTGCTATTATCAAGTGTAAATTCCTCTTGTGGAAAATCGAAGGTTTGATCAATTAGATCAATGTATTTTGTATTCATGAAACAACTGAATATTTTAAAAATAAATCAATAATATTTAAATAGAAGAATCGATACTATTATGTATAGATCAATACTTAAAAAATCAAATTATGATTTGTTCCGCAGTGGTGGGAATAAAAAAGTAATCGTGCTGACTGCAGACGATTGAAAGGATCCTATCGGAAGTTAGCTTTAAAATTCGGTTGCCCATCTGATAGGCTGTTATGGAATTTGACTTCCTAATCCCCCATAACCCGAACGTAGAAACACGTTGCATGATGTTCAGCTAAAAGCCCAAAATGTCATCGGGTTAACGTACCGATTTGACAAGACAAATGAAAACAAAAAAATTGTAAAAACAAGTTTTTTCAAATAAATTACGATATAAGTTCAAAAAAGCTTGTTTCTCGAAAAATAAATACCGTAATTTTAATCAAGTTATTTGCAAATAAATATATCACAACAAATGTACTCGAGCAAACATTTTCAATACTTCATTTTTTCGTTAAGCTTTTTCCTTCTTGCAAACTTAAGCGCCCAAATAAACCCTGGTGTTTACTTTTCAGACAAAGAAAATGTGCGACATGAACTAAAAATAAATGGTGATTATATGACGCATACCAGTTATGCGAAAAAACCCGCCAATTTCATTAAGACATTAGGTGGTTTCTATAAAATTGAGGATGGTATTATAAAGGTGCAACTGGAATTCAATTCTAATTTTGATAAAGACACCATTACACAATTGCAGTATAAGTTTAAATCCGGTAATAATAAATTAACCCTTTATTTGGATGATAAATTGGAGTTTAAGGCTTCTGAAAACTTAAAACAAGAATTGGATGGCCAATGGTTATTCGGTACTCGTGGACCGGATGAGGGGCAAGAAAGAAGGGGCGACAGTAAACCGAGGAAGACCCTGAAGTATCTTCAAGATGGTAGATTCCAATGGATTGCTTATAATATCGAAACCATGAAATTCCATGGAACAGGAGGTGGTTCTTTCACCTCAAAAGATGGTGTCTATCAAGAAGATATAGAATTTTTCTCCCGGGATAATTCAAGGGTCGGTGCTGAGCTCAAATTTGATTATGAGTTAAAGGGGAATGACTGGCATCACCAAGGCAAAAATAGCAAAGGTGAACCTATGTATGAGATTTGGATGAG